>CAZXBP010000007.1:4956-38805 GCA_964639015.1 uncultured Nitrosomonas sp.
CCCGTTCCTCTCCTTTTTTATTCCCCCCCCCCCCGCGGGGGTGGGGGGGGGGGGGGGGCGCCCCACAAACCGCGACCTCACCCGCGCCCGCAAGGCCGCCGACGAAGCCCGCGGCATCGCCGTCGAGCAACTGAAAAAGGTCCGCCACTTTTGGAAACAGGCTCACTGGCTCACTCAACGCTTCCCCGATGCGATACTTCGCGACGTCGAAGGCCTGGTCAAACTGGTGGACATCAAGGAGATCGCAGCTAACGACTGGAGCCTCACCCCCGGCCGCTATGTCGGCGTCGCGCCGGAGGAAGTGGACGAGAATTTTGATTTCGAAGAAACTCTGCGCGAAATCCATGTGGAGCTGGAAGACCTCAATGCCGAGGCCGTCACCCTGGCCGCGACGATTAAACGGAATTTTGAGGAGTTGGGGGTATGAGCATTGCCGAACTGCTCAAGGCTGACGAAAGCAAGACCCTGGAGTTCAAGCAGGACCTCTCTTCCCCGCGCAACATGCTCAAGACGCTGGTGGCTTTTGCCAATACGGCAGGCGGCAGGGTCATCATCGGCATCGAAGACAAAACGCGGGCGCCGATCGGAATCGACAACCCGCTGGATGAAGAGGAACGGCTCTGCAACCTGATCGCCGATTCCATCAGCCCCCGGTTGGTTCCCAATGTCGAAATGACCACGGTCGAGGGCAAAACCCTGCTGGTCATCGAAGTGTTTCTGAGCAATTCCCGGCCCCATTATCTGCGCGCCGAAGGGCCGGAATCCGGCGTCTATGTGAGGCTTGGCTCGTCGATCCGCCAAGCCGACCGGGAACTGATCGGCGAACTGCGCCGTTCCGTTGAAGGTGTTGCCTTTGATCAACAGCCCATGCCGGAGTTGTCCATTGACGATCTGGACATCGAAGCGGCGCAAGTCGCCTTTGGCGCCATCCGGGAGCTGAATGAACAGGCCCTGCTCACCTTGAAATTACTGACCCCGTATCAAAACAAACTGGTGCCGACCAGGGGTGGAATTCTCCTCTTTGGCAGACAGCGCACGCAGCATTTTTCCGATGCATGGATCCAATGCGGACGTTTCTTCGGCACCGAGAAAATCGACATTTTTGACCATATCGATATCGACGCCCCGCTGCCACAGGCAGTCGACGAGATCATGCTGTTTCTGAAAAAACACGCCTACCGGGGCGCGGACCTCTCCGAGGTGCGGCGCAAGGATGTCTGGAGCATCCCGCTGGGGATTTTGCGCGAGGTGATCATTAACGCCATAGTGCATAGCGACTACTCGCAGCGCGGCGCACCCATCCGGGTGGTCTTTTTCGATGACCGCATCGAAGTGGAAAGCATGGGCATTCTCCTGCCCGGCCTGACCATCGACGAGATGAAACAAGGTGCTTCCCGCATTCGCAATCCGGTTATTGCCCGCGTTTTCAAGGAACTCAACCTGATCGAACAGTGGGGCACCGGCGTGCGCCGTATCTTTGCCGAGGCGCGGGAACTGGGCCTGCCGGAACCCAAAATTGAAGAAATTGCCCTGCGTCTGCGCTTCACCGTCTATTTAGCGGAGCCGTTGCGCCTAGCACCACAGGCCAGCGAACAAGTCGAGCACAAGTCAGGGGGGGAGTCGGGGGTAGAGTCGGGGGTAGAGTCAGACATGGCAGTTCAGATCCTTTCTGCACTGAATAACGCCCTGCTTTCCAAATCCGAAATCGCTAAAGCCCTCGGCAAGGCCAAACCGACCCGCTATCTCAATGATCTCGTGGCCAGACTGCTGCACGAGGGATATGTGGAATACACCATCCCCGACAAACCCAACAGCCGGCTGCAGAAGTATCGGCTGACTGAAAAGGGCAAGAGCGTGGTGGAGGGCGGAAAATGAGCTTGGATAACGTCCGTGTGGAGCTGGAAGACCTCAATGCCGAGGCCGTAACCCTGGCCGCGACGATTAAACGGAATTTTGAGGAGCTGGGGGTATGAGACAAGGCCGCCTTGGAGACTTTGTTGATTTTGCCTACGGCAAGGCTCTTCCAGAGCGTGACCGCAAACATGGTTTAGTCCCTGTGTTTGGTTCTGCAGGTAATATTGGATCACACCACTTACCACTTGTTGAAGGGCCAGGCGTTATTGTTGGACGAAAAGGAACAGTTGGAGCTGTTCACTGGAGCAACGAAGATTTCTACCCGATCGACACAACTTTTTACATTGTTCCAAAGGAGGACGATCTCCGTTTACGTTATGTATTCTATTTGCTGAACGCACTGCCTCTACGCCATATGAACACTGATGTGGCTGTGCCTGGGCTTAATCGTACAAATGCACTGCAACTACCTGTAACGATAGCCTCACCAGCAACTCAGGACTACATAATCCACGTGCTCTCAGCCTACGACGACCTGATCGAGAACAACCGGCGGCGAATTCAGTTGCTGGAGCAGGCGGCGCGGCTGCTCTACAAGGAATGGTTCGTCCACCTCCGTTTCCCCGGCCACGAACACACCCAAATCATCGACGGCGTGCCTGTGGGGTGGGAGAAGAAGTCATTGGGGTCTATTGCCCCCCTGAAATATGGTAAAGCCCTGAAGAACGACGATCGCGTTCCTGGGCCGTTTCCGGTCTATGGCTCAAGCGGGATTGTTGGGACCCACGCTAAAGCCCTCGCGCCCGGCCCCACCATCATCATCGGACGAAAAGGTAATGTCGGTAGCGTGTACTGGTCGCCGGACGATTGCCATCCCATCGATACGGTGTACTACATCGACTCGGGACACTGCTCTCTCTTCCTCTACTACGCCCTGCAACAGATGACCTTCATCAGCACGGATGTCGCCGTCCCCGGATTGAATCGCGATTTTGCCCACAGCCGTTTGATGCTGGTCGCGGAGCAGAAGATTCTTCAATTGTTCGAGGACACGGCATCGCCACTGCATCGGCAGATGGAATTGTTGAAGAGACAGAATGCATCTCTCGCCAAAGCCCGCGACCTCCTCCTGCCCAAACTGATGAACGGGGAGGTGGCTGTATGATCCACGATCCCAGCGATACACGGGCGACCGCAGGGGCGGATAATGTAGGGGCGAAAAATTTTTCGCCCCTACCCCGACGAAATCGCCGTTCCATCCGGCTGCAGGGCTACGATTATTCCCAGGCCGGGGCCTATTTCGTCACCCTCTGCACCCAGAACCGTGAATGCCTGTTCGGGGAAATCGTCAATGGTGAAATGCGAATGAACAATGCGGGGAATATTGCGCGCCAATGTTGGGATGATATTCCAATCCATTTTCCACATGTTGATCTGGATGAATTTGTGGTCATGCCAAATCATATTCACGGCATTATTGTTATCACCGGCAATGTAGGGGCGAAAAATTTTTCGCCCCTACCCCAAACAACACGTCCATGCGGCACATCGAAAACCATTGGCTCCATCGTTCGTGGGTTTAAAATCGGCGTAACCAAATGGATGCGAAACAACACCCCAATTTATGACGTATGGCAGCGCAATTATTGGGAACACATCGTCCGCAATGAACCGGAATTGAACCGCATTCGGGAATACATCCACAACAACCCGGCGCAATGGGAATTGGACAAATTGCATCCATCATCCCTGTACGGAAACCCAGCCGGTCGCCCCAACGAAATCCGCGAACCGATTACCGGATACGTCATGGAGGCATGGATGGTATGAAACGATCCGACCTCCTCGCCCAAATCGCCCTCGGCGAAGACTCCACCCGCCAATTCAAGGCGGATGTGAACAATGCTGACTCCCTGGCCTCGAAGATGGCGGCTTTCGCCAACTCCAACGGCGGCACCCTCTTTATCGGCGTGGCCGATGACGGTTCGACAGCAATACAGGCGACCATGCCAAAACGCCGGCTTGATAGTTCATCATATATGAACTATCGTTCATCAAGAATGAACTGCGGGATTAGACGGATATGAGCCAACTCAGCGACGCCCTGTTTACCGAGACCCAGCAAAAGGTGCTGGGCCTGCTGTACGGCCAGCCGGATCGGAGTTTTTACACCAAGGAGATCCTGCGCCTGACCGGGATGGGGGTGGCAACCATCAAGCGCGAGCTGGACCGCATGCTGGCGGCGGGTATTTTGAGCATGACCCGGATTGGCAACCAGCACCATTATCAGGCCAACCCGCAGTGCCCCATCTACGGTGAGCTACTGGGCATCGTCAAAAAGACCTTCGGCGTGACCGAGGTCATCCGTCGGGCGCTTGATCCCCTGGCGAATAAGATCGAGCGGGCCTTTATCTTTGGCTCCGTGGCCAGCGGTAAGGAGAACGCGGCCAGCGATATCGACCTGCTGATCATCGGCGAGGCGGGTTTTGCCGAGGTGGTCGGCGCCCTTCATCCAGCGCAGGCAACCCTGGGCCGGGAGGTGAATCCGAAAATTTACCGCCGGGAAGAATGGGCGCGGATGAAGAATGCAAAGGATGCCTTTGTCACCGAGCTGATGACAAAGCCGCGCATGGATGTGATTGGAGGTGAGTATGAGCCTGGATAACCTGATCGGGATCAGCCTGGAGAAGATTAAGCCGGATGCAGCGGTGATCGGGCGGCTGCTATCGGCGGCCCGGCGTAACATCGCCGATGCACATGTGCGGGAGATCAGCGCCGAGAACCGCTTCGATGCCGCCTACAAGGCCATCATGCAACTGGCCAATGCCGCGTTGCAGGCCAATGGTTTCAGGACGCTGACCAGCAAGCCGGGCCACCACATGACCATCATCCAGACGCTTAGCCAGACTATCGGCGTTGATAAACACGCCGTCATTGTGCTCGATGCGCTGCGCAAACAGCGCAACGTGGCGGATTATTCCGGCGATGTCGTGCCGATGAGCGCGGTGGAGGAATGCCTGTCCTATGCCGAGGCATTGTTAACGTCGGTTATCGACTGGCTGAAAGTGAACCAACCCCCATTGCTTGGGGATGAAAAAAAATAAGCGTAACAAACCAAACATGCCCTACACCGAAGACACCCTCGTTCAGCAGACCACGGCTGATTACCTTGAGCAGCAACTCGGCTGGCGTTCGGTACTGGCCTGGAACAATGAGGACTTCGGCCCGAGCAGTCTGCTCGGTCGTGATTCTGACCGCGAGGTGGTGCTCACCCGCACCCTGCGGGAGAAGCTGAGGGCACTGAATCCGGGTTTGCCGGATGCGGCCTATGATGAGGCGGTGCGGCAGATCACTGCGACGGTTGCCTCGCAGACCCTGGTCGCCACCAATCGGGAAAAGTATGCGCTCATTCGTGATGGCGTGCAGATCACCTTCCGCAATGACAAGGGAGAGCGCGACAGGCAGCGCCTCCGGCTGTTCGATTTCGAGTCGCCGGACAACAACGACTTTCTCTGTGTGCGCGAACTGTGGGTGCGGGGCGATCTGTACCGGCGGCGGGCGGATATCATCGGTTTTGTCAACGGCCTGCCGCTGTTGTTTATCGAGTGCAAGAATCTGCAAAAGAATCTGAAAGCCGCCTTTGAGCAGAACTTCTCCGACTACCGCGACACCATCCCACATCTGTTTCACCATAATGCCCTGGTGATGTTCGGCAACGGCGAACAGGCGAAGATTGGTTCCATCACCAGCCGCTGGGAGCACTTCAACGAGTGGAAGCGCCTGGCCGAGGATGCGCCCGGCGCAGTGGATATGGAGACCCTGCTCAAGGGCGTGTGTGACAGGCGCAATTTTCTCGATCTGGTGGAGAATTTCATTTTGTTCGATGAGTCCGCCGGCGAGCCGAAGAAGATCATCGCCCGCAATCACCAGTTTCTCGGCGTCAATCGCGCGATTTCCTCGGTGCAGGAACGCAAGGTGCGGTTGGGCAAGCTGGGCGTGTTCTGGCATACCCAGGGCTCGGGCAAAAGTTATTCGATGGTGATGTTCACTCGCAAGGTGCACCGCAAGCTCGGCGGGAACTTCACATTTCTGGTGCTGACCGACCGTGACGATCTCGATACCCAGATCTACAAAACCTTCACCCATTGCGGCGTGGTGAGCGAGCAGGAACAGTGCCGCGCCGCCAGCGGCCATCACCTGAACGAATTGCTGACCCGGCACAAGGCTTATGTGTTTTCGCTGATCCAGAAGTTCAATAAGAAGGTGGAGCCGGAGCAGCCCTATAGCGAGCGTGACGACATTATCGTTATCACCGACGAGGCGCATCGCACTCAGTACGGCACGCTGGCGCTCAACCTGCGCAATGCGTTGCCCAACGCCAGCTATATCGGTTTTACCGGCACCCCGCTGTTCATGGACGACGAGATCACACGCCGGGTGTTCGGCGAGTATGTTTCCACCTATGACTTTCAGCGCGCGGTGGACGACAACGCCACGGTACCGCTCTACTATGACGCCCGCGGCGAGAAGCTGGGCGTGGCCATCGGCGACCTCAACGCGCGCATTGCGGAGAAACTGGAAGCGCTGGAAACCGACAACATCGATGTCGAGCAGCGCCTGGAGCAGGAGCTCAAGCGCGACTATCACATCATCACCGCCGACAAGCGCCTCGATCAGGTGGCGCGGGATTTCGTGCGCCACTACTCGACCGCCTGGGAGACCGGCAAGGCGATGCTGGTGTGCATCGACAAGGTCACCTGTGTGCGCATGCACAAGTTGATCGGCTTTTACTGGGATGCGCGCATCCGCGAACTGGAGAAGGCGCTTGCGGCAATCAAGGACGAACAGGACGAGCTGTTTCGGCAGCGTCAGCTCGCCTGGATGCGCGAGACCCGCATGGCGGTGGTGGTGAGCGAAGATCAGGGCGAGGTAGCCAGGTTCAACAAGTGGGATCTGGACATCATCCCGCACCGCAAACTGATGAAGGAAGGCATCGACCTGCCGGAGTCCATGCGAGGCAGGCCGGAATACCGCAATTTACAGACCATGACGCTGGACGCTGCCTTCAAGGCACCGGAACACCCGCTGCGGGTGACCATCGTCTGCGCCATGTGGTTGACAGGATTCGACGTGCCTAGCCTCGCAACCCTCTACCTCGACAAACCCCTCAAGGCCCACACCCTGATGCAGGCCATTGCCCGCGCCAACCGGGTGGCGGAGGGCAAGAATAACGGCCTGATCGTGGATTACTGCGGCATCCTGAAGAACCTGCGCAAAGCGCTGGCGACCTTTGCCGGCACCAAGCCCGAGGGCGAAGGTGGCGAAACCGACCCGGCACGGCCCGAGGAAGAATTGCTGGCGGACCTGGCCGAGGCGATTGCTTTGATACGCAGCTTTCTGGCTGACCGCCAGGCGTCACTGGACGCTGTTATTCAGAAGACGGGATTTGAGCGCAACGCCGCCATTGTCGCCTGCAAGGAGGCAGCCAACGAAAACGACGAAAGCCGCAAACGCTTCGAGGTGATGTGCCGCGAGGTGTTCAAGAAGTTCAAGGCATGCATCAATGTGGCGGGCATCAGCGCCCATCGCGCAGATCGGGACGCGACCAATATCGTCTACAAGAGCCTGCAACAGGATCGTGAGCAGGCCGATATTGCCGACATCATCCGCCAATTGCATGAAGTGGTTGATAAGGCGATCGGGATCAAGGACAGTGGCCCGGAAAGCACGACCGGCACTTACGATATCAGCAAAATCGATTTCGACCGGTTGCGCGGAGAATTCGAGCGCAGTCCGACCAAACGTACCACCGTGCAGAATCTGAAAACCGCCATCGAGCAACGCCTTCAACGTCTGCTCCGGCAGAATCCATTGCGCACCGATTTCCAGAGGCATTACGAGGAGATCGTCGCCGAGTACAACCGCGAGAAGGATCGGGTAACTATCGAAAAGACCTTTGAAGCACTACTACAGATCATCGGCGGGATGGATGATGAGGAGAACCGCGCCGTGCGGGAGGGTCTTGATGAGGAAAGTCTCGCCGTATTCGACCTGTTAAGGAAACCGGACTTGACGCCTGGAGAAATTAAGCGCATCAAAGCCGTTGCTGTCGATCTGCTCGAAACGCTGAAGACGGAAAAATTGCGGATCGACCATTGGCGCGACAGGGAAGCAACCCGCGACGCCGTCCATGTGGCCATCATGAATTTTCTCTACAGCGATGAAACCGGATTACCGGAAACCTATTCAGAGGAAGACGTGCGGGACAAGACAGAGGCGGTTTTCATGCATGTATTTCGGGCCTACCCCACAGTGCCGTCACCCTGCTACGCCGTGCCCGCTCAGAATCCGTAACGCACGGATGCGTAAACGTTATTGTTGTTGCGAAACTGCCCAAAAAAGGTGTGGTTATTTTGGCCGCCGAAGAAATTGCCGCCGATTTCGGTTATCCAGTGATCGTCGATTTTATAATTGACGCGCGGGCGGAAATAAAAATCCTGATCGGAAGGTGAGTAGTAAGTAAACAGCGACCACATAACATTCTGGCTGTGCGTCAATAATGTCAGGCGCGCCGTCAGCAAGTGCCGGGTTTCATCCCTGACGGGAGTGCCCCCGGGCAGCGAGCGGAGGTAGCGGTTATAGTCGAGCAGTTGCTCGAGATAATACTGTGCGCCCAGCGTCAGATTTCGGGCGATTTCCTGTTCGTAACCCGCCAGTGCGCGAAATTCGCTGTTATTCAGCAATGGATCGTCACCTTTGTGGTCGTCATGCGAATCATAGTACCCGACTTCGATGTTACCGATGCCTTTTGCCAGCGGGCCGCGCGCACTGCCGCCGGTTACACGCAGTTTTGGAAACAAGGCGAGATTGTTGACGGGATCGAATCCACCCGGGCTTTTCCAGCGGCCGTCATAAAAATATATGGCCGATTCATAAGCGCCGAACGTGCGATAAAGTCGCAGAAACAGCTCGCCATCATCAGGCCGGTTTGGATTGACCACTGCATTGCGACCGGCGATTTCGCCCAGGCTGGCGGCAAAATAGGACAATCGCCGGCCATCGATAAAGCGGTCCGCATCGAATTCAGGCGCATAAACAATATTGACATTGACCCAGTCACTGAACAGCGACGCTTTAACCGCATCCGACGGCGCTTTCAGATACTCTTCATCGCGTCCGATAAAAAAAGCATTCCAGTCCTTGGGAAACAAATCATTGATAAACAGCAGATCGCCGGTACCCCAGGTCAGTACCTGCCTGCCGACCTTGATGTCCATAAAGCTGGCCGGTGAAAAAAACAGGTTGGCATTGCGCAAATCAATCCAGCCGCGTCCGGTATTCAAATTGATTTGATGTCGGTCCGCGACATGATCGTAAATAAAATCGGCGGTCAGATTGAGTGACGCCGCTTTGAAATGCTGCGCAAGCTGCAATTGCAACCGTGTTTCGGCGATTGAAAGGTCTTTTTCCTGCCTGTCATTGCCTGTCCGCACGCCGCCGCGCGTTTCCCAGAAACCGGACAGGCCAAGTGCCTGCCTGGCGTCAGCCCACGACTTCAGCAGCGGCCCGGAACGGCTGGCCGTATCCGCTTCTTCCTGCGACTGAGGCACGCTGCTGCCCATTTCATCCAGCCCGCCGGGAAGCGCGGGTTCATCGATTCGCTTTCCGGATTGGCCGCCCGGTACGGGAATGTTCAGACCGGATGGCAGTGCCGGCTCTTTTTTACCGCCCAATCCGGACGGCAACGCCGGTTCCCCGGCAAAAACAAGGGAGCCAAAGCACACGCCGAGACATGGCAACAGGGCGGCGAACCGCATCAGCGCAAATAGTCTGCGGGTGGATTACGCAGATAACGCTCGGAAAAAATATCGTCGGGCAGGCCGATATCGTATTCAACGCTGCTGTACTGCATGATGGTCTTGCTGCCCGTTTTCAGATTCTCCATGCTGGCCTTCGTGACGGTTGGATGTCCCTGAATGTTATCCACGGCAAGCGCTTTGGCGATGCGGTAACGATCGTCCTGCGCATCGAAATATTCAACCTGTACCGGTATGAAGGTATCCTTATGGATATACATCACAAAATACGCGAATTCCACCGAGGACGGATTCCTGGGCGTGTTTTTCAGCACGTAATAATTGTCGGTGGTTTCGATCAATTCGTGATGGTCTTCATCGATATCGCGACCGGATACATCTTCATAGTAGAAATCGGAACCGACAAAGCTGGTGCGTTTATCCGAAGCGGCAATCCGTTTCACCAGATCCAGCGCCGGCAGATACAGCCAGCGGTCATCATCCGTATCGAGTTTTTTCCAGACCAGAAACCCCATTTTGTTGACATCCGCCGGCCGTGTGAAATAAACATATAACTTCTGCTCGCTGCGGTATGCACCATTCTCAATGGCATCGGTCGAAGCAGCGTCTTTGCGCAGAATGGTCATGCGGCGGTTGCGTTCACGCCCCTGATTGTCCGTAATGGTCATTTCCACCTGGGCGCGCCCGTCCTGACCTTCGTAATAAGCCGCTTTATTGGCGCGATGGACGATTTCATCGACCGGCGGCGTTTGCGCCGCGACCGGTCCGATGATCAACGCCAGCCCGGTTGACAGCAAAGCTAAAAGATTACGCATTTCTCACCTCCGTATTAAAATTGTAAGCATTCCATTCATACACCGAAAAGTCTTTTTTCCATGAGTCTGATGATTGCGGGCAGGATGAGTAAAGTCGCGCCCCCGGCGCAGAGAATGATCGCGGCGATGAATACGCCCACTGTTTGGTAAGGCACCAGCGGCGCGGCCAGCAGCGGCAGAAAGCCCGCGCCCAATATGACCGCATTGCGCGTAATCGCACGCGCCGGTTCACCGAACATGACCACCACCGCATCCTGCCAGGAAGTGTATTGCCGATGTGTTTCGCGCGATCGCGTCAGAAAATGAATGGCGTAGTCGACCGCCAGTCCCAGGCTCAGCGCACTCAATACGGCGACCGGCATATCGTAATCCTTGCCGGTGAATCCGATGATGCCGTAGATCAGTCCGACTGTAACCGTCAGCGGGATCATGCAGAGCAACCCCCACAGCAGCGACCGGAACAGAAAGACCATCATCAGCAGGACAATCAGAAAACTGCCGATGAAGGCTTCCAGCATGCCGGCAACCATTTTATCCTGCCAGATCGTATTGATATAGGTCAGTCCGAACCATTGCGCTTCCAGGTCAGCCGGCGGCGGATTCTCCAGCATATAAGTCTGCACTGCCTGCACGACGGTTTCCATATCGCGGTTGTCGCCGCTGTTGAGTTGCAGCCACAGCACAGTTTTGCGGTAGTCCGGTGTGACAAAATGCCACAAATCCTGCGGCCGGTGGCTGTTCTGATAGGTGATCAGCGTCTGCGCCACCGCATTGGCGGTATCCGGCACGCGAAAGGCGGCATCCTCGCCGAGCAAAAGCTCCCGGTGCACCGTTTTGACAATGTCGACGATGGAATTGGATTTGCCGACAATACCGGTCTTCAGCAGGTGCTGCTGCAGCGCGCCGAGATAATTGAGGATTTCCGGTTGCTTGAATATTTCAGTCCGCTGGCGCTCCGCATCGAGAAACAGCATGAATGCTTCCCACGCATCATATCGGTCATCCGGCGATTCATCCGCGGCCTGCTGCGCCAGTGTCGTCACGGCGGACAACAGCGCTTCGGGTGTTTGCGCCGGCAGCAGGGATGCGTCCGGAAAACCGGCGGCCTGGTCAAAGACTTCCCGCGCAAACGGCATATCCGATGCCATCGCCTGATGTTTGTGCGCTTGCAGCGCCTGTTTCAACTGCTGCGCATAATCGCTGCCTGTCATTTCAGCCACCGGCTGCTGAAATTGCAGATACGCCATGTAGGTGCCGCCGAAGTGCGCATTCAGCACCTTGTCCGCCACCCGTATCGGATGCGCGGTGGAAAACCACTTGATCGGATTGTCATTAATCTGAACCAGGCTGATTCCCCAGGCCGCGACCGCCGCCAGTATCAGCGTGCCGGCGGTGATTCCGCGCGCATGGCGGTACGTCCAGGGGCCGGTTCGATGCAGTGCATTACTCAGCATCGTGCCGTGTTCGCCACCTTTTTCACCATGACCAAAACCGGACAGCCTGCTTTCCGGTATCAGCATGACAAAAGCCGGAATAAACACGATCGTCCATAGCCAGGCCAGAAATACGCCGATCGCGATGAAGATGCCGAACACCTGCACCGGCGGGATCGGCGTCAACGCCAGCGAAGCAAAGCCCGCGATGGTCGTCAGTGTGGTATACAGCATCGGCTTGAAGAGATGCTGCATCACCTGCTCTATCGTGCGCCGCCGGTCTTTGATCTGCGGATAGCGGTCGAAAAACTCCGACAGAATATGCACCGAATCCAATACCGCGATGGGCATGATAAAAATCGGAATCATCGAACTCATGATGTGCACGGTATTGCCGGATATGACCAGAAGCGCCATGGTGGCTATGGCGCATGTCACCGCCAGAATCATCGGCGACAGGATCAGCAGCACGCTGCGGAAAAACCACCACAGCAGAGCAAAGATCACCAGCATGGCCAGCGGCGCGGACACCGCCATTTGTATGAACATTTCGACACCGAAGGTATCCTCCGCCACCGGCAGTCCGGTGATATGCATTGCATCACCGCTGCCCCGCCAATCCGCCGCGTGCGCCAGCAACGCCTCTCTGATCCGGTAGGAGACTTCCTTGCTGGTCAGCGGAAGATAAAGCGCAATGGCTTTGCCGTCACCGCTGACCAAGGTGTCCTGCAAAAACGGAATCCGGCTGGCGCGTTCGCGCACCGCCTTGGCCTCGGCTTCATTTGCCGGCGGTCCGGGCATCAGCCAGCTGAAATTGACGCTGCCAAGACCGCCCTGCTCAATATAATCAACCGTGGACGGCGCAATTATATCGACGTCAATTACACCTTCGCGCTGTCCTGGCGTATGCGAACTCTCCCAGTTCAGCTGGCGGGCGAATTCAGTCAGTTTGTAAATGTTGGTCAGTGACGCGACATTAAAAACACCCTCGGGATGCGCTTCGTTGGCAATGCCGACCACCACGATGTCGTACAGGGAAAACTCGTGTCTCGCCTGATTATGAAAAACCCGCGCCGGTTCCGTTTCGGACAGCATGTTTTCAGGATCCGTATCGATCTTCAGACCGTGCAGGACAGGAAAATGCTGCGGCCAGATGCTGGGCAGCGTTGCCAACACTGTCAGCATCACGGTCGTGACGATCAGCAGCCAGACGATAAACTTTGGTCTGTTCAGGGAAAATGCTACAACTTTCTCGGCCAGATGGGTATGCATAAGATAATTATTCCGCTACAAAGTGAAGGAAGGGCATCCCTAAATCCGGAATCTCGCGGGCAGGAATAGCAACACAAAAAAACCGTCCGCAAGCACCTCGCTCACTGTATAAAAGCGCGGCCTGGAAGTCAATTTTCCGTCTCGGCGCACACGCGGCAGGGCTGAGCCGGGCGCCATCCTGTCGTTGTTACGTATGCTTATTCCGGCACTGCTTTACCGCCGCACAACGCCCTGTGCCGTGCCAGATACAACGGCGTCCAGGCGTGAGGCAACTTGTGCACAAAATGATAGCGCGCGACATGATAGCTGGGATCGAAGCCGTAGAAGTTAAGCTGCATCTGATGCAGTTCTTCATCGCGGTAGCGTTGCAACGGTTTTTCCCGCTCGTCGTCTCTGCGTTGCTGTATTTTCCGTTGCAGGCGCGCGGCGTAATCGGGCGCATCCGCGAGCTGTTCGGCCAGATTGTCGATCTTTTTGATAAACGCGGCGCGATCCAGTGCAAAGCTGGCGTCGATCAATCCGGCTACCTGCGCCGCGCTGGCGCTGACCGGCAAGCGGTTCTGCGTGAGTGCCATGGCCTGATCCCGGCCAACGCGTTTGGGCAAGAGGTACGTCCAGTATTCCGAACCGTACAGGTTGCCCATGCTTTTGTAATGCGGATTCAGGATGACGCTTTCGCGGGCGTACACTGCATCTGCCGCCAGTGCCAGAAAAACGCCGCCCGCGCCTGCGTTGGCCTGCAATGCGGCTATGGTGAATTGCCGTTCGTTGGCCATGATGGCCTGCGCCAGGTCGTTCATCGCGTTGATATTGCGCCAGGATTCATCGGCGGGGCTTTCAGCGGCTTCGATATGATTGAGATGGATGCCGTTCGACCAGAAATCCGCACCACCCATGAGCACAATCACCTTGACATCCCGTTGCGCCGCCTGCAGATAGGCCTGCCGCAGCCGCTCGCACTGCCCGGTGTCCATCGCGCCGTTATAAAACGCGAAGTGCAGATAACCGACTGCGTCTTGCTGTTCAAACCAGATATCGCGATAAGTGGCGGAATGCCTGTCTGAAAAAACGTCACAGGCAATTTCAGGCACAGCGTCCAGAATGGTTTCAGCATAGTGCTGCAATGCGCGTGTCGCGCCCAGTTTAAATGGCTGCGCATCATCTGATTGTCCGGTTTTGCGTTTCAAATAGCCGATCCATACTGCACCGTCCGCAGTTGCACGGCAAATGGCGTTATTCCGCCGGGCAATGAGCGTTCCGGGTGTTCCGGTCAGCTGTGCTTCAGGGTGCGCGTCAAACAGATACCACTGTTCGCCGCACAGCGCATCGAGCACGCCGGGAAATCCGTCGGCTGCGTTGATTTTTTTCAGCACCGTGCGGGTATCATCGGTCTCCCAGTCGATAGCGCGGTCTGCCTGGCGCATCGGCGTATGCAGCCTGCCGTGAACGTCGCTGCGCGAATAATCCAGCGGCTGCGGCCTGAATTGTCCGGCGGCAAACCGTTCAATCGCACGCAATACCGCGCTGACCGCCGCTTCGGTCACTTCATGGCGGTACAAACTGCTCTTTCGCGTCAAATGCGCAGGCGGCATGGCAAATGTTTCCGTTGCCCAGATATCTCCGGCATCCATTTCCGCATTGGCCTGCAGAACGGTTACGCCCCATTCCGTTTTTTCCTGCATGATCGCCCAATCGAGCGCGGAAGGGCCGCGGTCGCCGACGATACCGGGATGAACGATAAAACACGGAATCCTGCGCCAGATAGTCTCGGGAATCGCGCGTTTCAAAAATGGTGCGATGATCAGTTCCGGATGAAACAGCTCCACGGCCTGGATGGCGACGGCGTCGTTGATGTCAAATTCGATGGAAACGGTGTGACCGCGTGATGACAATTCGATCAACAGGCGTTGCGTGAGGCTGTTGAAACTATGCGTCAGAAGCAGGATTTTCACCGCGTTTGCATCTCAGCGTAAAACAGAATATGGATTTCAGCAAATACGCGGCAACTGGTCGCCGCTGAGCCAATCCACCACGCGTCTGCCGCCAAAGCAGGTTTCCATCTGCACAAAACAATGACTGTCTTCGATGACTTCACCGATAATGGCGGCATTTTGACCCAGCGGATGCGCGCGCATTTTGTCCAGCAGCCGGTCCGCGTCCTGCGGTGCGCAAATAGCGATGAGCTTGCCTTCACTCGCCACGTAAAGCGGATCGAAGCCGAGAAACTCGCAGACGGCGCTGACTTGCTCTTTCATGGGTATGCGGTGCTCTTGCAGCAAAATCCCGACGCCGGACTGGTGCGCAATCTCGTTCAATGCGGCGGCGATGCCGCCCCGCGTCGGATCACGCAATACATGCATATCTGGCGCTGTTTGAACCATCGCGGCGACCAGATCATGCAGCGCAGCACTATCGGATTCGAGCGTACCGTAAAAGGAAAAATCTTCACGCGCCAGCAGAATCGCGATACCGTGGTCGCCGATGGTGCCGGAAACCAGTATTTTGTCGCCCGGTTCTGCCCGTTCCGATGAAATATGCACGCCATCCGGCACCACGCCGATGCCTGTTGTGGTAATAAAAATACCGTCCCCGCTGCCCTGTTCGACGACTTTGGTGTCCCCGGTGATCACCGGAACCGGTATCGCCTGCGCGGCGGCAGCCATGGATTCCACGATGCATTTGAGATCGGCCAGCGGCAACCCTTCCTCGAGAATAAAACCGGCTGACAGATATAGCGGTCTGGCGCCTGACATGACGATATCATTGACAGTGCCATGCACGGAAAGACTGCCGATATCGCCGCCGGGAAAAAACAGCGGCGTGACCACATGGCAATCCGTCGACATCACCATGCGTCCGCTGCCAACCGGAAAGCATGCCTGATCGTTCATCTGCCGCAAATAGTCATTGTCGAATGCAGCGATAAAAAGCTGGTCAATCAGTTGCGTCATGGCGCGTCCCCCGCTGCCGTGCGCCATTTCCACCCGGCCATGCCTGAAATCGAGCTTGCGCGTATAAACCGGCTTTTTATTACCTGCCATCTGCATCAATGCGCCCTTGCAGCGTCAGCGTTATCATGCTCACAAAAACGCCCGTAACGATAATACGCCGCGCACGCGCCTTCCGACGACACCATGCAGGAACCCAGGGGATTATCCGGCGTGCAGGCCGTGCCAAAAATGCTGCAATCGCGCGGATGCTTGACGCCGCGTAAAATCGCACCGCATTCGCAGGCCTTGTGATCAGGTAGCGATAACGCCGGCAAGGCAAAACGCCGCTCGGCGTCAAATTCCGCAAAACGGGATTTAATACGCAGCGCGCTGTAGGGCACCGCACCCAGGCCGCGCCATTCAAACGACCGACGCAATTCGAACACCTCGGCCACCAATCGTTGCGCCTTGATATTGCCGTCAGGCATAACCGCGCGGGTAAACTCATTCTCCACTTCGGCGCGCCCCGCATTCAGCTGCCGGATCAGCATTAAAATCGCCTGCATGACATCGAGTGGTTCAAATCCGGCGATGACGACAGGTTTCTGGAATTCCTCGGCAAAATAGGCGTACGGTTTGCTGCCGATGATCGTGGAAACATGCGCCGGACCGATGAAACCGTCCAGCCGCACGAGTCCAAGTTCACGTATTTCCGGCGACTGCAGAATATGCGAAATCGCCGATGGCGTCAGGACATGATTGCAGAAAACAGTGAAATTGGTTAATCCCAGCATCTGCGCCTGCCTGATCACGACAGCTGTCGGCGGCGTGGTGGTTTCAAAGCCGATGGCCAAGAAAACCACTTGTTGCTGCGGGTTCTGCTGCGCAATCTGCAGCGCATCCGCAGCTGAGTAGATCATCCGTATGTCCGCGCCGCGCGCTTTTTGTTTCAGCAGGCTGTCGCCCTGCGCTGTCGGCACGCGCAGCATGTCGCCATAACTGCACACAATACATCCGGGTGTTTGCGCCAGCTGTATCATGTTATCCAGCCGTCCCATCGGCAGCACGCACACCGGGCAGCCGGGGCCGTGGATCATATGGATGTTGCCGGGCAGCATGCCGGGAATGCCATAACGTGAGATGGCGTGCGTATGACCGCCGCAAAATTCCATCAGATAGTAATCGCGATGCGGATCAGCTTCTGCAACTATTCTGTGGGCTATTTTCCGGGCAACCGCGCCGTTACGGAAGGGTTCAATATATTTCATGCCGCTTCATGCTCACTTCGGGCTCGCTGGGCGCAATCAGTCTTCATTGTCACCGAACCCTGCCGACATGGCTTCAAACAACTGCAAAGTGTGCTCGGCTTCCGCGAGATCGAGCTTCTGCAAGGCATAACCGGCATGCACGATGACATAGTCACCCGGCTTGACATCCTCCACCAGTGCCAGCGAAATCGCCTTCCGGACGCCGCCCAGATTGACGACAGCGCCGTCATCGGCGCTAATCCGTTCAACAAGTGCGGGTATTGCCAGACACATGGGCGTCTCTAAAAATTCAAAATTTTTTAATATCTGGAATTTGCTTTGATCAGATCGACCAGCCATTGAGACAGCGTCTGGCCACACTCCTGAGCGGTTTTGACCGCCCCCGCCTTTAACCGTGTTTCAATGCGGATATGAATCTCGGATTGTTTTTTCTCACCCTGTTTTTCTACATTCTGTTTGCCGATTATTCCGTGCCTTTTTTCACTCACTTCTGTCCTCCCAACATAACATTGCGAAAAAATTATGACATAATCACACTTACTTTCTATATCAGTTCATTACACGACAAAATGGAAAATTATCATGCCTACTCTGTTTAAACTATACCGCAACGTTTGCATCGTTATCAGTATATTTTTCGTTTTGATGCCGCCGATCCATGCTTCAGCCGGTGAAATATGGATCAATGTCGATACAACGGCGCAAACACTGTCCGTTATGCGCGGCGATCGGATCAAAATGACTTTTGAGAATATCGCGCTGGGACGCTATGGCACAACCTGGAACAAACGAACACTGGATGACAAGACGCCGCTTGGCACATTCAGAATCGGCTGGATTAACGAACAAAGCCGCTATTACCGTTTCTTTGGCCTGGATTACCCTAATCGGGAAAACGCGCAACGCGCGCTGGAGGAAAATATCATTTCTGAAGAGACGTGGCGCTCCATCCTGCATGCCGTTGATCAGGACAGAACACCACCACAGAATACGGAATTAGGCGGATACATAGGCATTCATGGCATTGGCCGCGGCGACCCTGAAATTCACGATCAATTTAACTGGACCAACGGCTGCATTGCCTTAACCAATCAGCAGATTGATCAATTAAGCAAATGGCTGAGGCCCGGTGTCAGAGTAATAATCCATTAACTTTCCGAACACGTGTATAGTCCCTATACAATCACCGCACATAATCAGGAAAAAATGTCAAAAACTGCACGGAAGCCATTTATTTTACTGAATAAATCAGCTAATATTCAGGTAGCTGCTGATAAAAATCAGGAGTGAGTGCATAAACGTTGGAATCCACATGTCATTTAAACAAAAGTATTTAAGAAAGAGGAGATTTAAATAATGATTAAAAACATCAAACGTGCTTTGGTACTGGCGGTTACAGCGGGAACATTCATCGTTTTAACAGGCTGCGCAACAACGGAAGATTTAAGCAAAACCAGAGCAGACTTACAATCTCAAATCGATCAACTGCGCTCTGATGTATCTTCAGCCAAATCCGACGCAGCTGCAGCCAATGCAAGATCAAACGAAGCTGTCAGCATCGCGAACGAAGCCAACAACCGGTCAAGAGATACCGCAGAAAAAATTGACCGCATGTTCAAAAAAACCATGCAAAAGTAATTTTTACTCCGGTAGTTATTTAAGCAAAGCCCCTCTCGGACAGTCTCCTAGAGGGGTTTTGCTTTTTTAAGCTTCAAATCTCATTATCATCCGCCATCACTGCGCGATCGTGCGCCCAGGCGCGCAGCTTGCCGATGCGTTCCGCCATAACCACCGACAACGGCCGCGTCCGTTCCAGTTCGTGCATGATATCTGCCTGTGACAATTCAGCTTTGCCGTTGTGAGGCGCACGCGCAGCCGCTTCAAAGATGGATGCGATAATCGCTTGCTCAATTTCAGCGCCCGAGAAATTTCTCGCTTTCGCAGCAAGTTCCGCCAAATCAAAAAGCTCGGCACTGTATCCCCGTTTTTTCAAATGAATGGCAAAAATCTGCTCACGCGCAGCTGAATTCGGAAAATCGACAAAAAAGATTTCATCAAAGCGCCCTTTTCGGATCAACTCCGGCGGCAAGCTTGAAATATCATTCGCTGTCGCAACGATAAATACGGGCTTCACCGCATTGTTACGTTCAGACAACCAGGTCAGAAAAGTGCCCAATACACGCCGCGAGACCCCCCCATCCTGTTCCCCGCCATCACCTCCCAGGCCTTTCTCAAGCTCATCAATCCACAACACACAAGGCGCCATGCCTTCCGCAGCTTCCAATGCGATTCTCAGATTCCGTTCACTCTCACCATAAAACTTGTTATAAATTGAACCAAAATCCAGCCGCATCAACGGCACTCCCCATTCTCCCGCAATTGCGCGTGCGGCAAGACTTTTACCACCGCCCATTACACCAAGCAGCAACATTCCCTTAGGCCGATCAATCGAAACATGCATCAAATCGATAAAAGGTTTATGCCGTAATGCTGCCCAGTGTTTTAAACGTGCCAGCCCGCCAACAGCGTCAAATGTGACCGTAGATTCCTCGAAACCAAGCACACCGGCACCACCGAGCGCCTTATGTTTTATCGCCAGGATGCGGCGGATGTCCTCTTTATTAATTTCACCATCGGTACGCAATGCCTGACGAACCAGACGACGCACATCTTCGAACTCCAGACCCAGCAGATGCATGATCAACAAGTTAACCGTGCGTTTGTCGCCGCGGACTTTGTCGCCATTCTGTGTTTGATAAAGCTGTGCCTCGTTGATTACAATCGATCGTATATCATCGCGCGTCGGCAGTCGCGGCTTGAAATGTCCGGCCAGCCGCAACAACTCCGATGGCACATCTTCAAAAACCGGACTAACAAAAACCAGGGTGCGCGCACATTTAGCATGATCCATCGCAATTTCGCGTATCAATCGCACAGCGACGGCATCCTTGAATCCGGGATGCGCATCACATAACACATAAATACCGTTCTGCGTAGATTTGTCGATATGCCTGAGACAATCGATCAAGTCATTGGTCTGATAGATTCCTTTGCCCTGTGCCTCCCCCGAAGGGATAACATGCAGTCCACCGGCAAAACCACCACCACTGCCTATAGCCCGTCCCAATCCGTCAACAATACTCCAGTGCAGCATCAGCTGATTCTCCAGGCTGGCGGCCTGCGTCAGTAATTTCAGAATACGCGGTTCTTCATGTGTTTCAACCAGAATCAGCGGCACTCGAGCACGGATCAAAGCAGACAGCTCCTTAATTTCGGCGCGTTCATTCATAAATCATCACCTATCAGTAAAAATTCAGTTAGTTGAGAAACACTCATGCAACGGCGTCATTTTCTATTGCCTTGAATCCGAATCTCACAAAACAGGCAAAAAACGAATCACACAGAAACACGCACTTACTACTTGATTAACCTGCCCATTAATATGGTATCTTGCGCGGATGTTGAGATTACTCCCCTTTCTGCTTACTTTTCTTTTAATGTTGCCACTCGGTCAACATGCTCAGGCATTTGATCTCGGCACAGACCGTCTACGTATCAGCGGTTTTGGCACACTCGGCCTTACCTGGGGTGGAAAAAAGGATTACGGCCTTCAGAAGGAATTTATTCACGACCCCCAGTTCGGCAGTGTTTCCATACTCACCGACTCAGTCTTTGGCTTGCAGGTGGATTTCAATATAGCCAAAAACCTGGACGCCACCATCCAGGCGGTTGCGGAAGACCGAATACGCCAGGACTTCAACAATATCGTCGACTGGGCTTACTTAAGCTACAGACCAACGGCCAATTCGGTCATTCGTGCCGGCAGAATGGGCGTTGATCTGTTCATGCTGTCGGAATACCGCAATGTCGGCTACGCCTATTTATGGACGCATCCCGTCATCGAATTCTACAAACCAATCTCGTTAAGTCATTATGAAGGTTTCGATTTCAGATATTCACGCCGGATCAAACCCGGTTATTTCGAATTCAAGGTTTTTGGCGGACAAACCGGGTCGGATATCGATGTTGGCAGCGGTGAACTCAATCTGAGGATGCGTCCTTTTGTCGGATTCAACACTTCTCTGGAAGATAATGACTGGAAAATCAGACTCACCTATACGACAACGAATACAGCGTTTATTAAAGCGCCTGCTGATCCGCTGGTAAATGCTCTGAATCAGGTGCCTCAGGCGTTGTGGCCGCAGGCCGCTGGACTACACGATCGATTAAAAGGCGTAGACACGCAGACGCATTATTTTTCTGTCGGCTTTTCTTATGACAAGTACAATTGGGTCGTTCAATCCGAATTCGCACTGATCGCATCCCGCTGGGTCAGTGTCGACATGACCAACGGCTATCTCAGCGCCGGCAGACGCTTTGGTCCGGTGACACTCTATACGGTAGGATCGTATGCCCGATCCAACAGCCAGCCGCGCGTCGATCAGAATCAACTTTTCTCTGCTGATTTACAGGGCCTGGCGACTGCCACACAAAATCTGCTCAATGCAGTACATATCGACCAAAATACGGTTTCAGTCGGTTTACGCTGGGACTTTCATCCGCGGGCGGCGTTAAAAGCACAGTGGGATCATACCTGGACCAGAAAACACGGCGGCGGCCTGCTGGATCTCAAGATACCGCTTGATCACGATATAACGCTGAATACGTTCAGCGCTAATCTGAATTTTGTATTCTGACCATGCGATTCCTGGCCATTTTAATCATATTTATCATATTTCTGCCGTTCCAGGTACGCGCTGATATCGTCGTTATTGTTAATCCTCGAAGCAATATCACTGCACTGACACACCACCAGATTATCGACATTTACATGGGCCGCAATCCGGGATTAGCGGATGGTCAGAAATTACAACCTTATGACCAGGCCATGGATTCGCCCATACGATCCGATTTTTATTACGGCATTACAGGAAAACCCGTCTCCACCATTAATGCATACTGGGCCAGACTGTTATTTACCGGGCGGGCTTCTCCGCCAAGACCGGTTGTTGATAACAGCGCAGTGCTGGATATTATTGAAAAAAACCCGATGGCCATCGGCTATCTGGATGAACGCTATTTAAACGAACATGTCACCGTCGTTTACAAAATTAAAAGAGAGAATCCATAAAAACAGTACTCAACTACAGGATATACCGCTCTGATTCCACGTGTGTCACTTACGCACAGACGACCTGACGCTGATATCCGCGTTGTAAAAAGCTAATGACTATCCCTGTTCCCACGGCAATCCAGCCGCTTTCCAGCCGGAAATCTTGCCACGATGACCTTCTTCATTCCTGTCGCCTTCAAAGCCTTCAAGAATATTGTAACTCTCGGCGAAACCGGCTTCAGTCGCCACCGCTGCTGCCTGACTGGAGCGTGCGCCGCTGCGGCAAATAAACAAAACCGGCAGTTTTTGATCGGCCTGTTGAACCAGTTGCTCAAGGAATTCAGGGTTAGGTTGCATCTCCGGATACGAACGCAGTTCAATCTCCGTCGCGCCGGGAATACGTCCAACCCAATCGAGTTCGGCGCGGGTGCGCACATCGACCAATTGCGCCTGCGCCGATTCCTGCAGCACGCGGTAGGCTTCTATCGGAAGCAAGGCGCCTTTGTAGGGCAGCCTCATTTCTTCCGCCCTTCGTTGCGCTGTTTCAAGTATTGATTCAATTGTTTCCATGAATTATTGCTGTCAGAAAAATAGTGTTAAAAAGCGACCATCATATCATCACTGCCTGCATTGCCGCCGCCTGACGTCAAGAAGCGGTATTTCAGTCCGTGCAAATCGAAACCAGCAACTATAGCTTCGATTTACTGTGTGTCAGCAGCCATTCTGCCGTCCATCTGACGCTGGTCATGTTCCCTGCCTGATCTTTTACATGCGCTTCGATTTCAGTGCGCAAATCGCTGATCGCATCTTTCAGTGCCAGGGTGACAATGCCGTGCGCATCGGTCTTGCGCGGAATGTTCTGGCAGTGTCGCTGCGGGCGGTAAATACACATCATCAGGCTGTCGGGATCGATGCCGCTGCCCGCATCCGCCGTACCGATACGAAATCCGGTGATGCGATTATTGTCAACCATTGCCACCAGATTCAACACCGGCTTTTGCGTATCTTTCAACTCCTGCGCGCCGCCCGGAACACCGAGATCAATCCACCGTGACAGGATACCGAGTTCTTCCTCCGTGATGGCAGTCGGATGATTGCCGCCGAAATCAATATCGTTTGGATATTGATCATCGGTTCGATTATCCGTGCGCTGATTCGCCGCTTTCCAGTACAACAGACTGCCGCGGGAATTGAATGCTTTGATATACCTGGATAAATAGGGTCGATTGAGCGCGTGGCCATTGAGGCCGGTCACACGATATTCCGGTGGCGTGCAGGTCTGCGTATTATCCATCACCAGACACCACCACGTTGTGTTGTGTGCAGTGTTCGCGCCGTCGGTTCTATCCAGCGCAAGACCGGCAGCGGGTTGTTTACCACCATGACAGGAAATACAGTGCCGGTCAAAAATCGGTTTGACATCCCGTCTGAATTCAATTTGCATGCCATATCCCGGCACCATACGGCTATTTACGCGGTCACCCGTTTTGCCGGCAAGCAGCGGAACCTGTCCCCGACCAAGCTCGGGCATCCGGTAATTTGCACTTGCTGCATGGGATTGCGTAAATTTTATGCGCGTCGGTCTTGAGTGCACATGGCAGCCGCCACAGGTCTTTTCTTCGCCCGGACGCAAATGCTGCCATGACTGATCGGTATTCAACGTTCGACCCTTGCAGTCTATGCCCTGCATGATATAAGGCGTATTGGCCGGAAAACTCAGAAGAAAACTGGTGTCCGGATGACCGCTGGGATCAATGATGCGACGGCCGTCAGCCGCATAATGCAAAACCGGCACTTCGCCGAGTATCGCCACCCGTTCTCCGGTGATATTGGCGATCTGTTCATGAATATTGGGACCGCGATTGGGATACGTTGCAATCATGCGCACACCGCACAGCTCATCATCGGCGTAATCAATCGTGTCAGTGCCTTGCAGATTGAATGCATGAAAACTCTCAAAGACCGGCACACCGCCGCGCGGCATGGTTTCCCTGTCGGTAATGGATGCGGCGCCCAGCAGACCAAAAGGCGTACCGGCAGGCAGCTCCGGCCTGTCAACCCGCTTATCCGCACGCGGAATGATCGCCGGCCTATCCATGCCGTAAATCGCCGAATAGGGTACGACTGCTCTGGCCATGATCTCATGCCACTGCGGTGAATCGACGATCAACTGCAAATCGGAAGGATGACGGGAAGGTATTTTTGTGACCTGATAGATTCCGCCGTCGCAACCGGGTATATCCCTGTTCAGATGCGTCAGCAGATTCATGCCGGTTCCGGAACCGCTGCCGTGAACCAAAGGTGGTGACGGCAATCCCATTTTCTTGAAGATATCATCATTCATGACAATGCTGCACATGCCTTTGAACCAGGTCAACATTAACTGATTGCCGGGTAAAGCGCCAGGATGGCTCAGTTTCCCGGTAAACAGCATCGGATCGGCATAACCCGGCGCATAAAGCGCCGGCGGATCCATCGGTGCGGCGATCGTATCGCTATTGTGCGCCCACGGCGCGATATTGATGGCATGATTCGGCACATACATATCAGCCGGATGGGCAACTTTATGTGGATCCTTGCCCTCAATGCCCTCCGGTTCCGGAGTCACGCAAATAATAGCGCCTGCCCCGTTATTGTTGCCCCGGTAATAATCCGAGAAACACACCTGTCCATTGGACAGCTGCGCCATAAAATGCGCGGCATTATGATCCTCACCGTAATGGCTCGGGTAATGGTCGCCACTGTGCTGACCAAACAGCGGAAAATTGCCGGCCCCATCAGGCGCCTGGATATAGATATGAAAGAGATTGTCTATCGTGGTGAAACTACCGGGGGTACCGTTGGAATGCCTGAATGGCAGTCCGCCAAAAATCTGCCAACTGGAATAGGCCACGCGACCGTCCATCAGCATAATCGGATGCTGTTCCTGAGAAAGGGAATGGTGACTGGATAATTCGAGATTTGTCCAGTCCGTATTAATCGCGTAAATGCGCGTACCCAGGCGGTTACTATTGGTTCTGAACACCATGGTCGACAGATTCTGATCGCGTGTCGACGTGAATACCAGCCGATCATGGTCGATATACGTCGGGCCGCTGTCAAAAATACCCTGCTGAAAAGGCATTGAACGGGTTTCGCCGGATTCGACGTCATGGATATGCAGGTGCGCGCCACTGGCGTTCAGGCGTTTGCTCGGCAGCGTGTGCCATCCCAGATTTTCGGGTACGGCACCAGGATGCAATACCTGGCTGTGAAAGTCGGCTTTAACATTTTCCAATATGCCGCGAAAAACCGAAAAGGCAATTTCCTTGCCGTCAAACGATACCTGAGGATCAAGCGCGGCGCAGGCATTCTGCTGTGATGACTCCGCCGAACAGTTATAGATAATCCTTTCATTGCCGTCAGGCTGCCGCAAGACCAGATCACACGGCGCGGAAAATCCGGAAAAAAAATTGGTCACATCCGGCAGCACATCGTACATGTCCAGCCCCCGCAATGTGCGCGTCAATACCTGCTTTACGCCATTCACAGTCACCGTTCCGGTGAGATCATATGTGCCGGTAGCCCGCTCGCAGCGGGAGTAAACAATCGGCACCGCAGCAAATGCATAGGTTATGTTCAGCAGGCAACACAGCGACAGAAAAATCGCCGGACAATACTTTTTCATCGCAAGCCCCTCTTCAGCTGACCTCGCTTCAACTCGAGATACATTTCATTATACCGTTCGGTATTTCGGATTCCGCCCGTTTTTTTGACCGATCGTGCATCATCGCAACCTCGCTGCTGCAAAATTAAAGATCGGCATACCCATCGTACACATCACGCGATAAAATGTATATTCCATACGATAAAAACAGTCCCATTAAAACAAACCTGCAAATAACCCGCAACCCGCTCAGCAGCGGTCGGCGAAGATACTTTCTTATAAAGGAATTTTGGATGAAAACAAGAGCAGCCATAGCCTGGCAGGCAGGACAACCGCTAACCATCGAGAATATCGACCTGGAAGGCCCGAAAGCGGGTGAAGTACTCGTCGAAATCAAAGCCACCGGCATCTGCCATACCGATTATTACACGCTGTCAGGCGCCGATCCGGAGGGCCTGTTTCCGGCCGTACTCGGACATGAGGGCGCGGGGGTTGTTGTGGAAGTCGGCAAGGATGTCAAGTCGCTCAAGGCTGGCGATCATGTCATCCCGCTATACACGCCGGAATGCCGGGAATGCAAATTCTGCCTGTCGCAGAAAACCAATCTATGCCAGGCAATCCGCACAACACAAGGTCGAGGTTTGATGCCGGATGCCACATCGCGATTCTCGCTGAACGGCAAGCCGCTGTTTCATTACATGGGCACATCCACTTTCTCGAATTATACGGTCGTGCCGGAAATCGCACTCGCCAAAATCCGTTCCGATGCGCCGTTCGACAAAGTCTGTTATATCGGTTGCGGCGTTACTACCGGCATAGGCGCTGTACTGTTCACCGCAAAAGTCGAGGCGGGCAGCAATATCGCCGTTTTCGGTCTGGGCGGCATCGGGCTGAACGTCATTCAGGGCGCCAGAATGGTTGGCGCCGACAAAATCATCGGTATCGACATCAACCCACAGCGCGAAGCCATGGCGCGCGACTTCGGCATGACCCACTTTTTAAATCCGAGCGATACACCAGACATCGTCGATGCGATTATCCAGCTCACCGGCGGCGGCGTCGACTACAGTTTTGAATGCATCGGCAACACCAAAGTGATGCGGCAGGCGCTGGAGTGCTGCCATAAAGGATGGGGGCGCAGTGTCATTATCGGCGTGGCCGAGGCCGGCGCTGAAATCAGCACCAGGCCGTTTCAACTGGTTACCGGACGAAAATGGGAAGGTTCCGCATTCGGCGGCGCGCGTGGCCGTACGGATGTTCCAAAAATCGTCGACTGGTATATGGAAGGCAAAATCAACATTGATTCATTGATCACCCATACGCTGAAACTTGACGAGATCAACGAAGGATTCCGGTTGATGAAAGCCGGCGAATCCATCCGGTCAGTGGTGGTTTACTGATGGAGCGGCATCTGGAAATCCGCAGTCAGCATGGCTGTTTTGGCGGCACGCAAGGTTTTTATCAGCATGATTCATCAATCATCGGGCTGCCGATGCGGTTTTCGGTTTACCAGCCGCCGCAGGCGCAACTGGAAGCTGTTCCTGTCGTATTCTTTCTCGCAGGACTGACTTGTACGGAAGAGACCTTCATGATCAAAGCCGGTGCGCAGCGTTATGCGGCAGAATACGGTCTGATGCTGGTCACCATGGACACCAGTCCGCGTGAAGCGGGAATCCCGGGCGAAACGGATGACTGGGATTTCGGCGCTGGCGCAGGTTTCTACCTGGACGCGATTGAACAGCCCTGGTCCGGCCGCTATCTGATGGAAAGCTATATTACGCAGGAATTATACGACATCATTATCCATCAATTTCCTGTGGATAAAAACAAAATCGGCATCAGCGGTCATTCGATGGGCGGACATGGCGCGCTGACACTGGCGCTGCGGCACTCCAATCAATTTAACTCGGTCTCCGCGTTTGCGCCGATTTGCGCCCCCATGCATTGTCCCTGGGGGCAAAAAGCATTTCGGTTTTATCTGGGCGAGAGTCAGGCATACTGGCGAAATCATGACGCTACAGCACTGATTGAAGATGGCCACCAGACCTCAAGCATTCTGATTGACCAGGGATTGAACGACCAATTCCTGTCGGAACAGCTGCATCCCAGGCGGCTGGAAGAAGCCTGCGAGAAAGCCGGGCAGCAACTGACGCTGCGCTACCACCCCGGCTATGACCATAGTTATTATTTCATCAGCACGTTCATCGGCGATCACTTGAAACACCACCGCGACAGGCTTGATGGAACGCTATAACGCCTCAAATATGCCCGCCGCACCCATGCCGCTGCCGATACACATGGTCACCATGCCGTACTTCTTATTGTGGCGGCGCAGGCCATGCATCAGTGTCGCCACACGTATCGAACCCGTCGCGCCAAGCGGATGACCCAACGCAATCGCGCCGCCCAGCGGATTGACTTTTTCCCGATCCAGATCCAAATCATGGATCACGGCAAGGCTTTGCGCGGCAAAGGCTTCGTTTAACTCGATCCAGTCCAGATCATCCTGCTTGATGCCCGTCTGCGCCAGCACTTTTGGAATAGCTTTAATCGGTCCAACGCCCATGATTTCGGGTGGAACACCCACCACTGAGAAGCCGACAAAACGCCCCAGTGGATCAAGATTGAAACGCTTCATCGCGGCTTCGCTCATTAATATCACCGCGCCCGCTCCGTCTGACATCTGTGAACTGTTTCCCGCCGTGACGGAACCACGTGCGGCAAAAACCGGACGCAATCTGGCAAGCGCCTCCGGACTGGTATCCGCACGCGGCCCTTCGTCGGTATCTTTCACGGAAATCTCTTCACATATCCGGTGCGCTGCCAGATCCGGATATTTTTCATCAATGGTATAGGGTGCGATTTCCTCAGTAAACTCACCATTCGCAATTGCCTTCAAAGCGCGCTGATGGCTGGTATACGCAAACTCATCCTGCGCTTCCCGGCCCACCTTCCATTGCTCGGCGACTTTCTCCGCTGTCATGCCCATACCATACGCAATGGCCACATTCTCGTCATGTTTGAACATTTCCGGATTCATGGATACTTTATTGCCCATCATCGGCACCATGCTCATGCTTTCCGTGCCGCCGGCAATCATCACATCGGCCTCTCCCAGGCGAATGCGGTCGGCAGCGATGGCGACCGACTGCAAGCCTGACGCGCAGAACCGGTTAATCGTCATACCCGGCACACTGTTCGGTAAACCGGCCAGCAATAATGCGACGCGTGCGACATTAATGCCCTGCTCGGCTTCCGGCATCGCACAACCGACAACCACGTCATCAATCGCCGCGGGATCAAGTCCATCACATTGTTTCATCACGGCTTTTATGACATGCACCAACATATCGTCGGGACGGACATGTTTGAACATGCCACGCGGCGCCTTGCCGACAGGTGTACGTACTGTAGCGACTATATAGGCATCCTGGGTTTGCTTGGCCATTTAAAATTCTCCTTCTAGGGTAGTCTGTGCTGAATTTTCCACACTGTGCTCATAGTGCAGCATCGCATTAGTTCCTCAGCGGTTTTCCTGTTTTCAAGGTATGCTCAATACGCGCCTGCGTTTTCTCGGTAGCCAGCAACGCCATGAAAGCGGCACGCTCAAGTTCGAGAAACCAGTCTTCGTCCACCAGGCTTCCCGGCGTTAAATCACCACCGCACATGACATAAGCAATTTTCTCACCGATCAGATTGTCATGTTCCGAAATAAATCCACCTTCACGCATGTTCACCAGCGTACTTTTTATCGTTGCGATGCCGGTGCTGCCCGCGACAGGGATGGTGCTTGAGCGTAACGGCGGACGATAACCGGCCTCGGCGAGCGCCAGCGCCTGCAGCTTCGCCACATGCAACAGCTCGAAACGATTCATGATGATCGTATCCGTGGGCCGCAAAAACCCGAGTTCCCTGCCTTGCTCCGCGCTCTTTCCCAGTTCAGCCATCGCGACAGTCTGATAATATTTTTTCAACAAAGGAAACGGGTCGTTATCGAGTGCCTGCTGCGCCGATCTGAGCGCAAATTCCTTACAGCCGCCTCCCGCCGGCAATAGACCGACGCCGGCCTCAACCAGGCCGATATAGGTTTCCATCGTCGCCACTGCGCGGTCACAGTGCATCACAAATTCGCATCCTCCGCCGAGCGCCAGTCCATCCACAGCGGCAACCGTCGGTATCATGGAATACCGCAATGCCTGCGAAGTTTGCTGGAATTGATGAATCATGGCTTCCACTTCCGCCAATTTTCCGGCCATTAGCTTATCGGCCAGATCCAGTTCTCTGGCGGCTTTGAGCACGACTGTCTGCGCGGATTTTTTAAACTGTTTGAAAAATTTCTCAAGCGTTGTTGGTTTGGGTGGAGGTGGGGGCGACAACGGCGCGCTGTTTTCTGTCTGTGGTGGTTTGGGCCGCTCTGTTGCCTGTTTCAAGTTGGCGCCGGCGGAAAAAGGCGGTTCAGTTTGCCAGATCACCATTGCCTGCCAGTTTTTCTCAGCTTCCCTGATCGCTTCATTCACGCCATTGAGCACATCCTTGCCAATGGTATGCATTTTGCTCTTAAAACTGAGGATCGCAATCCGGTCGCCGGTATGCCACATTCTGACCGCATCGGTTTCGAATATCGTTTCGCCATAGACATTTTCCTCGCCCACCAGACGATCCGGAAACAGCTGCCGCTGATACACAGGTAATGACGATCGCCCATGCAAAATTTTCGATGCCGGCGCGTAGGAACCTTGCGGCGTATGTACGTCCGGCCTGTCCTGTTCACCAATTTCGAGCACCCAGTCCGGCAATGGCGTATCCCGCATGCTTTTACCGGCTGCGATATCCTCGTTTATCCAAGTTGCAACCTGCTTCCAGCCTGCGTTCTGCCAGATCTCAAAAGGCCCGTGCTCCCAGCCGAAACCCCAGCGCATCGCCAGATCGACATCGCGCGCATTATCAGCGATGGATTCCAGCTGAACCGCACAATAATGAAACAAATCGCGATGGATAGACCAGAGGAATTGCGCCTGCGGATGTGGATGGTTGCGCAAAAGCGCAATTCTCTCCGATGACCGGCTGTATTTGAGCTGATGCTTGATATCCTGATCGACTTCACCTCTGGAAATGCGATACGCATTTGATTTCCGGTCGAACACCTGAATTTCACCATCAACTTTCTGATAGACGCCGCGCTTGGTCTTCTGCCCCAATGCGCCGTCATCTATCAACCGCTGCAACCAATCCGGCGCTGCAAAAAAAGCATGCCAGTCATCGCCGGGCAACGTATCCCGCATGGTATGAATGACATGCGCCAGCGTGTCCAGTCCGACCACATCAGCGGTTCTGAACGTGGCGCTTTTCGGGCGGCCAATCAATGCACCGGTTAATGCATCCACTTCATCGAACTCAAGACCAAATGCCTGGCCATGATGCATGGTAGCCAGCAGTGAAAACACACCGATTCGATTGGCAATAAAATTGGGCGTGTCCTTGGCCCGGATAACACCTTTGCCGAGATAAGTCACCAGAAATGCTTCCAGATGATCGAGCATTTCCGCATCACTCTGCGCACACGGAATCAGTTCAACCAGATGCATGTAACGTGGCGGGTTAAAAAAATGAATACCGCAGAAACGGTGACGTAGCGTTTCAGGAAATGCCTGCGCCAGACTGTTGATCGACAATCCGGATGTATTACTGGCAAAAATGGTTTGCTCGCCAAGAAACGGGGCAATCTTTTCATACAACGCCCGTTTCAGATCCATGCGCTCAGCTATGGCTTCAATCACCACATCGCATTCCTTAAGTTTTTCCAGATGCTGATCGTAGTTTGCGGGCTGAATAAAAGCAGCTCTGGTTTTTACAGACAATGGCGAGGGTTCGAGCTTTTTCAGCTTTTCAACGGCTTTAGCTGCATTAGCGTTAACATCTTCTCCATCTGCCGGCAATTCAAACAGCAAGGTTTCAATATTGGCATTCACCAAATGCGCGGCTATCTGCGCGCCCATCACCCCTGCACCCAACACTGCCACCCTGCGCACAATAAATTGAGCGTTATTCAATTCCGCCTCCTGCATGATTCGGTTATCTCGTCAATCAGTCGCGCAACAACTGTCTTGAAATCATCCGGAATTTCCAGTGATATCGCTTGAACCATACCGACAGCTTGCACGACTGACTGCTTCCATTTTTTCGCGATTTGTTACCGCAACTTCCAATCTCTACCAACGGATCGCTAAAAAGTGTTGTTTTTTCACCAACACTGTTTCTAAGCGTACAGATATCAAGCCAATAGCACAAGATTGTTCTTGAATATACCATGAAGGCCATTACACTTGTCAAAATGCTGATGCGGGCTGATTATGAGTGTGTTTTAAACAGTTTAGCCAAATAATTGTTTCTTGATTTTTTAGCTATTAAACAGCTGATTCCGGAAATCCGGTTGTTCTGTTTATTTCATTGCATGTGCTTTCTATATGAAAAGAAAAAAGAATAATTTGCGTCAAAAGAAAAAAACCCTGGATCGTCAGTACAAAACAATAATTGCACACGCCTGGCAAAACGAAAATATTCTGCGTCGTTTTCAAACAATGGAACTCAGCCTGATGCAATGTGAATCGTTCTCGCTGCTTACCCATGTGCTCCTCAATGAAAGTCCAAAACGATTCGAGCTTGACCGCGTCGCGCTGGTGCTGCTTGATCCACGATACGAAATCCGCCGTCTACTGCTTGCCAGTGAAATTGATTACCAGAAAACTTTTCCAAATTTGTTTTTTCAATGTAATGCACTAGATGTCATGCCATTGTTCAACGCTGTCCAATTGCCCAAACTCGGACCATATCACGCCGACCTGCATGCAAAATACTTCAAGGCACCATTTCATGCGCAGACCGACGCAATTCTGAGTGTTGCCGCGTTACCGTTAATTCAGGAACAAGACCTGCTGGGGTGCCTGCTGTTTGGTGATACGCATGCGGATCGCTTCACCCCGGATTCAGCAACCGATTTTCTGCAACATTTAGGTGCCGTGATTTCGATATGCATTGATATGGCGCTGCTGCGGGACCGGTTAAAATACAATAGCCTGAATGACGCCCTGACCGGCATCAATAACCGGCGTTTTTTTGAACAGCGCCTGCCGGAAGAAATCTCGCGCTGCAAACGAATGGAAACACCAATAAGCTGCCTGTTTGTCGACGTAGATCATTTCAAGTATTTTAACGACACTTATGGGCATGCGACAGGCGATCTCGTACTCAAGCAGGTTGCTGGCATCATCCGGAAAGAACTTCGTGCAACTGATGTCGTCGGGCGTTATGGCGGCGAAGAATTTGTTGTTTTGCTACCCGACACGGATCACCGAAGAGCACTTGATATTGCAGAACGTATACGCAAATGCATTGAGAAACATCACTGCAAATATGAAGAGCATATGCTTCGAGTCACCGTTTCGATCGGCATTGCCGATTTTCAGGAACTAACGGATGATAACAAAACCCTGGAAGAAATCGGTCAGGCACTCGTTGTTGCTGCGGACAAAGCCTTATATAAAGCAAAGCAGGCCGGCAGAAATTGTATTGCAGTCAACAGCACGTTTCGAACAGGCTCTACGGTTTAACCTAAAAACCTCAGTTGACCGTTACCCGCGATGACTAATGGTATGACTAAACAACCACCAGCTAAAGCTGGTGGGTTAGTGACAATGACTAAAG
>CAZXBP010000008.1:0-37482 GCA_964639015.1 uncultured Nitrosomonas sp.
ATGTTTCTTATTTTTTAAATATTTGATAGAATTGGCACTAATTTTGATGGGCTATCTCAGCCCATTTTTTATTTGTATCGAGGCTATGGTGCTGGAAAATTTGCTGGAATTAACTCTTAATGGAATGGGTTACGAGTTGGTTGATGTTGAGCAATTATCCCACGGTAAGTTAATCAGGGTCTATGTGGACAAAGAAGGCGGCATTACCATAGATGATTGTGTTGCAATCAGCAATCACTTGAATCATCTGCTGGCTGTTGAGAATATCGACTATGATCGCCTTGAAGTTTCCTCGCCTGGACAGGACAGGCCACTGAAAAAAGAGCGTGATTTTCTCCGGTTTATGGGGGAGACTGTTAAATTGAAACTGCGCGTTCCTCTTCGGGGACAAAGGAATTTCATAGGAGTTTTGCGGGAAATAAATGAGGGCATTTTAATACTTGAAGTCGAAGGAAAATTGTTTGACCTGGATATGCACAATATTGGAAAAGCTCGACTGGTTCCAAAGTTGTAGGCAATTAAAAATTTGACTGGAGGGCTATGAGCCGCGAAATTTTATTGTTGGTTGATGCGCTGGCGCGTGAAAAGGCTGTGGAAAAAGAAATTGTCTTTACAGCACTGGAAATGGCATTATCTTCCGCGACAAAAAAACGATTTAATGAAGATGTCGATGTGCGTGTTTCTATTGATAGAAAATCGGGCGATTATGAATCTTTTCGTCGCTGGTTGGTAGTCGCGGACGATACAGTTGAGGAATCTTCTCGTCAAATCGCTCTCAGCGAAGCCATGAAAACAGATCCGGATGTTCAGCTGGGTGCTTATAGTGAGGCACCGCTTGAACCTATTGAGTTTGGGCGCATAGGCGCTCAGGCGGCGAAACAGGTGATTTTCCAGAAAATACGTGATGCCGAGCGGGAGCAGACATTAAACGATTTTCTCGAACGCGGTGAATATATGGTTACAGGTACCATCAAGCGTATGGAGAGGGGCAGCGCTATTGTAGAGTCGGGCAAAATAGAGGCTGAACTGCCGCGCGATCAAATGATTCCGAAGGAGAATCTGCGCGTGGGGGATCGTGTGCGCGCGTATTTGTATAAAGTGGATCGTGCGGCCAGAGGGGCGCAGCTAAAGTTATCGCGCGTTTCTCCTGACTTTCTGATGAAACTGTTTGAACTTGAAGTGCCTGAAATTGAAGAAGGCATTCTGGAGATCAAAGCGGCAGCGCGGGATCCAGGTTCGCGCGCTAAAATAGCCGTGAAGTCGAATGATCAGCGTGTTGATCCTATTGGCACCTGTGTGGGTATGCGCGGTTCCAGGGTGCAGGCGGTTATCAGTGAGTTGGCAGGGGAGCGCGTCGATATTATTTTATGGTCTGATGATCCGGCCACTTTCATCATTAATGCACTAGCTCCAGCAGAAATCAGTAGTATTATGGTTGATGAGGAAAATCATAGTATGGACATTGTGGTGGACGAAGACAATCTGGCGCAGTCCATTGGACGTGGCGGACAAAATGTACGGCTGGCGTCAGAATTGACCGGCTGGGATCTCAACATCATGACTGAGGAAGAGTCACAATCCAAGCATGAGGAAGAGGCTGAATTAATCCGGGCGCTATTTGTCGAGAAACTGGGCGTAGACGAAGAAATCGCTGATATCCTGACGCAGGAAGGCTTTGCTACGATTGAAGAAGTTGCCTATGTTCCGTTGGATGAAATGCTCGAAATTGAATCATTAGATGAAGAGACCATCAACGAAATACGTGAACGTGCACGTAATATATTATTGACAGATGCTATTGCTGATGAAGAGAAAGTTGAAAATGCCGCTGAGGATTTGCTTTCATTGGAAGGCATGGATCTCGATACGGTGCGAGTGTTAGCGACTAAGGGCATCAACAGTCAGGCCGATTTGGCCGATTTGGCCGCTGATGATCTGGTGGAAATGACAGGAATGGAGATTGAACGTGCGAATAAGTTGATTATGAAAGCACGTGAGCCGTGGTTCGTTTAAGCGGTTTTTTGTTTTATAGCGGATTGATGTGTTAACGTTGCTTATTTGACGGCACATCAATGAGTCTTTTCGATGAAGCAATTGCTTTATTTGGTATTGTGTTGTCACAGGGGTGTAAGGATTATCAATGGCGCAAATGAGTGTGGAACAATTTGCTCATGAACTGGGCATAATGCCGTCGGTATTGCTGGAACAATTGCAGGCGGCAGGTGTTAAAAAGGTTTTTGCTGAGGATAATTTAACTGAGCAGGATAAAGCGCAGTTGCTCGATTATCTAAGAAAAACACATGGCGCTAAACAAACGAACGATAAAGTTACACTCACGCGGCGGCAGACATCTGAAATTCGGAAATCGGATAGTATGGGAAGGGCGCGTACAATTCAGGTAGTCAGGAAAAGACGTATCCTCACTAAATCGCCGTTTGAGAATGAAGCAGGTGAACAGCTTGTTGAGGCCGAAGGCGCAGAAAAGTCACGCAAGATTGAACCCGTAGTCGATGCGGGAGAACTGGCTTTACGTGAAGCTGAAGCAAGGAAGCAGTCTGAGTTAATCGCGCGCCAGGCGGCGGAGATCCAGCGCAAAAAACTGAAAAAAGTTGAAACGTTAACTGTTTCTACTGAAGATGCTGAGATTCAGAAAGAAAAAGCTGGTGTTGACGATGCGATAACCCCGGATACAGTTGTCGGACAGGCTGGCGATGATCAGATCACGGCGGTAATGCAGGAAAAGGGCGACAATGCTTTGCATCAAGAAGCTATCGAAGTTCGGCGACAAGAGCAGGCTAATGCTGAAAATGAACCGATAACTGAACCGAAAAGCAAAGTGTTGCAGGCGGTTGATACAGATAAGAATGCCGTGCCGGTAAAAAAAGCTGAAAAACCGGAAAAGCTTGACAAAACGGATAAAACTGACAAGAAAAAGAAACCTGTTAAGCAATCGGCTTGGGCTGATGAAGGTGCACGCAAACGGGCTGCGAAGGCGCGCGAAGATCTCTCATCTGGACAGGGATGGCGCGGACGACGCGATAAGCAGCAGAGGCTCACTGAGACAGAAAAGAAAGAGCATGGTTTTTCAGCTCCGACAGAGCCGATTGTGCGCGATGTTATTGTTCCCGAAACTATTTCGGTTGGCGCATTGGCGCAGAAAATGTCCATAAAGGCAGCGGACATTATTAAGATACTGATGAATATGGGCAGCATGGTGACAATCAATCAAATGCTGGATCAGGAAACCGCCATGATTGTTGTCGAAGAATTGGGGCATATCGCAAAACCGGCCGCGCTGGACAGTCCTGAGGCTTTTCTTGTAGATACCGAATCGGTCGTCGCCAATGCAGAGATGGAACCCCGCGCGCCTGTAGTTACAGTGATGGGGCATGTGGATCACGGTAAGACATCTCTGCTGGATTATATACGGCGCACTCGTGTGGCAGGAGGTGAGGCTGGAGGGATCACGCAGCATATCGGCGCGTATCATGTTGAGACCGATCACGGTATGGTTACGTTCCTAGACACGCCGGGACATGAAGCATTCACTGCGATGCGTGCGCGTGGTACCAAGATTACAGATATTGTTATTCTGGTAGTGGCGGCGGATGATGGCGTTATGCCGCAAACTGTTGAGGCGATTCACCACGCTAAAGCAGCCAGAATACCGATTATTGTTGCGATCAATAAGATTGACAAGCCTGAAGCGAATGTAGAAAAAATCAAGCAGGAATTGGTTGTACATGAAGTGGTTCCCGAGGACTGGGGTGGGGATACGATGTTTATCGAAGTTTCTGCGAAAACGGGTCAGGGTATTGATGCTCTGCTGGAGGGCATCTTGTTGCAGGCGGAAGTGCTGGAACTGAAAGCGCCTAGGAAGACTTCAGCTAAAGGTGTTGTAATCGAATCACGGCTCGATAAAGGTCGTGGTCCTGTAGCGACGATTCTGATTCAATCCGGCACCTTAAAACAGGGCGATGTGTTGCTGGCCGGTGCAGTTTACGGCAAAGTGCGTGCCATGAGCGACGAAAACGGACGCAAAATAAAGCGAGCGGGCACCTCTATTCCGGTTGAAATACAAGGATTGGCGGAAGTGCCGGAAGCGGGTGAAAATGTGATGGTATTGGATGATGAGCGAAAGGCGAGAGAAATTGCCTTGTTTCGTCAAGGTAAATACCGCGATGTTAAATTGGCCAAGCAGCATGCCGCCAAATTGGAAAATATCTTTGATCAGCAGGCGGATGTCAGGGTTCTCTCCTTAATAATAAAGGCGGATGTGCAGGGATCCTGCGAGGCGCTGGCTCATGCACTACAGAAATTGTCGACTGATGAGGTGAGGGTCAATATTATTCACAGTGCAGTGGGTGCAATCATTGAATCAGATATCAACTTGTCATTGGCATCCAATGCAGTGATTATCGGTTTTAATGTGCGTGCAGACGCGGGGGCGCGAAAATTGATCGCATCGAGCGGTGTCGATGTACATTATTACAACATTATTTATGAAGCAGTGGACGAAGTTAAAGCTGCGCTATCGGGATTGATGGCGCCTGAGCGAAAAGAAAACATCACCGGATTAGTCGATATTCGAGAGATATATCGAATTCCAAAAGTAGGTGCGGTGGCAGGTTGTTATGTGTTGGAAGGCATTATCAGGCGGAATTCTCTGGTACGAGTATTGCGCGACGGGAAAGTGATACATGGCTGCGAACTGGATTCACTGAAACGATTCAAAGATGATGTCAAAGAAGTCAGGGAAGGCTTCGAATGCGGTATTTCACTTAGAAATTACAATGACATATTGGTTGGGGATCAGTTGGAAGCCTATGAAATAATTGAGACTGCAAGGTCACTTTAGTCTGACAATGCCTAAAGATTTTTCTCGCTCATTACGTGTTGCAGATCAGATTCAGCGTGAACTCGCAGATTTGTTGCATAATGAAATTAAAGATCCCCGAATCAGTCAAGTCACACTGACTACGGTGGAAGTCACCCGTGACTATACCTATGCCAAAGTTTATTACACAACATTAGATGGCTTGGAAAAAAATAGCGCAGTCGAGAAAGGATTGCAACATGCTGGCGGTTTTCTGCGTTCAAGTCTATCCAAACGAATTAACCTGCGTCAGGTCCCACAGTTAATATTTGTTTATGACAAATCAATTGAGCACGGCGCGCATCTTTCAAAACTGATCGATGAGGCGGTTGGCCAAGAGAATAAATAACATGCAGTTCAAATTTCAAAATCCGCAGTTTCAAAGCTGATCGCGTATCACCTTAAGGTGGTGCGCCTTTCATTTTCTCCCTTCTTTATGATCAAACGCAATATAAGTGGCGTGCTGTTACTCGATAAGCCATATGGCATATCATCGAATAAGGCGCTTCAAATCATAAAGTATCTATATGCAGCAACCAAATCAGGACATACCGGCACATTAGATCCCATGGCGACCGGAATGCTGCCAATTTGTTTAGGTGAAGCGACCAAGTTTTCTTCGATACTGTTAAATGCTCGTAAGACTTACGAAGCCGTTCTAAAGTTGGGCTATCAGAGTACAACCGGAGACGTTGAAGGCGAAATAGAAAAAATCTCGGATTTTCAATCTGACAATCTTTCTATTGGTGATTGTAAATCAGTACTAAGACAATTTGTGGGAGAAACTTTACAAACACCGCCTATGTATAGCGCACTGAAGTATCGCGGCAAGCCTTTGTATGCTTATGCCCGAAAGGGAGAAATAATAAAGCGAAAGGCGAGAGCTGTTTTTATCTATGACATCAAAGTTGATTCACTAACTGAAGATGAATTGAAGATAAGTGTTGAGTGCGGAACAGGTACGTACATTCGTACATTGGCTGAGGATATCGGCAAAGCATTGGGCTGTGGCAGTGCATATTTGATCGGGTTGCGTCGTAGTGCAGTAGGTGATTTTGATCTTTCAAAATCGCAAATGCTAAAAGCAATCGAAGATATGAACATGGAAGATCGCGACGGTTGCATTTTGCCGGTCGATAGTCTGCTGTCAGATATTCCTTCAATAAAACTGGATAAAGCGGAAGCTCAGTACCTGCTCACAGGACGCACGCTCTCAGCAAAGTCCGATTCGATAGATTTTACGTTACCGGCGGAAACTGAAAATAAGACACAAGATGTGCGCTTATACTATCGGCAACAATTTCTGGGGTTGGGAGAAATTGGTATGAATTTAAGCTTAAAACCTAAACGAATGATGTCCGATTCTTATACGACCGGATTGCATCATTTTTCCGCAAATCGATGATGTCAGGAAGAAATGTAAAGTTACAGACTATGGTCAATGCGGTATAATCTCAGGTTTTACATTTGCAAGAAATTATAATGTTGCAAGGAATCAATCTGGCTTGCGTTCGTGGTGATCGAAGGCTTTTCAATGCGGTCAATTTTACTTTGGAAGCTGGTGGATTGATGCAGGTGCACGGACCTAATGGCAGTGGCAAAACAAGCCTATTACGCATGTTGTGTGGTTTATCTAATCCTGCCTTGGGCGAAATAATCTGGTGCGGCACTTCAATACATGACCTGAAAGGCGAATATTTTGCAAACCTGACCTATATCGGTCATTTAAGCGGCACAAAGGATGATCTGACCGCGCTGGAAAATTTGCGCGTTTCGAGCGCATTGGCGGGTGAACGTGTATCAGAAGCACAAGCCCGCGATGCATTAGCACATATGGGTCTGAATGGCAGGGAATTTTTACCGGCTAAGGTTTTGTCACAGGGGCAGCGGAGGCGCGTTGCGCTGGCGAGGCTATTGGTTTGTAAAACGAAGTTATGGATTCTGGATGAACCGTTAGCTGCACTTGATGTTATCGCGGTACGGCTCATTCAGGAGTTATTAGAACGGCATCTGGCTGAAAAAGGGTTGGTAGTGATGACGACACATCAGGCAATAGATGTTGCTGCGGCTTCAACGGTGCATTTGAGATTGTTATAGTATGTTTTTCTGGATCATACAACGCGATTTGTTACTCGCCGTACGCCGAAGATCTGATGTATTGACGACTTTATTCTTTTTTGTGATAGTAGTCAGTTTGTTTCCGTTGAGCATTGGCCCGGAAATGAATCTATTGCGGACCATGGCACCCGGCGTAGTATGGGTTGCCGCATTACTGGCGTCAATGTTGTCGCTGGGGCGATTGTTTTCAAGCGATTACTTAGATGGTACATTGGAACAAATGCTGTTGTCGTCGCAATCATTATCTATTCTGGTTTTAGGAAAAGCGCTGGCACATTGGTTGGTTACAGGGGTTCCATTAGCATTAATGGCGCCCGTTCTGGGAATACAATATGATCTTCCGGTTGATGCCTTGCTGGTTTTGGTAATTTCTTTGTTACTTGGAACACCTGTGTTGAGCCTTATTGGCGCTATAGGTGCGGCTTTAACGTTAGGTTTGCGCGGTGGAGGCGTTTTGGTTTCCTTATTGGTATTGCCGCTTTATATTCCAGTGCTGATTTTTGGGGCCGGGGCGGTCGAAGCAAATATGGCGGGTGTCAGCTATGATGCACACTTGTCTTTATTGGGCGCTTTTCTACTTGTCTCACTTGTTCTTGCACCATGGGCAGCTGCTGCATCATTGCGCGTGTCCTTAGAATAAAATTTCGTTGAGACAAAATTTTTCGAAATTGTCTGATTTCTATCAAAGTAATTTTTTAAACCTGTTTTTGGTATAGAATTACTTTCAGCAGACGGGAAGTAATAAGATACATAATAAAATAAAAGATCATTAAAAAATAAACTACAGATCATAAATATGGCGATTAATTGGTATAAATATGCATCTCCTGCCAGTTTTTATACAGTGGCAGGTAAGATGGTCCCCTTCTTTGCAATTCTTGCGATTGGTCTACTGGTAGCCGGTCTTTATATTGGCTTTTTTGTCGCTCCGAGTGATTTTCAGCAAGGTGAGGCATATCGCATTATTTTTATTCATGTTCCGGCGGCCTGGATGTCGATGTTTTTATATGTAGTCATGGCCTGCTGGGCAGGCATAGGGCTGGCCTTTAATACACGTCTGTCCTCGATGATGGCAACGGCAATTGCGCCAACAGGAGCGATGTTTACATTTTTAGCATTGTGGACGGGGTCGTTGTGGGGGAAGCCTATGTGGGGAACCTGGTGGGTTTGGGACGCAAGACTGACATCTGAATTGATTCTGTTGTTTCTTTATATTGGTTTTATGTCACTACAGGCAGCAATTGATGATCCGCGCAGAGCAGATAAAGCAGGTGCGATAATTGCTTTGGTTGGCGTGATCAATATACCGATTATTTACTTCTCCGTGCAATGGTGGAATACCCTTCACCAAGGCGCGTCTGTTAGTGTAACTCAGGCACCGACTATGGCCTCTATCATGTTGACAGGCATGATGGTTATGGTATTTGCCAGTTGGATGTACTCGATAGCAGTCATATTGAAGCGTGTCCGTATTATTATTCTTGAAAGAGAAGGCCATACTGCATGGGTAGCTGAGTTGAGAAGAAAGGGAGCACTATAGTGAACTGGTCCAGTTGGTCTGAGTTTTTTGCCATGGGTGGATATGGTATCTATGTATGGGGTTCATACATTGTTACATTTATATGTGTAATCAGCGAGATGTTATTAATTTCAAGACGCCGTCGAACTTTGATCGAATCATATGGTCTCATTCACGATTCATATGCAGAAGAAATTACTGATAAAAAAGCATCTTTAAATATGGATAATGCACCCATAGCCGATGAAAATCATAATGTTAAAGCAGGCTCCAGTACTGAAGAGATAAAAAATGAAACCACGTCATAAAAAACTTGCGGTAATCACAGCAGGTGTAACCGCATTGGGTTTTGCTGCTGTATTGGTACTTAATGCATTTCAGAGTAATCTCGTTTTCTTTTTCAGCCCCACACAAGTCATCGCGAATGAAGCCCCTGTAGGTAAAAGCTTTAGAATTGGAGGATTGGTTGAGGAAGGAAGTGTTCAGCGTGAGCAGGACAGCACAACCGTTAGATTCGCGATAACCGATACTGCAGAAGCAATACAAATAGTTTATACCGGAATACTTCCCGATTTATTTAGAGAAGGAAAGGGTGTTGTTGCACAAGGAAAATTAGATTCCAGTGGTGTTTTTAAAGCTGACGAAGTGTTAGCTAAGCATGACGAAAACTATATGCCACCAGAAGCTGCACTTGCCTTGGAAGAGGCCGCTAAGGCTCAGAGAAATTCCTTAACACAATAACAAATAATAATTTATGAATTGACTTGAAATTTGAGTTGATTTTTGTTGTGTTTATAAATTCATATACAAATTAGATATTATGATTCCAGAAATTGGTAATTTTGCATTAATTCTTGCGTTATTATTAGCGACTATTCAAGGTACATTGCCTTTAATTGGCGCTGCCCGAGGTATTTCATCCTGGATGGCATTAGCTAAGCCAGCGGTGCAAGGACAATTTGTTTTTGTGCTGATTGCCTTCCTATGTCTTGGTTATTCATTCGTCACCAGCGATTTTTCAGTTATAAATGTTGCGAGGAATTCCAATACTGAATTGCCGCTGCAATACCGTATTGCAGCTACATGGGGTTCTCATGAAGGCTCACTGTTACTGTGGGTGCTCATGCTGGCTGGCTGGTCTATTGCTGTCAGTGTCTTTAGTAAACAATTACCCGAGGACATGGTTGCGCGTGTACTAGGGGTGCTTGGTCTGGTTAGCATTGGTTTTCTGTTGTTTATGTTGTTGACTTCTAATCCATTTGACCGATTGCTGCCTGCTGCGATGGAAGGTAGCGATCTTAATCCGCTGTTGCAAGATCCGGGCATGGTGATACATCCACCGATGCTGTATATGGGATATGTCGGTTTTTCAGTGGCCTTTGCTTTTGCGATAGCCGCGTTGCTGAGCGGAAAATTAGACGCTACTTGGGCACGCTGGTCTCGTCCGTGGACGACTGTTGCGTGGGTGTTTCTGACCCTTGGTATCATGTTAGGCAGTTGGTGGGCTTATTATGAGCTTGGATGGGGTGGCTGGTGGTTTTGGGATCCGGTTGAAAATGCATCGTTTATGCCTTGGCTGGTGGGTACGGCATTAATGCATTCTCTTGCAGTAACTGAAAAACGCGGCAGCTTTAAAAGCTGGACTGTGTTACTGGCGATTTGTACATTTGCTTTGTGTCTTCTGGGGACTTTCCTGGTCAGATCAGGAGTTTTAACTTCAGTGCATGCTTTTGCGACTGACCCTGAAAGAGGTGTCTTCATTCTAGGATTTCTCTTCATCACTGTAACGCTATCACTGTTGTTGTTTGCATGGCGTGCACCGAAAGTAGGATTAGGTGGGAAGTTCGATTTATTATCCCGTGAGTCAATATTGTTAGCGAATAACTTGTTACTACTGGTTGCAGCAGGTAGCGTCATGTTAGGAACTTTGTATCCGCTCATTATTGATGCGCTGAATCTCGGTAAAATTTCGGTGGGCCCTCCCTATTTTGAGGCTGTTTTTGTTCCAATTTTGGTGCCTGCAATTTTCTTGATTGGTCTGGGTCCCATATCTCGCTGGAAGCAGATGAATTTGCCGTCACTGGCTGTTCGTATTCGTTGGGCAATAGCGGTGAGCTTTATCAGTGCATTAATTGCGCCCTACTATATGGGGGAATGGAAACCATTGGTAAGTTTTGGTTTGTTATTGGCATTCTGGATTCTGGTCAGTATTCTTGTGAGCCTGAAGCATCGATTGGATAATAGTGGTGAGGGTAATATTTTTAAGAAATTGGCTAAACAATCCAGAAGCTACTATGGCATGCATTGCGCGCACCTTGGCGTGGCGGTATTTATAATTGGTGTAACACTTGTCAATGGCTATGAAACAGAAAAAGATGTTCGCATGGAGATCGGTAGTCGTGTGACGGTTGGAGATTACGTATTTCAGTTTAACGGCGTATCAGATGTGACAGGTCCAAATTATATGTCTGTTCGTGGCGAAATTGATGTACTTAAAAATGGTGAGTTTATACGTAAGCTGTATCCGGAAAAGCGTACTTATAATGCGTCAGGTATGGTCATGACTGAAGCGGCAATTGATACCGGCATATTCCGCGATCTTTACGTCGCTTTAGGCGAGCCTCTGGCAAACGATGCGTGGGTTGTAAGAGCCTACCATAAGCCGTTTGTCGATTGGATCTGGTTTGGTTGTTTGTTGATGGCGATAGGTGGTATTACAGCGGTCTGCGATAAACGTTATCGCTTGACAATTAAAGATAAAAGCAAGTTGTTTGCGAACAGGAAAATAGAATCTGAAACGTCTGTAGCCGGACAAAATAGACCTGGTACAGATGTTGATCCTGCTTTGATTACGGAGACACGAAAAGTATGATGCGTTATTTGGCACCGCTATTTGCCTTTTTAGTGCTCGCTGTATTTTTATTTGCTGGTTTGTCATTAAATCCGCGCCAAGTTCCATCTCCCTTAATTGATAAACCTGCACCTGAGTTTGAATTATATAACTTGCATGAACCTGACAAGCTGTTCTCTTCCAAGGATAACCTTGGTAAGGTATGGCTATTGAATGTTTGGGCTTCGTGGTGCGTTGCCTGCCGCGATGAGCATCCACTTTTAGTGCAACTTGCTAAATCTGGCATGGTTCCGCTTTATGGTTTGAACTACAAGGATGAAGATACCACGGCAAGACAATGGCTGAGATTGTACGGTGACCCATATGTTACCAGTCTGGTGGACCCTGACGGTACTGTAGGTATTGACTATGGCGTTTACGGTGTTCCTGAAACTTATATTATCGACAAACAAGGAATCATACGACATAAGCAAATTGGGCCTGTTACCGTCGATTCTCTGAGAAATAAAATAATTCCACTGATCATGGAATTACAGGAGCAGACATAATGATGCTGCAGCATATTGCGTTTAATTATGGTAACTGTAGGAAAACCGCCATAGTCCGAGCATGCATGATTATTTTACTGTTGCTGCTGCCTGGATTTGGATGGACGCAAGAAGCATATAAAGAAGCGGCACCTGTAGCGGAGGATCCCGAAGTTGAGAAAAGAATGCTGACACTCACCGAAGATCTTCGCTGCCTAGTATGTCAAAACGAATCTATTGCTGATTCACGCGCCGAATTCTCCAATGACATCCGTCGTATTATTCGCGAGCAAATTAAAGCAAACAAGACCGATGCAGAGATTATTGATTTTCTTGTCGATCGTTATGGAGATTTTGTACTCTATAACCCGCCGATAAAGGCGACAACAGTGTTGTTATGGTTTGGTCCTTTAATCATGTTTTTGATCAGTTTGTGGGTTTTGATTCGATATTTGAAGAGCAGGCGGGCTCAAATCGAGGAAGTCAGTTTGACCGAAGCCGATGAGATGAAAATTGCCGCATTGCTCAATGAGAAAGTAGAGAGATTGCAAGAATCACAAGATACAAGTGAAATTTTAATGAAACACAAAAAAACAGTAAGCGGAAACCCTCAGGAAACGTCTGAAGTTTCAACGAATGAAAATGAAGGTAAAAAAATATGACGGCATTCTGGGTAATCTCTGGCATTCTGATCGTCGTAGCGCTTCTTTTTATTGTTCCAACACTTTTAAAAAGTCGGAATGAAAAGGAAGAACGTGTTGAGCGCGATGCCGTTAATCTAACGGTTTATCGTGATCAGCTTGTTGAGCTCGAAAAAGATCTTGAAAATGATATCCTTACGCAGGAACAATATAATCAAAGCAGACAGGAATTACAGCAGCGCATGTTGCAGGATATTCCTGATCAGGAAGAAGTTGTGATTAAAAAATCCGGCGGATTTGCAAATATTGCAGTATCAACATTAATTGTAATGACGTTTCCGATTGCTGCAGTTTATTTATATCTTGAAATCGGTGATACACGTGGATTATTACCGCAAGCACAGTTAGCGAACGCAACGCAGATGCAGCAGCATCCAGGCAGTAGCAGTGAAGCCACGACCGGACACGATAACTTTATGTCCGTACTTGATAATTTAATCACCAGACTGAACAATAATCCTGAAGATGTAGAAGGGTGGTTCATGCTGGCGCGTACATATGCAATTATGAAGCGCTATGATGAAGCTGCAAGTACATATGCTACATTGAATGAAATGATTCCTAATGACCCTCAGATTCTCAGTGATTATGCTGATGTGCTTGCCATGACAAACGAAGGCAGTCTTATCGGAAAACCGGCTGAATTAATTGCGGAAGCACTAAGTCTGGATCCAGAGTACCCAAAAGCATTGGCGTTAGCAGGTACCGTTGAATATGAAAAAAAAGAATTTAATCAGGCGGCAGTGTACTGGGAAAGATTGCTGGCTGTAATTCCGGCTGAATCGCAGCTCGCGCAATCGGTCAAAGAAAGTATTGCCGATGCCAAGAATCTGGCGGGTGAGGAAGCAGGCATTCAACCAGCACCGGTACAGGTCGCTGATGCCGGTTCAAACAACACAGATAAAGCGAATTCAAATAGTAATTCCAGTGATATGGCGTCGCAACAATTATTCCCGGATGCGACATCAACGCCGTCTGAGGAGCCTTTGTCACTCTCCATATCTGGAACTGTAGCAATAAGCGATACACTTTCATCGAGTGTTAATCCAAACGACACATTGTTCATTTATGCACGTGCTGAAACCGGCCCCAAGATGCCATTAGCTATTTTGCGATTGAAAGCAGCTGATTTGCCGACAGCATTTACATTGACGGATGAAATGGCCATGACTCCGGCAATGAAATTGTCCAGTTTTCCAAACGTGGTTATAGAGGCGCGAATTTCTAAGTCGGGTCAGGCGGTTCCTGCCAGTGGCGACTTGCAGGGATTAAGCAGTCCCGTTAAAGTTGGCGATAATAATATAGCTATCAAGATAGATTCACGAATTCCATAGTCTTTAAAGGATTATGAATAGGAATAGTGTTTCATGAAATTTCATCATCGGTATGTTAGAAAAAACTAAACTAGTTTCAGACTTTCAGCTGCCAGCAACAGATGGAAAGCTTTTTTCCTTGTCTCAAATGCGCGGTAAAAATGTAATTATATATTTTTATCCAAAAGATGATACGCCCGGGTGTACAACCGAAGGAGAAAACTTTCGGGATAATTATGCAGCTTTTCAAAACTTGAATTGTGAAGTTATAGGTATATCGCGCGATAGCATAAAATCGCATCTGAATTTCAAAGAAAAAATGAATTTTCCTTTCGAACTTTTAAGTGATGAAGATGAAATAGTATGCCAGCAGTTTAATGTGATTCGAATGAAAAACATGTATGGTAAACAGGTTCGTGGTATAGAGCGAAGCACATTTCTGATTGACGCTTACGGTAACCTGAGAAACGAATGGCGTGGCGTTAAAGTACCCGGTCATGTGGAAGATGTGTTGGAATTTGTCAAAACACTGTAATATGATTTTTCTTATCAGCATTTGAGCTAATTTTGGTAATCATAAAGTTAAGCAGGGAAGCAGAAGATAAGAGACCTTTGCACGGTGTCATGAGCGGTGCGAGAATAAGGCAAAAATTTGCGAAAAAGCGGAGTTTACATGGAGTAAATGAGCATTTTTCGCAAATTTTTAACGCGATTATCCCACCGCGTAGTAACCGTGCAAAGGTCTCGATAAATCTATTTACTTTAGCGCAGTTATCCATTTTGTATACAAAAGTTCTGCTACAGTATTGAGATTTGCTACTCTGTCGGTCAAGTGATTTTCAATTTCCTGCGGTGATTGAACCGTTGGTGTGTCAAACTGCATCAATTCTTCATAACCTACATCACACCAGTCCTTAATCATGCGCTCTGTCATTTCGACATGACATTGCATCCCCAAATGTACTCCAATTGCGAAAGCCTGATTTTCGCAATACTGGCTGGAAAGAATACAGGTCGCTTTTTCCGGAAGACTAAAGGTTTCGCCATGCCAATGGAAAGTTTCAAATTCTGTTAAATCTTTAAACCAAGCTTGAGCTATAGAATTTTTCCTGACGTTCACTTTACCCCAGCCCATTTCTTTGACCGGGTTTTGTGTAACAGCACCGCCGAGTGCTTTTGCTATCAATTGGCCACCCAGGCAATGACCAAGTACCGGTATTTCCAGATCTATGGCCTGACGAATGAGATTCATGGAAGATTGTATCCATGGCAGATCGTCATTGACGCTCATGGGGCCACCCATGAATACCAGACCACTAAACGATTCTATACTATCTGGGGGATTTTCACCTGCGTCAATTTTTATCAATTGCCATGGGATATGATTGTTGTCGAGAAATGTGGCAAAATAGCCTGGCCCTTCAATGGGCACGTGTCTGAAAATTGCAACCGGCTTCATGGGATTTCCTGTCGTTTATAGATAGCTAAGCTGTTAATTAATACTTACTCATATATTTATCATATTTTTCCGTGTGCTCAATGTCAATTACGTCCTTGCCATCATGCAAATGATTCTATCGCGGTCTATGAAGTAGCTCTGACTATAAAAAAACCATTTTAGATGACTGTAACAAAAAACTCATTTGCTGATCTTGTGCGTATTGAACAACTGCGCAGGATTGAATCTGTCCATGCCAAGACACTGTCTTATACGAGTGTGGCAAATATGGATAGCTACCCGGCAATGGATTTCAAGTACACCGACTTTACTCATCGATTAGCGCGACGTGGAGACTTGCTGATACATGAAAATGGCTTGGAATCAGTTGTTTCAAAACCTCAACTACAATTTAAATATGCCGGCCGGGTGAGTTTATTTGTCGCGGTGATTCTTGGTGGCGTGGCTGCCGGTAATGCAGTGAGCGAATCACACACATTGAATATTTATTGGTTGCTTGCGGTATTACTGGGGTTTAATTTGTTGTCGTTGGTACTGTGGATTGTCGGTATTTCATTCAGAATGCAGAGCCTAAGTAGCGGTGTGGCAGCGCAACTAGCCAGCTGGCTGCCGTTTCGTAAAAAAGATACTGAGGAAACGATCGAATCACTGGCGTCGCGCGCTTGGTGGGAAAGTTGTTTGACAGGAGGTGTGGGAAAATGGCGCATCAGTGTATTGACGCATCAATTCTGGTTAACTTACCTTGCCGCGGGATTGATTTTATTGATTTTGCTGATGTTGGCTAAACAATATAATTTCGTATGGGGAACGACATTGTTACCGGAGAACAGCCTGCCAAGACTGACCGAATCATTGGGCAGGCCATTGCAGGTAATAGGACTGGAAATACCCGACAGTCATCAGATTTCAGCCAGCAGAATAGGTGAGGGTATGCAGAATTCAGAAACGCGTGCAGCCTGGGCCCGGTTTTTAATCGGTGTTCTGTTGGTCTATGGAGTACTGCCTCGATTGACAGTGCTCGCTTTTTCAGTTGTGATGCTGAGATGGGTAGAACGTGGTTTCAGACTGGATTTGTATTTACCTTATTATATTGAATTACGGCAACGGTTAATGACGCGCAGAATAGCGCCGAAAATTGTAGACGCGGATCCGCAGGAAGGTATAAAGCCGACACAGATAGTTCAGCCTCGTCAGACCTATCTGCTTCCAGCAGGAGCGCATGCATTGGGCATAGAACTGGATGATCAAGCCTGCTGGCCTGAAGCAGTTTCCTGCCAGTACAATGTCACGGACATGCAATCTTTAGCGGAAGCTGTTGAGTTCGTCAAAAAACTGGAAGGTGCACTGGTTATTGGTGTTGCGGCTTATCGTTTACCGGATCGCGGTATCCAGCGCATGATTGCTGATTTGCTTGCTGTTACTCATTGTAAGCCATGGTTATTGCTGCTCAATAAGAATCCTGCTGCGCTTGTCACTGAAAGTCGTGAAATGGCTTGGTTTCGACTGGCGGAAAATTGTCAAATCCCGGCTGAACATGTTATTACGTCCTAGAAGGTTATGAACAAGTCTTTCTCATCCTCTGAGACAACCTCTTTGCTCAATGTTGCTGTCGTAGGACATACTAATACAGGAAAAACGTCGCTGATTCGCACAATGCTGCGTAGTAGTAACTTCGGCGAAGTTGAAGATGCTGCTGGCACCACGCGACATGTTGAGCAGGCAACTATTTCTGCCGGTGATGTCCCAATACTTAACTTACATGACACGCCGGGGCTGGAAGATACGCTTGCATTGCATGCCTATCTGAAATACGCGGGTACACAATCTCGATCAGTGTCACCCGTAAAAATTCTGGAGGATTTTGTCGCTAACATTTCACCTCATGATTCGCTGGAACAGGAAGCTAAAGTCATTCGACAGGTTTTGCGCAGTGACGTGCTGCTTTATATTATCGATGTACGGGAACCGCTGCTGGAAAAGTATCGTGTTGAACTTGAAATATTGACGCGTTCGGCAAAACCGATTATTCCGGTTTTTAATTTTGTTGCTGGCCATGAACAGGAATTATTGCGCTGGCGTGAGCGGCTGGCGACTTACAATATTCATGCCACACTCGAATTTGATACTGTCGCGTTTACTTTCGAAGCAGAGAAGCGGCTTTATCAGAAAATGCAAACATTGGTTGAAAAACATTATAACAATCTGCAACTGCTGATTGATTATCGCGGCAAGGTCTGGAAGCAGCTTTGCTTGTCAGGTGCCAAGCGAATCGCTGAATTAATTATCAGCGTGGCAAGTTACCGTGAAAGCAAGAATCCGCATAATAATCGATTTACTGAATCATTAAATGAAGATCGCATACGGGATATAGTTCGAAAAGCGGAGCAAAAATGCCTCAATGATTTGTTGGCTATTTTTAATTTTTCAGAGAAAGATGTTGCAATTCAAAAAATCCCTGTTAACAATGGTCATTGGGAATTGGATATTTTTGCTCCTGGTATTTTAAAAGCATATGGGCTTGACGTCGGTAGCGCAGCGGCAAAGGGTGCGGCGGCGGGTGCTGGTATCGATCTGATGGTCGGTGGTATGAGTTTGGGAGCAGCCAGCGCATTAGGCGCGTTGGCTGGTGCTGGCTGGTCTACTTTTAGACGTTACGGTGATGAAATAAAAGCAAAATGGCAGGGTACTAAATGGCTTTGTGTGGATGAAAATACATTACAGATATTATATTTTCGTCAAAAACAGTTGTTGGAAAAACTGATGCACAGAGGTCACGCGGCTAATAATACCATGCAGCTCGAAACGCCCGAGAAAATACAATTACCTGACGACTGGATGCAGCTTGTCAGTGCAGTACGCCAGCACCCAGCCTGGCATGATGCTTCATCGACTTCGCGCAATTCGCACAAACAGTATCAGGAAATTGAAAACAGGCTGATAGCTGCGATTCTTGGTGATCAGATGCCTGCTATGCTTTAAATTTTTGGAATGGCTGTGATTGTATTTTCTGTATTTCTTTTCAATTTGTTACAAATCTTTTTTCTTTTCTAATCCCGGGCTTATTTCTAAGCAATCTGCTTCAAGCTGCCGTTTATGTAAGCAATTTATCAGAACCGGAAATAACCGTTTTGTTCAATGCTACCAATATTCGCTGTTTTTAAGGAGTAATTATGGGTGCTGTTACAGTAAGTGCAGAAAAAAAAGGAAAGGAAGTCAAGGAAGCAAGCTTCGTATGGGAAGGAAAAGATAAGAACGGCAGACAGCTAAAAGGTGAAATGCGTGCAGCCGGATCGGTTGTTGTCACCTCATCGTTGCGTCGCCAGGGTATTCGCGTAACGAAAGTAAAGGAGGTTAGCCGGTCTGGCGGGAGAGTAACCGACAAAGATATAACGTTATTTACCCGGCAACTTGCTACGATGATGAAATCGGGCGTTCCTTTGCTGCAGGCTTTTGACATTGTCGGAAAGGGGCATAGTAACAGAGCGTTAAGTAAATTATTGATGGATATTAAAACGGATGTGGAAACGGGAAGTAATCTGGCTGATGCCTTTCGCAAGTATCCGATCTATTTTGACGCTCTTTTCTGTAATCTGGTGGGTGCCGGTGAGGCCGCAGGTATTCTCGATACCTTGCTTGACCGCCTGGCGACTTACAAGGAAAAAATCCAGGCTATCAAGGGAAAAATCAAGTCAGCCCTGTTTTATCCGCTATCAATCATCGTTGTGGCGTTTGTCATTACCGCTGTTATGATGATCTTTGTTATACCTTCATTTAAAGATTTATTTGACAATTTCGGTGCTGATTTACCTGCGCCAACGCTATTCATCATGACTATCTCCGATTTCTTCGTTGATTATTGGTGGGCTATCTTCGGTTGTTTAGGCGGTGGTATTTATGCCTTTCTATACGCATGGAAGCGATCGGTGTCTTTGCAGCGCGTTATGGATAGAATGATGTTGAGACTGCCCGTCTTCGGTGAAGTAATCAGAAAGGCAACTATCGCACGTTGGTCGAGAACACTCTCTACCATGTTTGCTGCTGGTGTTCCGCTCGTGGAATCATTGGATTCTGTGGCGGGTGCCTGCGGTAACTATGTTTATTATGAAGCCACTAAAAAGATCCAGGTTGATGTGAGTGTTGGCAATACTTTGACCTCATCAATGGTAAATACAGAGTTATTTCCGAATATGGTGATACAAATGGTTGCCATTGGTGAAGAAGCGGGGTCCTTGGATGCCATGTTAAGCAAAATTGCAGATTTTTTTGAAGCGGAAGTTGATGATGCGGTTGAGGCACTTTCCAGTTTGATGGAGCCATTGATAATGGTCGTGCTTGGCACGCTCATTGGCGGTATGGTTGTTGCTATGTATCTGCCTATCTTTAAAATGGGTATGGCCGTCGGCTAGATTACAATGACGAAGTATAAACCCGGTACTTTCTTTTGCCTGCGAATCAGGATTACAATTCCTCTTCAGCAAGCCATTTCAAGAAATCGGATCACTTTTTTCTAATACTCAATCAGAGTCAATATGTCCATGCTCGCCCAAATGCAGGATTCGATCGGTTTTTTGATCGCTGTTGTCGCTATTATCGGTTTGATGGTTGGCAGTTTTCTAAATGTTGTTATTTATCGCCTGCCCAAAATGATTGAAAGAAGCTGGCATCAGCAGTGTGCAGAATTGCGTGGAGAATCAGTCGAGGCAATGCCTGTTTTTAATATTGCAACACCGCGTTCGGAATGCCCAAATTGTCAGCATCACATTACTTTTTGGGAAAATGTTCCGATCCTTAGTTACATTTTTCTCAGAGGACGTTGTTCGGAATGCCATTTTCCGATTCCAATTCGCTATCCTTTTATTGAAGCATTTACTGCAATGCTGAGTGGTTTTGTCGCTTGGCATTTTGGATTTGGCTGGTTACTGTTGGTTGCACTCATTTTTGTCTGGGCGCTTATTGCACTGGCAGCTATCGATATTGATACCCAATTATTACCGGATGATATTACGTTACCCCTAGTATGGCTTGGAATACTTGTTAACATGCACTCCGGGTTTACTGATTTGCATTCATCAGTTATCGGTGCGATTGCCGGTTATTTGTCATTATGGGTGATTTACTGGATTTTTAAGTTGATTACCGGCAAAGAAGGTATGGGCTACGGTGATTTTAAATTATTAGCTGCTATCGGTGCATGGCTTGGATGGAGCGTTTTGCCACTGGTGATATTGCTTTCGTCTCTCGTTGGTGGGATCGTAGGTTTAGGGCTCATCATTATTTCCAAATACAGTAAAAACGTCATGATACCTTTTGGCCCTTATCTTGCTGGCGGTGCGCTGATCGCCCTGTTATGGGGTCAAAGTATTACTCATGCCTATTTTGGTTTGTTTTAATTTTCTGAGCGTATCAGAGTGACTTTAGTTGTCGGTCTAACAGGTGGTATAGGCTGCGGGAAATCAAGTGCTTGTAAGATTTTTACCGAACTTGGCGTTGATGTAATAGATACTGACCAGATTTCGCATGAGTTAACCCAACATAATGGTGCGGCAATACCGGCGATTCGCAGCCAGTTTGGTGAAGAATACATTGGCACTGACGGTGCGCTCGACAGAGCTAAAATGCGTAAGCTGGTTTTTTCAGACAACGGTTGCCGTATTAAACTTGAAGCGCTGCTTCATCCGCTCATACTTGAGACAACCGCTAAGCGCATTTTGCATTGCAACTCACCATATGTGATCGTTGCAGTTCCATTGCTCCTTGAAACAGATGATTATAACTATTTGGTCAATCGTATTCTGGTGGTTGATTGTGATGAGCAGTTGCAGATCATACGTGCAATGAAGCGCAGCCATCTCAGTGTGGAAGAAATCAAAGCGATTATGGCTGCGCAGATCAATCGGCGGCAGCGTCTGATAAAGGCTGATGATATTATCGTTAATAATGACGATATCAGTTGCTTAAAAAAACAGGTTGTGCGCATGCATCGAAATTACATTAAGCTGTCGTCTTAAATTGGAAACAATAATTGAGAAAACAGCTTGATCTGGTTGTGATATTCATAGTAAAAAGAGGTTTTTGTATCGCTTATAACACATTCAGAATATATAATTTTCCGTATAACAGGAGATAGAATGTTATGGTGAATAAAAATCTTATAATTGCCATTATCATGCGAGATTTTTTTCTATCGTTGCGAAGCTTGATAGAATCAATCATACCAGCTACGGAGAGGAGGGGTAGAATTCCGGCGATCCTTTTCTTAGCCGTTTTAATCGCAGTCTTGTTTTCAGGTTGTTCCACGCCACTCCGGGCACCCTTGCCAACGATAAAGCAAACCTCGGAAGTCGGCGTTCACCCAAACGCAAATGCACCCTACAATAAAGCCTATACGGTTAAAGGCAAAACTTATTATCCTATGCGAACAGCAGTGGGTTATAGAGAAACAGGCATTGCCTCATGGTATGGATCGGAATCCGGTAATCGTACGGCGATGGGAACACGTTTTAATCCGCAAGGAATATCAGCAGCGCATAAAACGCTTCCTTTACCGGCCAAAGTAAAAGTTACCAATCTACGAAATGGACGGTCTGTTGTTGTAATAGTAAATGATCGTGGTCCCTTCCGAAAGAACCGATTAATTGATCTTTCACATGGAGCCGCGAAGAAAATTGGCTTGGATAGGCAAGGGTTGACTGAGGTGAGAATAGAATATATAGAGGCAATAGCCAGTAATCCTTGATAACAAAAAGAATTGGATTTCCATTTTTTTGGCAGACTTCTTGAAAAAGCTGTCGTTTCCATTCATCAACTTGCTTTTTGCAGCGTGACGGATTCGTAATAGGCCCGAGAATGTATCTGAATTTCAAGTCGCGCGTTCTCTCTCGCTTCCGTTTACACGGAGATCGTCCTATTCATGCGTGAAAACCATTTTCTTTGAACCATTGGATACTTGACAGCATGAACGCTACCAGGATTCTATGTTTCTGGAAGCCTCAGCTGTCAGTATGCCGAAGAAATAGAAAACAATAAATTGCTGAATTATTTTGAGACATCAAGCATTTTATCCAGTGCAAGCTTAGCAAGTGCTGCTTCGTGTTTTGGTACCTGAATACGATTGACAACTGTACCGTTGACGAGATTTTCCATCGCCCAGGTTAAATGCTGCGGATCAATGCGCGCCATTGTTGAGCACATGCATACGAGGGGTGACATGAAATGCACAAATTTTCCTTGTGACTTGAATTCTTCTGCTATTCTGCTGACCAGATTAAGTTCAGTTCCAACCAGCCAGCGGGTGCCTTCATCAGCTTCTGCGATGGTTCGGATAATATATTCGGTTGACCCTACGTAATCCGACGCATTACATACATCAAAGCTGCATTCAGGGTGTGATATGACGATGCCTTCGGGATATTTGCTGCGAAAGCGGATGATATGCTGTGGCTGAAACATTTGATGCACTGAACAATGGCCTTTCCATAACAGAATTTTAGCTTTTTTGATTTGTTCCGGTGTTAATCCACCCATCGGTTCGTCATAATCCCAAACCGCCATTTCTTCTAGTGGTACCCCGCGTTGATAACCGCTCCAGCGACCGAGATGCTGATCCGGAAAAAACAGAACTTTTTCACGTTGACGAAATGACCATTCCAGGATTTTTCCTGCATTGCTCGATGTGCAGACGATGCCGCCGTGTTCACCGCAAAATGCTTTGATATCCGCTGCAGAATTGATGTACGTAATCGGTGTTACAACTTCGTCAGGCGGCAGTATTTCACCTAACTCGCGCCAGGCACGCTCAACTTTAGCCAGACTGGCCATGTCAGCCATTGAACAACCCGCTGCCATATCCGGCAGGATAACGGTTTGTTCGTCGTTGGTTAAGATATCAGCTACTTCAGCCATAAAGTGCACGCCGCAAAAGATCAGGTAATCCGCGTTCGTTTGTGGCGCCTGAAAAGCAAGTTTCAACGAGTCGCCGGTCAAATCAGCATGGCGATAGACGTCCGCCCGTTGATAATGATGCGCTAGTATGACGGCGCGATTTCCCAAGGTACGTTTGGCGGCCTGTATGCGTTCCGCGCAGGTCTCGTCTTGCATATGATCAAAATTTTGAAAATTTGTCGTTTCTACCCGCATTGCAATTATCTCTTTTCACTTAAAAATTTAGTCAAAATATTCTCTTAACCGTCGCTCATGCTGTTCTGGCAAAAGATATTGTCAGTTGGTGTGCGCAATGAAATGTCAGACTGAAGGTCGGCAGTAAATGTTCACATCAATCACAGGGTCGGCGGCAAGAACCATACATTATGGACGTGTTATTGAAGAAGTAAGTTCTGCTATAATGCGGTACGATCTATTTAAAAAAATAAATCTGATTTACAAGGATGTCTGTTTTCTATTAGAGCCGAGAGCCCGGTGATTTAACCCTCTTTTTGCGCAGAATTGTGATGTAGTATTCAAGCATTAATATTGCGCGCCTAAATAACAGTTGTAAACAATGATCGATATAGTATCTGATGATTCGCCGTTCATATTTTAGCTTTTCATTTATTTTATTGATTGGTCTTCTTGCGCTGACGATCTGGCTGGATAAAGTAACTCAGCCTTTGTCCACGGCACCTGAGCTTAATTTCTATCAACAGCCGGATTATATCATTGAGCATATCTCAGGATTACGGGTAGAGCATGAAAAAAACATTCACCGGTTTTTTTATGCAAAAAAAGCGTTTCATTATATCAGCCAGGATTTTACTCAGCTGGAAGATATACAGTTTATTAATTCCGAAACCGACAAGCCTCCGTTCCGGGTATTTTCCGACCATGCCGAGTTGCGCAATCACGGTGAAGATGTTTTTCTGAATGGCAACGTCACTGCAATACGAGGACTAGATGGAGACAAGGCTAAAATTACATTAAAAACTGATAAACTGCATCTCCTGCCCGATGAGAATAAAGTAAAAACCGATAAATCAGTCATGATATCAAGACTTAACACAACTATACATGCAGTTGGACTGGAATTGAATAATCAAACCGGCGTCGTAGAGCTTTTGTCACGTGTGCGCGCAGTGGATCAGAAACCATGAAGCATCTTCACATTATCTTAATCCCACTCTTTTTTCTTATTGGCGATGCTGTTGCCGAACGCGCTGATCGTGACAAGCCAATCTATCTTGAAGCTGACCGGGCAACGGTCGAGGACATCAAAAGAAAAGATTCAACGCGCGTCAGTATATTTACCGGTAATGTTATTTTGACGCAGGGCACACTGCGCATAGCCGCAGACAAGGTTATATTGAAAGAAGATATTAATGGTTTCCGTTATGCGACTGCAACGGGTAATCTGGTAACATTCCGTCAAAAACGCGATGGCGTTGATGAATATATTGAAGGTTGGAGTAAACGTGTCGAATACGATAACAAGACGGATAAAATTGAATTGTTCAGGCAGGCGCGATTGAAACGTGGTGAAGATGAGGTAAAGGGTGATTATATTTCTTACAATATGAACAGTGAATTTTTTCAGGTAATTGGCAGTAATGAGCGTGGTGTTGAAACGGGTGCCGACAATCGTGTCAGAATTATTTTTCAGCCCAAAAATAAATCGAATAATGCGACACCTGACACATCTGACGCCGAATAATACTTTTATGAGTATTTTAAAAGCCGAAAATTTGAAAAAGCGATATAAATCACGCACAGTTGTTCATGATGTTTCTTTTGCATTAAACAGCGGTGAAGTGATCGGGTTGCTGGGTCCTAATGGAGCTGGCAAAACAACTTGTTTTTACATGATTGTCGGCTTGATTCCTGTGGACCATGGCAGTATTTTGATGGATGATCGCGATTTAAGCCGGTTACCTATGCATCAGCGAGCGCGAATGGGATTAAGTTATCTGCCGCAGGAGGCTTCGATTTTTAGGCGGCTATCCGTTGAAGATAACATACTCGCTATACTTGAGCTGCACTGTAAAGATAGCAATCAACTACAGCAACAGCTGGATGATCTGTTGCATGACTTACAAATCAGTCACTTACGTAACAATCCTGCGATTAGTTTGTCCGGAGGCGAGCGTCGACGTGTTGAAATTGCGCGTGCACTGGCTTCGCGGCCGCATTTTATATTGTTAGATGAACCATTTGCGGGCGTTGATCCGATTGCCGTCATGGATATCCAGCGCGTGATTAATTTTCTAAAGGAAAGAAATATAGGTGTTTTGATTACCGATCATAATGTTCGTGAGACGCTAGGTATTTGCGATCGCGCCTATATTATCAGTGATGGCGTTGTATTAGCACAGGGCAAGCCTGATGAAATCATTTATAATGAGCATGTCAGGAAGGTCTATTTAGGAGAGCACTTTCAGTTGTAAAAAGTAGAATTGACATTTTTACTTTTAAGCAACTATTTCGCTGTTTCTTGAGACGATGAAACCAACGCTCCAGTTAAAATTAACACAACAGCTCAATCTCACACCACAATTGCAACAGTCGATTCGATTATTGCAACTATCGTCAATTGAACTCAATCAAGAAATTGAACGTATTATTCAGGAAAATCCATTATTGGAACTGGATGATCACTGGAACGCAAAAACCTATGACATGCCAAGATCCGAAGAATCGATAAATGATACTACGGAGCCGGATTTGGCGATGAGCGAAGACAGTGCACCGCAGACTGATCCAAACAGTAATTTAGACTGGTATCAGGAGGCCGGAGGATTTTCTGCGTATGATGCACAAGCACAGGATGAAGAACATGAAATGCCGCAATTGGCTGCGAATCCCCCAAGTTTGAGGACACACCTTAATCTACAAATCAGTCTGAGTCAGATAACTGAAAAGGAAAAAAAAATTATCAGTCTGCTTATTGATAGTTTGAATGATGACGGATATTTGACACAAGACCTGGAAGAATTATTCGAACTACTGCCTGAAGAATTAGGCGTCACCAATGATGATTTGAGTCATGCGCTATTTTCCCTGCAACAGCTAGACCCACCAGGCGTGGGTGCGCGAAGCCTGAAGGAGTGCCTTTTGTTACAGTTAAAAGCGTTGCCGCATGACACGCCGCATCGCGAGCAGGCGCTAAAAGTTGTCGCGCGACATCTCAATGTACTGGCTTCTCACGACTACGGTGTTATAAAGCGGACTCTAAAATGCGATGACCACACCCTGCGTGCAGTACAAAAATTAATAGTAAATCTGAATCCCCGTCCGGGATCGGATTTTACTTTTGCAAATACGCGTTATGTTGTGCCGGACATCATTGTCAGCAAAATCAACGGTATCTGGATATCGAGTCTGAATAGAGATGCGATGCCGCGCCTCAATATCAACCGTTATTATGCGAACATACTCGGGCAAAAAAGCGAAGAAACATCACATGAATTAGTTCATCAGCTCAATGAAGCCAGATGGTTGATTAAAAACCTTCAACAACGCGCCAGCACCATACTTAATGTATCTAACGCAATCGTTGAAAGGCAGCAGCAATTTTTTGAACATGGTGAAATTTCCATGAGGCCTTTGGTGTTACGTGAAATAGCCGAGTCCGTCGGTTTGCACGAATCAACCATTTCACGTGTTACCACACAGAAATTCATGCGTACGCCACGGGGCATTTTTGAGCTTAAATATTTTTTTGGCAGCCATGTTGCCACGGATACGGGCGGTGCCTGCTCGGCAACGGCCATACGTGCGTTAATCAAGCAGCTTGTTCAGAAAGAAAATCCCAGAAAACCGCTAAGTGATAATAAGATTGCCGGTCTCATGGAAGAACAGGGTATTGTAGTTGCACGCAGAACAATAGCTAAATACCGAGAATCGTTACAAATACCTCCTGCAAATCTACGTAAATCTTTATAACCAAAACAAAGGAATGAATATGAATCTGAAACTTACAGGTAACCATGTCGAAGTAACACCAGCAATGCGTGATTATGTCACTTCAAAAATCAGCAAAATCACGCGTCACTTCGATCATGTTATTGATGTAAATGTGATTCTGTCCGTTGAAAAACATAAACAAAAAGCGGAAGCTAACTTGCATGTGCGTGGAAAGGATATTTTTGTTGAGGCAGACGGCACCGATATGTATGCATCAATCGACAGTCTGATTGACAAGTTGGACCGTCAAGTTCTCAAGCATAAAGAAAAAAATCTCGAGAAAAGAAATCACGGTTCTTTAAAGGACCAGGAGCCCGAATAATTCTGCCAGAGGTCTGTATCCGTCGGATTTTACAATTTTCTAAGTTTCCTCATGAATCACATTTCACAACTACTACCGCCGTCAAATGTCATCATTGATCTTGACGTAGCAAGCAAAAAACGTGTTTTTGAGCAGGCCGGGCTGTTATTTGAAAATACATTTCACATCGCCCGCAATCAGGTCTTTGATAGTTTGTTTGCACGGGAAAAACTGGGATCAACCGGATTGGGGCAAGGTGTTGCAATTCCCCACGGACGCATTAGAGGGTTGCGTGAAGCTGTTGCGGCTCTGGTTAGAATGAAAGAAGCCATTCCTTTCGATGCGCCTGATGGCCAGCCGGTCAGTATAGCCTGTATATTGCTGGTTCCGGAAAAAGCAACCGATCAGCATTTGCAGATTTTGAGCGAACTGGCGCAAATGTTCAGCGATAAAAAATTTAGAGAAAGTATTCTGAACAGCAAGAATGCCGAAGAAATCCATAAGCGGATTACAGACTGGGTACCCAATGTCTCAAATTAGTATTACAGAGCTCTTTGATTACAAAAAAGAGAAGCTCAAACTTACCTGGGTTGCCGGTGATGATAATCAAAACAAGATACTGAGTAATGATCGTATCGCGCAGTCTAATCAGGGCATGATAGGTCACCTTAATTTTATTCATCCAAACTGGATACAGGTACTTAGCAGTAATGAAGTAAACTACCTCAACAACCTGAGCAAAGAAGTTCTTGAGAAAAATCTTGATTCGCTCAAACAAAGCAATCTTGCATGCCTTATAGTGGCTGATGACGCTGATGCACCTGATTCGCTTCGCGCCATGGCAAATGACACGCGCACACCGTTGCTGTGTTCACCCTTCCCCAGCGTCGAAGTTATCTGGCTGTTGCGGTCTCATCTGGGGCGAGTTCTGGCGCCGTCCTGCTCTCTACATGGTGTGCTGCTCGACGTTCTGGGCATGGGCGTCATGATTACCGGAGAAAGCGGTGTTGGCAAAAGTGAACTTGCATTGGAACTCATCAGCAGAGGACATGGACTGGTTGCCGATGATGTCGTTGAATTGCGTCGTATTGCACCCGAAACCCTTGAAGGAAGGTGTCCGCCGATTCTTCGCGACTATCTTGAGGTACGTGGTTTGGGCATGTTGAATATCCGGACTATTTTTGGTGAAACTGCCGTACGCCGCTATAAAAATATGAAATTGATTGTTCACCTGCAGAACACAACGCCAGCGGAAACCAGACAACTGGAGCGGCTTCCGATCAGCAATCTGACTGAAACGATCATGAATGTGGATATACCCAAAGTTATCATTCCGGTTGCTGCTGGTCGCAATCTGGCTGTGCTGGTTGAAGCCGCGGTACGGAATTATGTCCTTCAGCTGCGTGGTATTGACAGTACAAAGGAATTTATCGAGCGACACGAGCAGGTCATGGGAAATCAGTCCATGGATCTGCCTGGAAAGGAACAGTGATTCAACGCAAAGGCAATCCGATGTATTGCCAGGCCGGCGCGCCGGTCTAATATGAACAAGCCAAGGACAGTCACGCTGGCACTTACTGGTGCGTCCGGTATGCCTTACGGTATAAGGTTGCTGGAAATGCTGCTGCGCGCTGATCAGCATGTCTATTTGCTCTATTCCAAAGCAGCCCGGGTAGTGGCGCAACAGGAACTCAATCTGACGCTGCCTTCGCAATCAAGAGATGCGGAATCATTCTTCAATCAGTTTTTCAAGATTCCTGCGGGACAATTACAGGTTTTCGGACGTGAGGCCTGGTTCTCGCCTGTTGCTTCAGGTACCAATCCGGCTGATGCCATGATTGTATGTCCATGTACCATGAATACGCTCGCTGCAATTGCGGCCGGAATGAGTCAAAATCTGATTGAAAGAGCCGCCGATGTCATGCTGAAGGAGCAACGGCAGCTTATTCTGGTTCCGCGTGAAACGCCGTTCTCAACGATTCATCTGGAAAATATGCTTAAATTGTCCAGAATCGGGGCTGTTATTATGCCGGCCAACCCGGGTTTCTACCATCACCCGGAAACGCTGCAGCAGGTCATCGATTTCATTGTGGCAAGAATCCTTGATCATCTTCGGATTGAACATCAACTGATGCCACGATGGGGTGAGAAAAACGCACCATTAACCGGTTATGGCAATTGTGATTAGTATAGTATCGTTAGGCGCACTATTGTGAATGCTGCGCTGCACGGATCGCTTCAAGATTGGCAATGGCTTCTTCATTACCTTGCGCAGCGGCCTTTTCAAACCATTCAATAGCCTTCTGTTCGTCCCGATCAACGCCTTCACCGGTAAAATAGAGTGCGCCCAGATTGTTCTGCGCATCGACATGGCCTTGCTCAGCCGCTTTCTTGAATAATACTACAGCCTCGGCCATATCCTGAGGAACACCTTCACCGTTTGCATACAGCAATGCGAGATTAAACTGTGCGTCCGCATAGCCTTGTTCGGCCGCACGATAGAACCAGCCAGCAGCCAATCCAGGATCGTTGTCAAGAACTTGCCCCGTCGCCGTTTTGGATACGGCTTCGCCGGTGTAATACATTACGCCCAGATTTGTTTGAGCCTCGGGGTCGCCGGATTTTGCCTTTTCAAGTAAAACCTGAAATTTCTCTCCTGGCGTCGGACCCGCATCTGTGTCTCCGGGTAGTATCTGCTCTCTGAGTTCAGCCATTTCTTCCGCCGTCATCCCTTCACTCAAGAAAGAGGGTAATTCATCAATGCGTGTTACTTCATTTATTGTCTGTGACGACGAACTTGTCGCTGAATTATCACTCGATGTATCTTCGCCGCATCCTGGCACTACTATGAGTGCCGCAGCGAGCAATAAAACAGTCCGTGCTTTCATTTGTTATCTATTCCTTTAAAATTGAGTGAATGAATTATAAGATTAATCTGATATATTTTTAATATAAACCTTTTGAGGTTTTTTTTGAGGCTGTGTCTTGCTCGTATTGAACATCTTCCACACGGATTAAGACAGCCTTTCTTGTTTTACGGTTAACGTGCGCCCGCCTTTCTCAGCATTTCTGCTGCTTCACTATGGCGGTAAGCATTTGCAAGCGTGAGTGCCGTGGCGCCGTTGCTGGCTTTGATATTAAGATCAGCATTGGCAGCCAGCAACACATAAATGACGCTTAAGTGACCATGTTGTGCAGCGAGCATCAATGGCGTAGCGCCATGGTCAAGCTGGGCATTAACTTCGGCGCCTGCTTCGATTAGTTTTAGTGCAGCTATTTGATGGCCGCCGCGCGCTGCAAGCATCAATGCTGTCATCCCGTCACTTCTTCTGGCCTCCAAGTCGGCATGTGCCTGTATCAGCAAGTCCATGACTTCTCTTCGGTCACGTTTGGCTGCAAGAATCAGCGCTGTTTCGTTTGTTTCGCTGGCGGTAGCATTAACATCCGCACCCAGCGGCAGCAATAATTCGACCAGATTCGCGCGACCGTCACGGGCTGCTTGAATCAGGACGGTGTAGCCGTTATCGCCGCGATAATTTGCATCGCCACCCCTGTCGAGCAGTAACTGCACTATCGGCCTACTGCCTTTTTTGACGCCTGCAAACAGTGCGGCATTGATGGTTGCAGGGGATAATGCATGTTCTGATTCGAGTATCCGCTTAACCATCGGCAAATTGCCTTTCTCGGCGGCAGTTATCAATTGCTCATCAATGTTTTCAATGTCATCCGCCTGAACAGCAGTTATCCACAAAAGCAAAACAAGCAGATAGCCAAGATATCTTGCTGCTTTGAAGCAACTTATTCGAAAATCGGACATTTCAGTGTACTCCCGGAAAATTTTAAAACCTTTAAAACCGATCGTTTGCATCATTGCTCTCGAACAGCACTTTAGATATGTGTTGTCTATTCGGCGATCGTATAAAGAAACATTTCAGAATTTTGACGCGTTTCTCTGTTCTCAGACGATGTGAGAACAGATCAAGTTCATGTTCAACTGGATATGATATCTAAATCCGATGTGTTTGACGTGCTACACAATCAATCGACAAAAGTCGACCGCATCACAAATCGCACCAGCATGATACGTTAAATTCGATATACTGAGTCTGTAGTAATTTGTTTCAGGATATACTCCACGGACAGCAGCATTTAACGGAAAATTCAGATTCTATCAAAGAAAATCGATGAGTGATAAGAATTACGATATCGCAATCATAGGGGGCGGGCCCGTCGGCATGGCTTTGGCGCTGGCGCTTCAACAGAGCGGTTTATCCATCCTTCTTCTGGAAGCACGTGGTTTGCCGGAGAAAGTGGATGACGTCAGACCTTTGGCTTTGTCGCATGGCAGTTACCTGATTTTGAATCGATTGGGAGCCTGGCGGAAGTTGCCGCATTCTGCGCCGATCAAAACCATTCATATCTCAAACAAAGGTTACCTGGGACGCGCAGTGCTCACTACGCAGGACGCGGGTGTTCACGCGCTGGGCCATGTCGTCAATTATTTTGATTTATTCCAAGCATTGTTTGAAGCCACTTTGGAAACGCAAACGGATTATCAAACAGGCGCTAACGTCAAAGCATTTTCAACGGATGAGCATCTTGGGTATGTGAACTATACGCAAAATGATGGCGTTGAAAAAAAGATCTCGGCTAAATTGTTAATTCTGGCCGATGGTGGTCGCCTGGGTACTCTGATAGAAGACATCAGCTATCAGACTGCTGAATACGATCAATGGGCAATTACCGCCAATGTTCAGGCAGAAACACGGCAAACCGGTATTGCATATGAACGTTTTACAGCGGATGGTCCGATTGCTTTACTGCCGTCCGGAGATGATTTTTCCCTGGTATGGACAGCCTCTCCGGAAGCAGCGAAAGAAATTCTGATGCTACGTGATGATCAGTTTCTGATGCGCTTGCATGATCATTTCGGTGACCGGCTGGGACAGTTCATTCATACCGGCAAACGTTCCGGTTTTCCATTGGTGCTCAAGTACGCCACATCAACCGTTTCACAGCGTATCGCTTTAGTGGGCAATGCAGCACAAACCCTCCACCCGGTCGCCGGACAAGGATTTAATCTGGGACTCCGGGATGCCTATGAATTGGCGCAAATCATTCAGGAAACCTTATCTGAATACAAGGAAATCGGCACACCGGCCATGCTGAAGCGATTCCGTGAAAAACGCCGTTTCGATAGCCATGGAGGACGTATTTTTACCGATACACTCGTGAAATTATTTTCCAACGACATTCCGTTGATCAGACACTTGTGCGGCGCAGGCCTGATGGCACTGGATAATTTGCCGCTCGTTAAACGTTTTGTCGCACGCCGCATGATATTCGGTACGCGAGGCTAATCACGCCTTTCATTCATTTTTTTGTGCACGAAAAATTTATCTTTATATAATATCGGTAATTGAATAGCTGAAAACTGTTCCTGGTTGTCAGGTTTGATGTAACGTATACCACGCTTTCGCGGCGTACAGCAGCAATTGCGCAAGACGCGCTTAATATACAATAACAATACGAATTGCACTTCAAAACCGGAATCATTTCCTTCCTGCAGTGGGAGAAGGTTGGATAATGGGTTATGAGTAGAAAGTCCGAATTTTCAGGTGCGATAAACATAAATATTTTTTGTGAAAACCTCTACATTGCATGCAAATCGGTAATTACACGCTTAAAAACAGACTTATCGTTGCGCCGATGGCCGGCGTTACCGACCGGCCGTTCAGGCAGTTATGCAAAAAGATGGGCGCAGGGATGGCTGTATCAGAAATGGTTTCGAGCAATTCGTTATTGTGGGGTTCCGAGAAAACGCAGCGCCGCGCTAACCATGACGGGGAGGTGTCGCCGATATCCGTTCAAATTGCGGGTGCAGATCCGGATATGCTGGCGGCGGCAGCAAAATTCAATCTTGACCGCGGCGCTCAAATCATTGATATCAACATGGGTTGTCCAGCCAAAAAAATATGCAATGTCATGGCCGGCTCAGCTTTGCTGAAAGATGAAAAACTGGTTGGTAAGATATTGTATTCAGTCGTCAAGTCGGTTGATATTCCGGTAACGCTCAAGATCAGAACCGGCTGGGATCAGCAAAACAAAAATGCTTTGACTGTGGCCAGAATAGCCGAAGATTCAGGCGTACAGGCATTGGCAATTCATGGCCGCACGCGTGCTTGCGCTTATCATGGAGATGCCGAATACAATACCATCGCCAGTGTCAAGGCAGCGGTGAAAATCCCTGTTATCGCCAATGGCGATATCACAACACCCGAGAAGGCCAGGCATGTATTGGCGTACACCAACGCCGATGCGATCATGATTGGCCGGGCGGCTCAGGGAAGGCCGTGGATTTTCAGGGAAATTGATCATTTTTTAAATACCGGGAAACATCTTCCGCCGCCGGAAGTTCGTGAAATACATATTATTCTGATAAATCATCTGCATGATTTATATACATTCTACGGCGAATATGCCGGTGTGCGTATTGCGCGTAAGCATATCTCCTGGTACACCAAGGGACTGGCCGGTTCTGCCGGTTTCCGGCATAAAATGAATCAATTGCAGACATGCGATGAGCAACTTGCCGAGACGAATGCGTTCTTTGAGCAACTGGCTGATTACAATACGCACTTACACTATATTCAGGAAGAGAAGGCTGCTACTGTATGAATACAATCAATGAAAATGAAATTGCATGTTGTGTACGTAACTCCATCAATAAATATTTGAGCGATCTGGACGGTGAAAAACCTGTTTGCATTCACGATATGGTGATTCTCAGCGTAGAAAAACCGCTTATTGAGGTTGTTCTGCAACATACGCAAGGTAATCAGACTTTGGCAGCCGAACTGCTCGGCATCAACCGGAACACCTTGCGGCAAAAAATAAAACGTTATCAAATCAATAAGGTATAGCATGACGATTAAACAGGCACTGATCAGTGTGTCGGATAAAACGGGTTTGGTCCATCTGGCGCGCACGCTTTGTCAGTCAGGTATAAGCATCATATCGACAGGCGGTACAGCCAAGCTGTTGCAGCAGGAAAATATTCCGGTAGTGGAAATCAGCGACTACACCGGTTTTCCTGAAATACTGGACGGGCGTGTCAAAACACTGCATCCGAAGGTTCATGCCGGGATTCTGGCCAGAAATGATTTGCCGGAACATGCCGCCATGATGGAAAAAATTGGTATAGCCGATATCGAACTCGTTATTGTGAATCTCTATCCGTTTACCCGCACAATCGCTCAACCGGATTGCAGTCTTGAAGATGCCATTGAGAATATTGATATCGGTGGCCCGGCGATGGTGCGTGCCGCCGCCAAAAATTATGGAAAAGTAACGGTTATTACCGACCCGGCAGACTATTCGCTGTTATTGAATGAAATTGCAGCCAATCAAGGTAAAGTCAGTGCTTCCAGCCGTTTCAGATTTGCCTGTAAAGCTTTCTCGCATACTGCAGCATATGACAGTGCAATCAGCAATTATTTGACAGCAATCAGTGACGATGGAAGTCGAAATGCATTTCCGGCTGTGCTTAATCTTAATTTCACGCGTTTGCAGAATTTACGTTATGGAGAAAATCCCCATCAAAATGCGGCATTTTACCGGGATCTGGAGACTGTCCCCGGTGGACTTGCCGGATATCAGCAGGTTCAGGGCAAGGAACTTTCCTATAACAATATCGCCGATACCGATGCAGCCTGGGAGTGTGTAAAATCCTTCGAAGATCCGGCCTGTGTCATCATCAAGCACGCGAATCCCTGCGGTGTTGCTGTTGCGGACACCATTCTCAATGCATATCTGCGCGCATTTGCTACCGATTCAACATCTGCTTTCGGCGGTATAATTGCATTTAATCGTCCACTGGATGTCAACACCGCCGCTGCGATATTGAAGCAATTTGTTGAAGTGATTATTGCCCCCGGAATATCCGATGAAGCAAAATCACTGCTGGCGCAGAAATACAATATCCGTGTTCTGATTGTGGCGCTGGCGTATGGCAGCAGCGCATATGATCTCAAGCGAATCGGCGGCGGTCTGCTGGTGCAAACCCCAGACAATCATCACCTTGCGCGCAGCGATCTCAAAGTGGTTACACGCAAAAACCCCACTGAACAGCAGATGGATGATTTGCTCTTTGCCTGGCGCGTGGCGAAATACGTCAAATCCAATACGATTGTGTTTTGTCGCAACATGCAGACGCTCGGTATCGGCGCTGGCCAGATGAGTCGGGTTGACAGTGCAAAAATTGCGACAATCAAAGCACGGGAGGCAGGGTTCGATTTAACCGGTTCCGTTGTCGCATCCGATGCGTTTTTTCCGTTTCGAGATGGTCTCGATGTGGTCGTTCAGGCCGGTGCGCGGGCTGTCATTCAACCGGGTGGCAGCATTCGTGACGATGAAGTTATTGCCGCAGCCGATGAGCAGCACGTGACAATGGTCTTTACCGGCATACGGCATTTCAGACACTGATACATACAAAAACAATGAAATTACTGGTCATAGGCAATGGCGGCCGGGAACATGCAATAGCATGGAAACTCGCACAGTCACCGCGCGTTCGGAAAGTTTATGTGGCGCCTGGGAACGCTGGTACTGTGCAAGAGCATAACCTTGAAAATATCGCCATTACAGCAATTCCTGATCTAATCCGGTTTTCAAAAAATGAAAGCATCACATTTACAGTTGTAGGACCAGAAGCACCGCTGGCTGAAGGTATTGTCGATGCTTTCCAGGCGGCGGGATTGAAAATTTTCGGCCCCACGCAAAAAGCCGCGCAGCTGGAAATATCGAAACGTTTCGCCAAAGATTTCATGCAGCGACACAACATTCCAACAGCAGCTTATGCCACATTTACTCAGGCCGAAGCAGCACATCAGTACGTAGACCGGAAAGGTGCTCCAATTGTCATTAAAGCGAGCGGCCTGGCGGCAGGTAAAGGTGTTATCGTCGCTACCACGCTGGAGACAGCGCATGCTGCGATTAATGACATTCTGGTGGAACAGCGTTTTGGCAATGCCGGGGCTGAAGTGATCATTGAAGAATTTCTGCAAGGCACCGAAGTGAGTTTCATCGTTATGTCCGATGGACAGCATGTTCTGCCACTGGCCACCAGCCAGGATCATAAACGTTTATTTGACGGCGATAGTGGTCCAAACACCGGCGGAATGGGCGCCTATTCTCCTACACCGTTCATTTCTCCGAGTATGCACGCCCAAGTCATGAGCAAAGTCATCTATCCAACCATTCAGGGCATGGCACAGGAAGATGCGCGCTATACCGGATTTCTTTATGCCGGGTTGATGATTACGCCGGATAAACAGATCAAAGTTCTGGAATTTAATTGCCGCATGGGTGATCCGGAAACTCAACCGATCATGCTGCGGCTTAAAAGCGATTTGTCGATGCTGATGGAACATGCATTTGATAGCGCGCTGGATCAGGCGGAAACGGAATGGGACCGGCGCGTTGCGATGGGTATTGTTATGGCAGCCGACGGTTATCCTGAAAATCCCGTAAAAGGGGATGTTATCAGAGGGTTGTCAGCGTTGATGCGCGAACAGAATGAAGCCGACGATTTTCATATTTTTCATTCAGGAACGGCTCTGGACGGAGAAAACGGACAGCAACTCGTCACCGCCGGGGGGCGTGTTCTCTGTGTCACTGCTTTGGGAGATAGTCTGAAAATCGCCCAGCAGCGTGCGTATGAATTAGCCGCCCGGATTGAATTCAGGGGCGCACATCTACGTCATGATATCGGTTATCAAGGAATCAATTACTTACACAAAACGGTGTGAAAAATTAATCATTTGATGAAACCGCGTTACGCTATAAAATCAAACTTGGCAGTCTGGGAGACTGTCCGAGAATAGCGAAGTAATCGGCCGGACGCCGCAAATCGCGCCGAAGAAAC
>CAZXBP010000009.1:0-34744 GCA_964639015.1 uncultured Nitrosomonas sp.
TTGCTTGTGATGTGTTTCTTGAGAGACTGATCTACTGCGGACGATTCTGGCTGGCGGGATTTTCCGATCCTTTTCGTTGAATAGATCGACTACTCGCCTCAAATGATCAAAAATCCCGCTCAACCAGCCTCGCCCTCGCTACGATCGCTATTCTGGGGCTGCATCCCAGGGAACAGGTTGTTGCTTAACAATCATTCCAGCGTGTTGGGAAAATGGAACAGCGCCGAAGCATTTGTGAAATTTTTGTGATTTATTTGTGAAGTTTTTGTGAACTTTCTGTATAATGGGCAATCTCATTACAAACAACTTGATTAATATTTTTTATTTGGAGCGACATCATGGAAAAGTTACCCGGCACCTATTATGCAATAGTGTTTATTTTATTCATGTTTCTGGTTTTGGAAGCATTCGTATAAGCCAATAAAACAGCCCGGTCTATAACAAGGTGTTTATTCCTTTTGTCATAGACCGGGCTGTTCCGCGTTCAGTATTCAGCATTTTTTCAGTTCCGCAGCAGCGCTAAGAATCCATCGTTTTTTTATCAGTGGTCGGTGCATATGATGCGCCATTCATTTCCAGATTCCTTTATAAAAAAGGATGTTAATTTTTTCTATGCGCTATAATTCGTTCTTTTTTATAGCGTGAGGATATAGCGCATGCGCATCGAAGCCATACCCAGCGGCAATAATGCCCCAGAAGACATTAATGTATTGATTGAAGTGCCGATTGGTGGTCACCCCATCAAGTATGAGCTCGACAAAAATTCCGGTACGCTGGTGGTCGATCGTTTTTTGCATACGCCAATGGCCTATCCCGGTAACTACGGATTTGTACCCAACACACTGTCTGATGATGGCGATCCGATCGACGTGCTGGTTTGTAACACTCGCCCGCTGGTGCCGGGTTGCGTGATCAACGTGAGGCCGATCGGCGTGCTGGTGATGGAAGATAATGCCGGACGGGACGAGAAGATCGTTGCGGTGCCTTCTCCGCACTTAACCAAACGCTACGAGAATATTTTCAATTATGACGATCTGCCGGACATTACGCTCAGCCAGATTGCACACTTTTTTGAGCATTACAAGGATCTGGAACCTGGAAAGTGGGTGAAGATAGGCGATTGGTGCGATGCCGGTGAAGCCAAACGATTAATCGTTGAAGCCATGGCTCGTTATCAGAGCACATTGTCCGCATGATTCAGGCCGTTAATCCTGCCTGTCAGCTATCGTTATTGTGATCTTACCGATGTTTCACTTTCACTTGTTTTCCTCCTCCAGGCTAATCCCTGTCTTTGCATTAATTTTATGCGTCTAGCTGGCTGTCCGGAAATTAGCCATACCCGTAACCGGCTGGTATAATTACGCCCGTTGTGAAATCAATAAAAGCTTATTTTTAGGAATTTACTTTATGTCTCGTTCTATCCGTAATATCGCAATTATCGCGCATGTCGATCACGGTAAAACCACGCTGGTTGACAAGCTCCTGCATCAGGCGGGGACTTTTGCCGCGCATCAGCAGGTGTCCGAGCGAGTGATGGATTCGAATGATATTGAACGCGAGCGCGGCATCACCATTTTGGCCAAGAATTGTGCAATTGATTATGAAGGTGTTCATATCAATATCGTCGATACGCCGGGGCATGCGGATTTTGGCGGGGAAGTGGAGCGCGTGCTGTCAATGGTTGATGGTGTTCTGCTGTTGATCGATGCTGTAGAAGGACCGATGCCGCAGACGCGGTTTGTAACCAGGAAAGCGCTGGCATTAGGGTTAAACCCAATCGTCGTGGTGAACAAGATCGATCGGCCGGGCGCGCGCCCGGACTGGGCTGTCGATCAGACATTCGATTTGTTTGACAAGCTTGGCGCAAACGACGCGCAACTTGATTTTCCGGTGATTTATGCATCAGGTCTAAATGGTTATGCCACACTGGATTACAATGCGCCAAGTCCGGATATGCGGCCGCTGTTTGATGCCGTCATCGGACATGTGCCGCCCCCCGAAGGAAATCCGGATGAGCCGTTGCAGTTGCAGATCAGTTCGCTGGATTATTCGAGCTTTGTCGGACGTATCGGTATCGGACGCATACGGCGCGGGCGATTGAAGCCCGGACAGGAAGTCATGGTGATGACGGGTGATAAGGTAGTCCGCAGAAAAGTTAATCAAGTGCTCTGTTTCCGCGGATTGGAGCGTGAACAGGTCGGCGAGGCAATGGCCGGAGATATCGTTTCGATTAATGGCATTGATGAGCTCAGTATCGGTACGACCATCGCCGATGTCGATCGTCCTGAAGCGTTACCGATCAGTCTGGTGGATGAGCCGACGATATCCATGACGTTTCAGGTCAATACCTCGCCTTTTGCCGGACAGGAAGGCAAGTTTGTCACCAGCCGCCAGCTGCGTGAGCGCCTGGAAAAAGAGCTGCGAACCAATGTCGCCATGCGGATGGAAGAAACCGGCGATACCGATGCATTCCTGATTTCCGGTCGTGGTGAATTGCATTTGACGATTTTACTGGAAAATATGCGCAGAGAAGGCTACGAACTTGCGGTATCGCGTCCGAGAGTCGTCGTGCGGGAAGTTGATGGCGTCAAATGCGAGCCGTTCGAAATGCTGACGGTCGATATGGAAGAAGCCAGTCAGGGCGCAGTCATGGAAGCGCTGGGAGAGCGGCGCGGTGAATTGCAGGACATGGTTTCCGATGGTAAAGGCCGGGTGAGGCTGGATTACCGCATTCCCGCGCGCGGTTTGATCGGTTTTCAGTCGGAGTTTTTGACAATGACACGCGGTACTGGTCTGATCAGCCACGTATTTGATGAGTTCGCGCCGATCCGGTCGGATATTCCACCGCGCCGGAACGGCGTGCTGATTTCGGGTGAGGCTGGCGAGGCCGTGGCCTATGCGCTGTGGAAACTGCAGGAACGCGGCCGCATGTTCGTCAGTCCCGGTGACCGATTGTATGAAGGTATGGTGATTGGTATTCACAGTCGCGATAACGATCTGATCGTCAATCCGGTCAAGGGCAAGCAATTGACTAATTTTCGCGCTTCCGGCACGGATGAGGCTGTTGTTCTGACGCCGCCGATACAACTGACGCTGGAATCGGCAATTGAGTTTATCGCCGATGACGAGCTGGTCGAAATTACACCGAAAACCATTCGTATCCGCAAGAAACTGCTGCTGGAGCATGAACGCAAACGCGCATCGCGTGTGGCGGCCTAGGAGGCTGTCCGAGAATAGACTAATCTACTGCGCCAAAAGGGGTAATGGCGCTATTTCCTCAATTTTTCGTTACATAGTCTTGCTATGCGCCCCAAAATTGAGAAAATCCGCGCTTGTTCTCCCGCTCGACTTGCTATGATTACTTAAGCCCGGCAGATTCCTGGAATTTTAAAGAATGACAAGGGAATATTTCAGAATTAGTTGAATCTGACCGGTTGCCATAAAAAGTTGTTTGAATAGAATCATGTAGTAATGTATAAGCCCTTGTCAATTCACGTTTTTGATCTTGACAAGCTTGCTTGGCAAAGGCAAAATGCTGCCTCTTATCTTTACGTGTGGCGAATTAGCTCAGTGGTTAGAGCAGCGGAATCATAATCCGTTGGTCCGGGGTTCAAATCCCTGATTCGCCACCATTCTGACTGGATTTGCGTATCCGTTTGGTTGATGTTCATACAACGATGAAAATACCGCAGCTGCTGCAAGGTGTGATTCTGATCCTGCTGATTTGCATGATCAATCAGAGTTATGCACAGCTTGTCAGAAATTTTCCGCTGGATAGTAAATTCGGGAAGTTGAAATCCTATTCGTATCCGCAATTTAAAATCGACAAGGAAAAGGAAATCATGATTATGGGTGTCGGCGGCCAAATCCGTGACACCGATAATCTCATTATCATGCCCGGCATGTTGAATAAAACCGGTTATATTCGATATCAGGTCGACAGCATGGGCCTGGTTTACCGTATCTGGTTTTTGACGCCGGAAGAAGTCGTGCTGGCCAAAGAACAAACGAAGCTTCTTAACCAGCAGAATCCGCAAAAGAAATTTTCAATTCCATTCTTTCAGTGAGCAACAAACTCTATATTAAAACTTTTGGCTGTCAGATGAATGAGTACGATTCGGGCAAAATGGCCGACGTACTGCATGTCGCGCATGGCATGGAATCCACAGATGATCCGGCGCAGGCGGACGTTATTCTGTTCAATACCTGTTCAGTGCGCGAAAAGGCGCAGGAGAAGGTTTTTCATGATCTGGGACGTGTCAAGCATCTCAAGGCAGCTAATCCCAATCTGTTGATCGGCGTCGGCGGATGTGTTGCAAGCCAGGAAGGCAAAGCCATTGTCAGTCGCGCGCCATTTGTCGATATCGTTTTCGGTCCTCAAACGCTGCACCGATTGCCGGAGCTGATTGAAAAGCGCAGGGCAACCGGTCGTTCTCAGGTGGATATCACTTTCCCGGAAATCGAAAAATTCGACCATTTGCCGCCTGCACGTACCGAAGGAGCCACAGCCTTTGTTTCGATTATGGAAGGTTGCAGCAAATATTGCAGTTACTGTGTAGTGCCTTATACGCGCGGCGAGGAAGTGTCGAGGCCGCTAGGCGATGTGTTGACGGAAATTGCCGTACTGGCCGATCAGGGTGTCAAGGAAATTAACTTGCTGGGGCAAAACGTCAACGCCTATCTGGGCGTGGTGGACGATGGCGGCATTGCCGATTTTGCGCTATTGATTGAATACATCCATGAAATACCCGGCATTGAGCGTATTCGATATACTACGTCGCACCCTAAGGAATTCACATCCCGTCTCATCGCGTCGTACAGCGTACTGCCCAAACTTGTCAGTCATTTGCATTTGCCGGTACAGTCCGGTTCGGACAGAATACTGGCGGCGATGAAACGTGGTTACAGTGTGCTCGAATATAAATCCATTGTGCGGCGGTTGCGTGATATTCGTCCGCAACTTTCGCTGTCGTCCGATTTTATCGTCGGTTTCCCCGGCGAGACAGAGGAAGATTTTGAAGCGACAATACAGCTGGTCAAGGAACTGAATTTTGATGATTCTTACAGCTTTATTTATAGCGCGCGTCCAGGCACACCGGCTGCCGATTTGCCGGATGATACACCGCAATCGGTGAAACTGGAGCGGTTGCAGCGTTTACAGGCACAAATCCAGTTACAGGCCCGGAAGATCGGCCTGGATATGGTCGGCAGCACACAGCGGATTCTGGTTGAAGGTATTTCGAAAAAAAGCAGCGATGAAGTTTCTGGCCGTGCCGATAATAATCGTGTGGTCAATTTTCCCGGAGACAAGGCGTTGATCGGTCATTTTGTCAATATTCGGATTACGGAAGCGTTGTCGCATTCTCTGCGCGGCGAAGTTGTCGGTATTTAGCGCGCTTGCTGATCATATTTTGCTTTTTGCTTGCAAAGTTTGCTTTCTGCTGAGAAAATCAAAGTATCTTAACTGTATCGCGTCACATTGAAATCCAAATCCCTAGAGCTTTCCTTTACACCTGCGGATAATCAGCGGCTGGCTAATTTGTGCGGCGTGCTTGACGAAAACCTGAAACAGGTCGAAACCGCGCTTGACGTCACGATTTCAAGGCGTGGTGAGCGATTCAGTCTGTATGGTGATTCCGTCCGCACCAAACTTGCAGCAGACGTGCTGCGCCGGTTCTACGATCAATCACGTCAACACCTTAGTCTGGAACAGATTCAGCTTGGCCTGATCGAAGCCAGAAATATTGATGATGTCCGGAATACCGACGTACATTCGCTGGATGAGGAATTGTCCGTCATGGAGAAAGTCTCGCCTGCTTTATTGACGCGGCGGGCTAATTTATGTGGACGGACTGAGCGGCAGGCGCAATACTTGCAGCAAATACAGGATCACGATATTACTTTTGCAATCGGGCCGGCGGGAACCGGTAAGACCTATCTCGCTGTCGCCAGTGCTGTGGATGCATTGGAGCGCGGGCTGGTTACCCGCCTGATACTGGTCAGACCTGCCGTTGAAGCAGGGGAACGTCTTGGTTTTTTGCCGGGCGACATGACGCAGAAGGTAGACCCCTATCTCAGACCGCTCTATGACGCGTTGTATGATCTGATGGGTTTTGACAAGACCAGTAAGCAGTTTGAGCGTCAGGCGATAGAGATCGCTCCACTGGCTTTCATGCGCGGACGTACGCTGAATCAGTCGTTCATTATCCTCGATGAAGCACAAAACACAACGCCAGAACAAATGAAAATGTTCCTGACGCGTATCGGTTTTGGATCAAAAGCAGTTGTTACCGGCGATATTACGCAGATAGATTTACCCAAACATCAGAAAAGCGGCCTGACGGAGGCCAAGCAAGTGCTCCAGGATATTCGCGGTATCGCATTCACTTATTTTCAATCCGGCGATGTGGTTCGACATCCGCTGGTGCAGCGTATTGTCGACGCTTATGAAAAGTATGACCAAAAACCGCGGGAGACGGCTGAATAAATGCCTGCAATTACAGGCTGCCGGAATCCGGTGAAACCGAAATCATTCAGTCTGACTGTACAGTATGCGGCAGGTAATGCAGCCCCGGCGAATCTGCCGACACGTTCGCAATTCCGGCGCTGGGTCAAATCAGCAGTTGAACAGCAGGCCGAAATTACCATCCGCATCGTCGGTGCGCCGGAAGGTCGCGCACTGAATCATGATTACCGTGGCAAGGATTATGCAACCAATGTGCTGACTTTTGTTTATGACGAAATGAATTCATTATCCGCCGATATCGTGTTATGCGCAGAGGTTGTCGAACAGGAAGCGCAGCGCCAGCGTAAGGAAGTGCTGGCGCATTATGCACATCTGACGGTTCACGGCGTTCTGCACGCACAGGGCTACGATCATATGGAAGATGATGCCGCCGCCATTATGGAACAAAAAGAAATCGCAATTCTTGCGCGGCTGGGTTTTGTCAATCCTTATGAGAATGGCGGTAGCACCGTAATAACGCATTCGTAGTATCAACCGATATTTGACAGGTTTTTAAAGTAACGATAAATCAGAATGGACGACCCTTCGCCTAAAACGGGTTGGCTTGAGCGCCTCAGCACCATGCTCTTGCGCGAACCTGAAGACCGGAAACAACTGATCACTTTATTGCATTCCGCATTCGAGCGGAATCTGCTTGATTCCGATGCGCTCAGCATGATCGAAGGCGTCATGCAGGTATCTGAAATGCAGGCACGTGACATTATGATTCCGCGCAGCCAGATGGATGTCATTGATATCAACGAGCCACCCGAGAAATTCATTCCTTTTGTAATTGAAACTGCGCACTCGCGCTTTCCGGTTACGGAAGGCTGTGAGGACAATATTCTCGGCATTTTGCTGGCAAAGGACCTGCTGCGTTATTATGCCGGCGAGGAAGATTTCAATATACGCGCCATGCTGCGTCCGGCGGTTTTCATTCCTGAATCCAAGCAGCTCAATGTGCTGTTGAAGGATTTCCGTAACAATCGCAACCATATCGCGATCGTCGTCAATGAATATGGCGGTGTCGCCGGATTGATTACCATTGAAGATGTGCTGGAGCAAATTGTCGGTGAAATTGAAGATGAATACGATTTTGATGAAGATGAAGCCAATATTGTTCAGGAACATGAAAACACCTATCGTATCAAAGCGATAACCGAAATCGGGAATTTTAATGAGACGGTAGGTGCACATTTCAGTGACGCGGATTACGATACGGTCGGCGGTCTGGTACTGAACAAATTCGGAAGACTGCCCAACCGGAATGAATCGGTCGTGATTGAAAACTTTAAATTCACCGTGCTGCGCGCGGATAGCCGCAGATTGTATATACTGAAAGCCGAGAAAATTGTAACTGAATCCGAATCCGGCTAAATCTGGTTCTCAGCGTATGATTATTGCTATGTTGTGGCCGGGGAAAAATTTATAATCATCGGTTCATGTCCAAAATAATCACACGCGTCGTTGATGTACAGGCTTTTGAAGCGCTGCGGGGACATGGCGTGCCCCCTGTTCTGGCGCGGATCTATGCCTCCCGCGGCATTGCGCGGGTGGACCAACTCGAAACCGAGCTTGTGCGCCTGATACCGTACCATCATATTAAAAATATCAATCTGATGGCCTGCATTCTGGCCGATGCCATCGCGAACGGAAAACGTCTGCTGATTGTCGCGGATTATGACTCCGATGGTGCAACCGCCTGTGCGGTCGGTATGCGCATACTGCGTCAATTCGGAGCGGTGGTGGATTACCTGGTGCCCAACCGTTTCGAATATGGTTACGGACTTACACCCGAAATCGTTGCGCTTGCGCATAAGACCAAACACCCCGACATTCTGATTACCGTGGATAACGGAATTGCCAGCATTGATGGCGTGGCGGCGGCAAATGCACTGGGAATGCAGGTTCTGGTAACGGATCATCATCTGCCAGGAGACATGCTGCCCGATGCGGCGTCGATTATCAACCCGAATCAGCCGGGATGTTCATTTCCGAGTAAATGTATTGCCGGCGTGGGCGTTATTTTTTATCTGATGATGGCACTCAGGGCAGAATTGCGTCTACGCGGCGCCTTTCTCAGTCAAGGGGAACCGAATCTGGCCAGTTTTCTGGATCTGGTCGCGCTGGGCACAGTGGCCGATGTTGTCAAACTGGATGATAATAATCGTATTCTGGTGCAACAGGGCTTGAAGCGCATCCGTAAAAATGCCGCCTGTACGGGAATTCAGGCGCTGTTGAAAGTTACGCGGCGAAATTACGCACAAACTTCGACTTATGATCTGGGATTTATTCTGGGCCCGCGATTGAATGCGGCTGGGCGGCTGGATGACATGTCGCTCGGGATTGAATGCCTGATTACCGATGATCCGGCATATGCCGAGCACATTGCGCGCGAACTGGATGCATTGAACGCCCAGCGTCGTGAAATCGAATCCGATATGCATGAAAGTGCTTTAACGATGCTGGAAAACAAGTTGAGCGCCGAAAATGGAAATATTCAGCAGGCGCATAGTGTGTGTTTGTTTGATCAAGGCTGGCATCAGGGAGTGATCGGTATTCTGGCGTCGCGCATCAAGGAAAAATATCATCGTCCCACCATTATTTTTGCACCTGGCAATGACGGCGAAATGAAGGGATCAGGCCGTTCCATTCCGGGTTTTCATCTGCGGGACGCCTTGGATCTGGTATCCAAACGTCATCCTTCATTGATCGTTAAATTTGGCGGTCATGCAGCGGCGGCAGGCTTGACGATACATGCCGACAATTTTACGCAATTTTGCGATGCTTTCGAGCAAACAGCGCAGGGACTGTTGACATCAGCCGATCTCACACGTGTCATCGAAACCGATGGCGACCTGACGGAACCCGAAATCAATCTGGAACTGGCGCAGCATTTGATGCAGCAAGTCTGGGGACAGGGTTTCCCGCAGCCGACTTTTCATGCCCTATTCTATGTTGAAAATCAGCGTGTTGTCGGTGGTAAACATCTGAAACTGAAACTCAAGAAATTTGAATCCAATACAATATACGATGCTATTCTGTTTTTTCACAATGACTTATTGCCCGATGTCATCAGTGCGGTTTATCAATTGCAGTTAAACGAATTTAATGGCCGTACTACACTGCAATTGATGCTGGAGCACTGGGTGGATCCCCATGGAAAAATTCCTGAAGCGTGACATAATGTGCGAGATGAATGAAGTGGCTCAGGATTACAGATCAGGATGACTATCGAATTTCTGCAGGACGAAGCGCTTTTTCATTTGCCGCATTTTGCTACCAGCCTGGCGATTGGCTTGTTTATAGGGTTGGAGCGCGAGCGCAGCCCGAGCGCCAAAGCCGGATTGCGGACGTTTGCACTGGTGGCTTTGTTCGGCACGCTGGCCGCGATGCTGTCCGAAAAAACCGAATCACCGTGGTTTCTGGCTGCCGGACTTTTGATCGTCGGTGCTATGGTCATTGCGGCGTATCTGAACACAAAAGACAGCAGTTCAACCGATCCCGGAACGACAACTGTTGCAGCGGTTATTATCTGCTACGGATTAGGTGCAATCGTCTGGTACGGCGACACTAAGCTGGCCCTGATGCTGGCGATTGTGACAACCATTCTGCTGTACTTCAAGACCGAACTGCATGGCATGACGCAGAAGCTTGATCGTCGCGATCTGGTGTCCATTCTGCAATTTGCGGTCTTGACGTTTATCATTCTGCCCATTCTGCCCGATGAAAATATCGGCCCTTACCAAACCATCAATCTCTATCAGATCTGGCTTATGGTGGTGCTGATCTCGGGTGTCAGCCTGATGGGATATGTGGCGTTGCGTCTCGTCGGCGAACGGCATGGCGCGGTATTGCTGGGTCTGTTCGGTGGTCTGGTTTCCAGTACGGCGACAACGCTGGTTTATACGAAACTCAGCAAGAATAGCCAGTATTTCATGCAGCTGGCAATCGTTGTCATTATGATCGCCAATCTCATGGTGTTGATACGGCTGGCGATTGTCTGTTCTGTTGTTTCCCCCGGTATCCTGCCTAAGCTGTTGCCGGTGCTCGGCAGCGGCTTGCTGTTTGGTCTGGGTGCGACAGTGTATTGGTGGAGGCGCCTTAGTGAGCATAGCAATATACCCGCGCCGGAAATCAGCAACCCGGCCGAATTGCGTACCGCGGCGAGTTTTGGATTACTTTACGCCGTTGTCTTGCTTTTGGCCGCCTGGTTATCCGATGTTGCAGGTAGCCGCGGATTATATGCTGTGGCTTTGATAACCGGCCTGACAGATGTTGATGCGATTACACTGACGGTGCTGCGGTTATTCGATATGGGGAAACTGCAGGATTCCGAAGTGGTAATCGCGATTTCACTAGGCATACTTTCCAATATCGTTTTCAAGCTTGGCATGATTTACTTTATCGGCAATACACTGATTGCCAGACGTTGTGCAACCGGCATGCTGGCTACAGCTGCAGGTATCGGCGCGGCATTGCTGGTGTTGGTGGCGTAGCTCTAAAAGTTAACGGGTTTTTCAAGCAGACGTGCGCGATATGATGATAGGCATTCCGCTTTTTGCCGCGATTGCGCGATCAAGCGCTTCATGGTCAATTTCAAAATCCACGCCCAGCTTTTGCTGGTTGCGTTGCTGCATCAGAAAATTGTTTATTTCAGTGATAACCTGTTGTTTGTAATTAGCGTATTTTGCCTCGTCCTCTTCCAGCGGCGGGTGCAGTTCAATAAACAACGAATCGAGCAGCCATCCGAGTTTAATCGGTTGATTGACAATATTAACCTGCGTGCCGACAGGAACCAGTTCAAACAATTTTTCGATGTCTTCCGGGTACATGCGGATACAGCCGGCAGAAACACGCATGCCGACACCGAACGGCTTGACTGTGCCATGAATGAGATAGGAACCTTTTCCGATACTCAGACGTAAGGCATGACGGCCTAATGGATTGTCAGGACCTGGCGGAACAATATCGGGTAGTGGCGGTTCGCCATTGGCAATGCGGTATCGTTTTATCGATTCCGGCGGTATCCAGGTCGGATCTTTCTTTTTTTCGGTGATTCGGGATATGCCCAATGGCGTGTCCCAGTCCATGCGTCCAATACCGGTCGGAAAGGTCATGACAACCGGTTTTTCGCCTTTTTTTGCTTCGGGGAAATAATAAAGACGCATTTCAGCCAGATTCAGCACGATTCCTTTGCGCTCAGCCTGCGGGAAAATATAGCGGCTCGGCAGAATGACTTCGGAGCCATCATCCGGCATCCATCGGTCAACATGCGGGTTGGCCAGTACGATTTCGGTCTGCCCGATATCATAAAGACGCGCAATATCCAGTAGTGTGTCCGTGCGGCCGGCCTGGGTGGTGCGAATTTGTCCAAAAATATCAATGCCGGGCGGCGGCAGCGGCCAGGCTTCCGCTCGAATGTCGTCCACCGCAAAAAAAATGGAAACCGTAAAAAACGATAACAAAAATTTTCGCATCAATCGTACCTTCCCTTCGAACAAGTAATGACAGCATCCGGAATGATAACTGATATTTATTGTTTGAAACAGATTAAGCGTATTAATTTGGGAACTGGGAAAATTGACTCTATTTGAATCGCGGTGGAATTGACAATGATTGTATGAAGCGGAGGATGATAAATGGAGAACGCCCCCGTGTATGAAAAGCTTTTGAGGCACGCAAAAGATGAACTGGTGCATCATCGGAAATACGAAATACCACGGCACGCCGTTTCGTGATCATCGTGTATTCAGCAATCTGCTATAACCGGCAAAAACAGCCGGCCAGAATCGTCCGCAGTAGATCAGCCTATTCTCGGACAGTCTCCTAGGAGTCTGTCGGACATAAGGCTAATCTACTGCGCCAATGGGATAACGGCTCATATTTTCTCAATTTTTCGTTACATAGTCTTGCTATGCGCCTCAAAATTGAGAAAATCTGCACTCGTTCTCCCACTCGGCTCGCTACGATTACTTAAGTCCGACAGACTCCTAGCTACCGATCACCAGTAGAATTTACATGGCAGAACCTGTTTGAGGTTTTTAGTTTCAATCAGATGCATATTTGACCACACACATCGTGCGTTACCGTCCTTTTTCGCCATGTTGCTGCATTGCATGCAACCACTTCAACCGCTGCATCTCGGTCAGGTTTTCTATTGAACCGATCAGACTGGTTCTGACCGGGTTGATGCCGCAAAATGCGAGAATGTTACGCTCGAGCGCTTTAACGCCATGCGCGCAATAGAACCATCGGTAGATTAATGCCGGCATGCCCATGGTGACGATGATGCGCGCAGATTTTTCCGTCAGGTGTTTGTGGGTGACCTGTCCGGCTTCGCCGTAATCGAACGCGAAGCTGGGGCGGAAAGTTTGTTCAAAAAAGGCCTTGAGCAGCGCGGGCATGCCGCCCAGCCACAAAGGAAAAAAGACAGCGAGATGATCCGCCCAGTGGATCGCCTCCTGGGCCTGGATGATCGATGGGGCGGGTGCGCCGTTTTCAAAATCGGCTTTTGACCGCAGCAGGGTAAAATCCATCGCCGCCACATCAATAAGGCGGACTTCAAATCCGCTGCTGTGGGCGCCTTTGAGATAGGCTTCCGCCAGGGCGTGACAGAAATGTCTGGCGGTTGTGTCAGGGTGTCCCTGGATAATCGCTATTCGTCTGGTCATGAATTCACCTTGCCGTTGATGGACGCGTTGATAGGTTCGTTGACTGGCTTTGTGCAGCCTACCATCATTGGGCGGGTGGAGGGAATTATTTCAATAATCCGGCTCCCCGTATGCAACAGGTTGTTTTGACACGGATAATTGTTAAGTCGATTGGCATATGTTAATCTCTTGGCTCATCAATTGAAAACAAAGGAGGACAAAATGATGAAAACCAAAGCGATTATTTCAACGCTCTCAGTGGGTCTGGCCTGTATTCTGCCGACCGGTTTAACTGCTGAAGTTATTCCGGGCACCGATCTCAGTATCGATTTTCATGCTGGTCATGTAGTTGGCGCGGGACGAAACATCAATATGATTCGCGTGCCGGTAACCGATATCAATACTGGTCAAACTACCTTGTGGGATGCTACTTTTAAATTCTCATTTATCCCCAGTCAGGGTTTTGTGTTCGAGGAAATTTCCTCTGCGTCACCTTCGCAACCCGGTTCTATTGCTGATATTATTCCTGGCCTTTACAGGAACCAACAAGGACGATGTTTGTTATTGGAAGGCCCGACTCTTCTTGATGGAAGTCGATCGCTATATACCCTTAGAGGGGTGCAAGAAGAAGGTTGTGGGAGTCAGGATAATTTTAGTGCGCAAATTGTTTCGGGTATCGCAAGCGGGCATCCTGATATCGGAGAGCGTGATATTGTGATAAATCTATCTGATAATTGGACTTATGGGTTCATGGCGGATAGAGCATCAAACTCGAGTGGCTCAACGCTTCAGCCTTTTTTTCAAAATCATTTAATTGGAATACGCCAGAGTGGGGAGCAATTAATTCTTGGGCGATTCAGTGACGGCGGTGCAGATTTCAAAGATCCCGTACAGACTCTTATCCTAACGCGGCTTGTTCAATAAACAAAAATAGGGCTTTCTTCCTGTGGCTTACAGCTGTGAGGGGAAAGCGGACCGGAGTCCTGGCATAACCCGAAAACGCAAAAGCCCGATTGCGCGATGCTGGTCATCCCCGACGAGTTGTTTCAGCAACGCGTTTGTTTAACATCAGAGAGGATTCGCAGCCATGACAACCCGACGAATCGCCATCTTCACACTTGCATTTATCCTTTTAATGTTCACAGTAACAACAGCCTGGGCTGAAGACTGTGAAACTATCCGGTTTCAGCGCGGACATAGCAGCGCGGTGGTCGAAGGCGTCGCACCGCCGGATAGCGCGCTATGTTATCAAATTACGACCGCTGCCGGACAAACGGCCGATATCGCGATTTCAGGCGTCAATATGGTATTTTCCGTGGAAGGCGTGACCGATGCGCAGGACAAATACCGGTTTACCACTGAACAGAAAACTTACCGGATCACCGTCGGTCGATGCGTTCTGTAACGGACGAACCGTTTACGTTCACGATTGCCATTGAATAGAACCACTGCGGTGCGTGTATCAAATCATCCCGCCAGTCCCTTGTTCAGTAATCAGTAATACCAGCCATTATTGCGCCATTGGTAGTGATATGGATAGTTGGAGTGCCAGGATCGCTGGAAAACCGGACGCCAGCGATTGCTCCACAGGTAAAACTGCCGTTCAGTGTGCTTGAGCCGTGAAGCTTCGGCCAGGAGTTTTTCGGATTCCTCGTCGCCCGCTGTAGCTGCCATCGACAGCCACTTCTCTGCTTCGCGGAAATCCGGCCCCATTTCTTCCAGTCCCGTCAGGTAAAGCCGGCCCAGTGCTTTCTGCGCTTCCAGATGACCGCGGTCAGCCGCGCTGCGCATCCACTGGACGGATTGATAACTGTTACGCTTGATACCATCGCCGCGGAAATAACGTAACGCTAGATCATAAGCCGCCGCCGGATCATTTTCAGCCATTGCGATCAATGCCGCAGCCTGGTGCTGTTCGGGTGTCATCGCCGGATCGGATGCACTGCGATACTGCGCTACATTCCTCGGGCGGTCATAACAGCCCGAGGAATCGCAAACCCGGTCATAACCTGTGTGCGGCGGTGGTGCGGCGCATGCTGTCAAACCGGTTACAGTTGCAAGAATAATAAATTCCTTAAATTTATGGTGTTGTTGCATTCTTCAGTATTCTGTTCAGTATTTTATTTAACCTTTTGGCAATTATCATACTATAATCAAGGCATAAGAATGTATCTAATGTGTGTTCAATCAAAATCAGGCGTTATATTCAACGCCGACAAGCGCGTTTCTGTTCACTTTATGAAGGGGATACCATGTCGATGACAGACAAGTTTAGAACCGGTGTTACGTCAAGCCGGGGTTTGATTCTTTCAGGATGTATTCTGGCGCTGGCCGGTTGTGCTAATGTCACGCCGGGCACCTACCAGACTGCCAGTACGGGGGCTGCAGCCGGAGGCGCTAGTGTAGGCGCCAACCCAACGCTGGAGCGCTGCGAAAAAACGCTCGGTACGCTGGCCGTGGACGATGGGCGCGCGGCTGACTGGTATGGCCAGTTTGGCAGTGCTACCAATATTACAACCATTGAGCCGCTGATCCGTCTGGCTGTGCAGCAATCCAACTGTTTCGTGATTACTTCCATCGGTAATTTAAGAACGGACAGCCGTCTTTCACGCATCACCGATATTCAGCGCAGTTCCGGCGAATATCGCGCCGGTTCAAATCAGCATGCCGGTCAGCGCGTCGCTGCGGACTACTACATGGAGCCCAGCATTGTTATCGATAATGCATCCACGGGTCAGCTCGGCGGCGCGGTAGCGGGCGTGCTGGGCGCTTTTGTCCATCCGTCGATCGGTCAGATGGGCGGCATGATGGAATCCAGGGTTTCGGTTGTGACTTTGTCACTGTTTGACATTCGTTCGGCTATTCAGATATCCGCGTCCGAAGGCAGTTCGACCGCGAGTAACTTCAGCGCGGCACTTGGCGTATTTGGCAGCAGGGGTGGCGCAGCATTGAGCGGATTTTCACAGACACCATCCGGAAAAGCGACTGTTGCCGCTTTTATCGACGCATACAATGGCATGGTTCGCGCGCTGAAGCATTATGAAGCGCAGGATGTGGAAGGCGGCCTGGGTACCGGCGGCGCACTGCAGGTCAACTAATCCTTTTTTCTATTTACAAACTGGAAACGCTTAATTTTCACTTGTTTCGCGTTTCCAGCAGATTAACTGAAATGCGATATGAGTGATTATGTTTCACTGGATGATTATTTTCTTCACCGGGTAGAAGCGCGCGCCATTCATCGGAAACATGATGCGGGCAATTGTTTTTCCAGACCGGAAATACAGGGGTATTCGGCGGAATCGCTTTATCTGAATCAGCATTTTCATGAACGACTTGCTGAAGTGCGTGCAGACGAGCGCAGCAAATCCACCATATTATGCGTGCCGATACCGGACAATGGCAGCGTTCCTGAAATTCTGAACAAGGTTTTCAATATCAAAGCGGTATCTCGCATGATTGGTATGGCGCTGGGTACGGCCGAGCGGCCTGTGCCGCAAATCGATGTACCCATCGACCGTACACATGAGTTTTTTCAAGCCGAAATGCTGGAAGGTGATGAGTCCGGTGAAGACAACCGTCAGGAAATACGGGCAACTGGCGTGTTGAAATTTTTTGACCTGATTCCGGACTGGCTGGCCGATAACCTGGATGCATCGATTGTTCCGTTTGAAGATCGCTGGCTGGCGACGCTGGACGTCAACCTTAAAAGCACCGGGCATATTATCGTCAGTCCCATTCCGTTGGGCATGCAAGTTGATCCGCAGACTAATCGCAGAATTGTCGTGACATCGTTCATGAGCGGTACAGTCAATACCAACGAGGACGTACCCTATCCGCTGGAAGTCGAACTGGATTACGATCCGGCACTTGGCTTTCTCGATGACGATATCGATATTCCGGGTGCCGGACAGAAAACGCTTATGGCGATTCACGAAATTTATGATTCGGGCAATACGCTCGATGAACAGATCGCAACCCTGCGCCAGACGGAGCAGGAACAGAGTGGTTTTGTCAATAACGTTATTGCACAGGTCATTCCCGACAATCGAAGTGAACGGGAAACTGTTGCCAATAACAAAATGATCAGGGACGATGCGCTGATGGAAGTTGAATTGTCGTTTTCCGGTCATCGTAAGGATGTCGTTGATCTGACGTTGGAGCAGCAGATTGTCGTCTATGTCGAACCGCGGTATTTCGAATTCACTAAAACACATCTGGGCGGTGATCCGGTTTTTCTGACGGCTGAATTGTCACTGGCAGCCGGGTTGTACAATCCCGGTGCGCCACCCGATGGTCATGACAACACCGAAATGAACGATTATCTGCAATTTTATCTCAGCATCAGGGAGACTAATGGTTCTTCGCTGCAGGATGCGATTGTTCTGCATGGCGGACCGCTGCTGAAGCTGGCAAAATTGCGGTTGCCAGGCCATCTGCCGGGAAAGAAACCACAACTACCGGGCGCGATGCTGCCGGGCGACGTCCGACAGGGTGTTGTTTCGCCTAACGAAGCTTCGTAGTTACTCCAGTAATTGTTGCGTTATTGCCGGCTCAATCGTGGCGTCGCATAGCCATTGGGCATCAGTACCCACATTTTTCCCTGCTGCTTCATCTTGCCGGCCTGATTGGCGGCCTCGGGGCCATAACCCCAGAAGAAATCAGCGCGTATGCCGCCCTTTATCGCCCCGCCGGTATCCTGCGCCACCATCAGTCGACTGAGCGGCTTGCTGGAGTTGGGCCAGGTCGTCGCCAGAAAAACCGGCGCACCCTGAGGAATCGAACGTGGATCAATGGCAATGCTGCGTCCGGCTGTCAGCGGTACGCCAAGCGCGCCGATCGGGCCGCTCAGGTCACCGGGCAATTCACGGAAAAACACGAATCGCGCATTTTGTTGCAGCAATGCTTTCAGTTTGCCCGGGTTTTGTTGTCCCCATTGCTTGATACCCTGCATGGAAGCTTTCTCCAGAGGCAGCTCGCCTTGCTGCACAAGAATCCGTCCGATCGAGTTGTAGGGATAGCCATTCTGTTCGGCAAAACCGATTTTAACGATTTCCCCGGTATCGAGCTGTATGCGTCCGGAGCCCTGTATCTGCAGGAAAAACAATTCAACTTCATCATCCACCCAGAGTAACTCATTGCCCTTCAGTACCGCTGGATTATTCATGATATCCGCGCGGCTGTAATAAGGCACGATCCGTCGGCCTTCCAGGCGTCCGCGCAGCCGCAGGTCTTTCAGTTCGGGATACAGGTCGCCGAGGTCGATAATCAGCAATTCCTCCGGTGCCGCATACAGCGGGTAACGATACCGCGTGGTCGGTTTGCGGCTGCCGTACAGCAATGGCTCATAATAGCCGGTCACCATACCTTCGCTGCTGCCGTCATTGCTGATAATGCGGTGCGGCACGAAATGCTGTTCAAAAAAATGCCGTACACCGGCATCATTGTCTGCCCGCAAGAAAGTGGCTGCGGTACAGCTTTCCTGCCACAGGGGTTGTTTTTTCAACACATTGCAGCTTTGCAGAAAAGCCTGCCAGGCGGGCCGCAGATCGTCTTCAGCCCATCCCGTCAGTTCGGACCACTGCACCGGCAGATGTTTGGACAATGTAGTGGTTTCCTGTGGTCTGGATGACGGCGGCGGGGGAGACGGAGGAAGTGCAGGTTTTGCAGACTGCTCGGCCGCTTCGGGCGGAACAGTCGTCTGGGTGGAGCATGCGACAAGTATGAGCAATAGCAGAAGCGGGAGAAAACAAGTTTGGAATTTCATCGGATATTCGTTACAGTATGTTGTTTTCTAAAGTGCGTCCTGATGAATCTATCGTGTGTTTTTGATGATTTTTAGGAGCATCCTGAAGCTTTAACAGCCTGTTAAATATACAACAAGCCTGGAATTTTTCATATGGATAATTGGTGGATACTGTTAGTTGAAGCGGCCGTGGCGCTGGGTTTATTTCTGTTTATCATCTGGTGGACCATGTTTTCCGGTAAAAAAAAGGATAATGATGACACCCGCTCCGGTGGTAAGAAAAAGAATGCGGATAAAGAATAAAGGGCGGTAATAATCTGGTTTTTTATAAACCCTTATTCAATCTTCTTCCGCGTTATACCGGATTATCGATATCGACGAAGTGATGCCGGATGTCGAATTTATCCGCCAGATGTTCGCCCAGCGCCTGTACGCCGTAGCGCTCCGTAGCATGATGACCTGCCGCGATGAATGCTACGCCGGATTCGCGTGCGGCATGCACCGTCTGTTCGGATATTTCTCCCGTGATATACGCGTCAACGTGCTGCGCGATAGCCGCTTCAAAATAACCCTGAGCAGCACCGGTGCACCATGCCAGCCGCTTGATGGTGTGATCCGGGTTGCCGATGATCTGCGGTTCCCGCTCAAGAGCCTGTGATATTTTATTGCCCAGCGCGCGTAGCGGCATCGCTTCTTTCAATTCACCGCGGACAACAATATTCTGCTCGCCAAACCGGGCATTTTCAATGAAACCGAGGCGCTTTGCCAGCTGTACGTTATTGCCCAGTTCCGGATGAATATCCAGCGGCAGATGATAGGCGAACAGGTTGATCCTGTGTTGCATCAGCAATGCGATGCGGCGATGTTTCATGCCGGTGATGCAGGCATTCTCGCCGCGCCAGAAATAGCCATGGTGCACAATGATCGCATCTGCTTCAAGTGTAAGGGCCGCTTTCAACAGTTCCAGCGAAGCAGTGACGCCGGTGATGATTTTTTCAATACGATCGCGTCCTTCCACTTGCAATCCATTTGGGCAATAATCCTGTAAGCGGGCTACGTCCAGCAATTGATCGAGATAATTTTCAAGTTCATTTCGAAACATGGGTTCTTTTCCGGCTTGGTTACACATACAATATGGGGCGCTTCTAAAAATTCAAAGTTTTAAAAAAAATGAGCAATAAAGTGTTGTGATGAAACGGGGTATTCAGGCAATCCGCGAAACGGGTGCTCAAAAACCTGGATTTTTAGAGATGTCCTATGATTTTAATCTGAAAGACTACATCTGTTTTTGGAGTTAAAGGTGTTTATGCACAGGCTTTGGTTAATTTTTGCACAAGCCGCGACCATTCTGTTGGCTATTTTTTTTGTTGTCTCCACGCTAAGGCCGGAGTTGTTACCCTGGAAACCCCGCGCGGAACTGATTCCGATCAAGGAAGCCGTGCCTGATATCAGCGAGCTCAGGCACGACAGTTATTATGAGGCGGCCAGCCGTGCAATGCCGTCGGTCGTGAATATTTTTACCACCAAAGCGGTCGATGAACGATCGCATCCATTGCCGAATGATCCGGTTTTTCAGCGTTTTTTCGGCGACCAGTTTGAATCCAGATCGCGGCGCAGGTCAAATCTGGGCTCGGGCGTGATCGTCAGTTCCAACGGTTATATATTGACCAATCATCATGTCATTGAAGCGGCCGATGAAGTGGAAGTTGCCCTGAGCGATGGCGGTAAAATCAAGGCGATAGTTGTCGGCTCGGATCTGGAAACCGATCTGGCGGTGCTGAAAATCGAGCTGACAAACCTGCCCGCCATTACGTTCGGCCATTCTCAGGAAGCCAAAGTCGGCGATGTCGTGCTGGCGGTCGGCAATCCGTTCGGCGTCGGACAGACGGTCACGATGGGCATTATCGGTGCACTGGGACGTACGAAGGTCGGTATCAATACATTTGAGGAATTTATCCAGACCGATGCCGCGATCAATCCGGGCAACTCGGGTGGCGCTTTGACCGATACGGCCGGAAATCTGATCGGCATCAATACGGCGATTTATTCACGTTCCGGCGGATCGCTGGGGATCGGTTTCGCCATTCCGGCGCATATTGCCAAAGAAATCATGGAGCAGATTATCCGTTCCGGCGGTGTGACGCGGGGGTGGCTGGGTGTGAGCATGCAGGATATGACCGAGGAGCTTGCCGATTCATTCAAGCTGAACAGCGCCACGGGCGCGCTCATTGCCGGTGTGCTCAAGGATGGGCCGGCAGACCGCGCAGGCATCAAGGCGGGTGATATCATGATCGCCATTGACGGTGAACCGGTCTTTAATTCGTCCGAGCTGCTGAACAGGGTTGCCGCACTTGCGCCCGGCGTTATGGCGACGGTGACCATAATCCGCGACAAGAAGGAAATGGATATTCAGATCAAGGTTGGCGTCCGTCCAAGACAAGTATGACGCATCCAATAATGCACTCCGAAATTCAATCACAATAAAAAATACTATGAAACATTCAGTCATCAGCGGCTTTGTCTCTGTCGTCATTCAGTGGTTCAGCGCCAATATCGTTTCACTGGGACGCGAGATGCGCCTGTCCTATATGCCGCCGTTGATGGTTTACGTTGCCGCGGGCATTTCAGGATTGACCGGCATCGTTGGAACCTTCTATGTCAAGGAAAAACTGGGACTTTCAGCCGAATTTCTGGCCATGCTCGGTTTCTGGATGATGCTGCCGTGGGCGCTGAAAATGCCGCTGGGTCATCTCGTCGATTTGATGTGGCGCTGGAAAGGGTTGCTGGTTTATCTCGGCGCAAGCCTGATCATGCTCAGCCTGCTGATTATGATCGGCCTGCTGGGTCATACGGAAACGATGACTGAAATCGCTTCGGTAGAGGTCTGGTTTGTGACTTCCGCATTGCTGGCGCCGATTGGTTATGTATTGCAGGATGTCGTTGCTGACGCCATGACTGTGGAAGCTGTACCGCATGTCGACGAAAACGGGCAGAAAATGGATGCGGGGAAACGCAAATTCATGCATGTCACCATGCAGACGCTGGGGCGTGTGGCTATCGTCGGCGGCGGCATACTGGTATCCGTGGTCAATGTTTTTCTGTTGCGCGATGCCGCGGCGCTGCCGGAAGCCGAAAAGGAAGCCGTTTATTTGCTGGTTTACGAACTCGCGCTGATTATTCCACTGATTTCAATATGTGGCGTGATGCTGGCTTCATGGCTGCAGCGCAGAGAAATCAACCGGTTTGTCCGGCAGGGCTACAGTAAACGTGATGCGGCCAGTCTGCTTGCCGTTCATACGGAGCCGCCGCCGATCAACTGGTGGATTCTCGGCGGCGGACTGGTTTTTACAGTCGTTTCGCTTACAGTTGGCTTGAGTCGCATCCCGGGAGGTGAAGAGATTATTTTTCTGATTTCGATGACCATCGTCTTGTTCCTGATGCGGCAACTGGTCGGTGAGCTCGAACCGGAAGCGCGTAACGTACTGGTCGGTACGGCATTTCTCGTATTTATTTTTCGCGCCATTCCCGGCCCGGGAGCCGGATCCACCTGGTGGATGATCGATGAACTGGGTTTTGATCAGCAATTCCTTGCGATATTGTCGCTGGTCGGTGCGAGTCTTACGCTGCTGGGCATGTTTATTTTCCGGCGTTTCATGGCCGAGCGCTCGATTGCGTACATCATTGGTTTTTTGACGATTGCCGGCACTATTTTGTCGCTGCCGATCATCGGGATGTTCTATGATTTTCATGTATGGACGGCTTCAATTACCGGCGGAGTAGTAGACGCCCGTTTTATCGCCCTGATCGATACCGCGCTGGAATCACCGTTGGGGCAGATTGCGATGATTCCGATGCTGGCTTGGATTGCCAATTCCGCGCCGGACAAACTCAAAGCGACATTTTTTGCGGTCATGGCCTCGTTTACCAATCTGGCGCTTTCCGCTTCGCAGCTTGGTACTAAATACCTGAATCAGTTTTATGTGGTTACGCGTGAAGTAAAAGATAGCGTAACCGGAGAAGTCAACATACCGGCTGACTACGGTGATCTGGGACATCTGCTGATTACGGTCACGGTGATTGGGCTGGTGTTGCCCCTTGTATCAATCATCCTGATTAAACACTCGCGTTTCAAAAATGCGTGACCTCTCGTTTGAGCGATTATAATCATGCGCACCCTTCGACTGCCTGACACCCCAATGCGATACGTGCTGGTTTTTTTTCTGGGCATTTTAACCGTTTCCGGTTTCGCGCCCTTTTACTGGTTTCCGGTACCGCTATTTGCTCTGGCGTTGCTCTTTCTATTCTGGCGCCAATGTGCGACTGCCGCGAAATCTGTCTGGCTGGGGTTCGTGTATGGCATGGGCCTGTTCGGCGCCGGTGTGACCTGGCTGTACGTCAGTCTGCATGATTTCGGCGCCATGCCGCCTGCGCTGGCGGTTTTTGCTTTGGTAGTGCTTTGTGCTTATCTTTCGCTGTATCCGGCACTATGCGGCTGGCTGGCTTTCCGCATGCGGGCGGCCTCGCATTATATCTGGGCACTGGCAGTCGCAGCCGCCTGGATGTTTACCGAATGGTTGCGCGGCACCCTGTTTACCGGTTTTCCATGGGTAGCACTCGGTTATTCCCAGGCACCTGACAGTCCGTTAGCAGGATATGCGCCGGTATTCGGCGTTTATGGTATATCGCTGATTCTAGCGTTGAGTGCCGCACTGCTATGCCTGTGGTTCGCAAGCGTTGCGGCGGCCAGGCATGTTGGCTTGCTTCTCGGTGTCATCTGGCTGGGCGGATGGGGATTGCAATCGATCAACTGGGTCGAGCCGACTGGCGAACCGCTGACTGTCAGTCTGCTGCAGGGCAATATCGAACAGGACCTGAAATGGCGTGAAGATCATGTCGAGAAAACCATGCGAACTTATGCGGAATTGATTCTGGAGAGTGAAAGCCGATTGATCGTCACGCCGGAAATTTCCATCCCGCTTTTTAATGACGCGGTTCCACCGGACTATCTGGGTTATCTGGCTGAGCATGCGCGGGAAAATAATGGCGATGTGCTCATTGGGCTGGCTGAGCACGCTACGAATGGCGTCGATACCTATTATAACAGCATGTTCAGTTTCGGCGTTTCCTCTGAGCAGGTTTACCGCAAGCATCATCTGGTGCCATTTGGTGAGTTCATTCCGCTCAAGCCCGTTTTCGGCTGGATCATCACCATGCTCCATATTCCGTTATCCGATTTTTCGCGTGGTGGCACCGATCAGCAGCCGATGCAGCTGGCGGGACAACTGGTTGCCGTGAATATCTGCTATGAGGATGTTTTCGGCGAAGAAATTATTGCTCAGTTGCCGCAGGCGACTTTACTTGTTAATGTGAGTAACGATGCCTGGTTCGGCCGTTCAATCGGGCCGCATCAACATTTGCAGATATCGCAAATGCGCGCACTGGAAACCGGGCGCTACATGTTGCGGTCGACAAATACCGGCGTGACCGCAATCATTGATGAGCGTGGAAAAATTCTTGATCAGATCGAAGTGTTCACCACCGCCGGACTGCACGGTCTCGCCCAGGGCTTCAGTGGCGCAACACTTTATGTTCTAACGGGAAACTATCTGGTATTGGGAGTGGCTGTTTTGCTATTATGCTTGGGTTGGATCTCTGCCGTTTCCGCGCGGCGCGGGATACCGTAAATTCTCAGTCAGTTTGATACATTCTTTTTTCAGCATCCAGGAAAATACAATATGATCGGAATACTGGTCGTCACGCATGAGCATCTTGGCGAACATCTGATTCGCTGCGCATGTCATGTGGTGGCCGAAAAACCGGAACGGCTGACGCATCTGGGTGTTTTTACAGCAGACAATCCCGATGATGTTCTGGCTGACGTGCGCGAAATTATCCATCAGCTTGACGCAGGCGACGGCGTGCTGGTGCTGTGCGATATCCTTGGCGCGACACCATGCAATATTGCTACAAGGCTGACAGAAGTCAATCGGGTTGCCTGTATTACCGGCGCCAATCTCCCCATGCTGGTCAGAGCGCTGACCTATCGCAATGAAACGCTGTCCACGGTTGTCGAGAAGGCGCTGGGCGGCGGAAAAAACGGCATTATCGCCATTCCCGAGGTAACAGATCATGCAGCTTAGAGAAGTCGAAATCATCAATAAACTGGGGTTGCACGCTCGCGCATCCGCCAAGCTGACTAAACTGGCCAGTCAGTATAAATGCGAAGTCTGGATTTCCGGCAATAACCGGCGCGTCAATGCCAAAAGCATTATGGGTGTCATGACGCTGGCCGCCAGCAAGGGGACCCGGTTGCGCATTGAAACCGATGGTGATGACGAAAATGAGGCGATGAACGCGCTGGTGGCATTGATTGACAATTATTTCGAGGAAGGTGAATGAGTTTCATCCTGCACGGTATTGCCGTATCAAGCGGTATCGCGATAGGACATGCGCATATGACGGCATCCGCAACGCTGGAAATTATGCACTATCTGATGCCCAAGAGTCAGATCGATGCCGAAATCAAACGTCTGGACAGCGCATTTGCGATTGTTCGCGCTGAGTTTGACGCATTGCGTTCCTCGGTAACCGACGGCCCGGCGCTGGCGGAGTTCAGCGCATTTCTGGAGTTGCATCACATGATTCTGGACGATCCTACGTTGACAGAAGCAACGCGCGATATTATCGCGCAGACGCACTGTAACGCGGAATGGGCGCTGTTACAGCAGAAAAATGCATTGCTGGAGCAGTTTGAGGCGATTGACGATGCCTATTTGCGCGAACGCCGGACAGACGTGGAACAGGTGGTCGATCGGGTGCTTAAAGCGTTGCTGGGCCATCCCGGCTATCATCCGCCACCTTCCAGACACTCCGGTGATCATGTCCTGGTAGCGCATGACTTGAGCCCTGCCGATATCATGCAATACAAACCACATCAGTTCATTGCCTTTTTGACGGACATGGGAAGTCTGACGTCACATACCGCAATTGTTGCGCGCAGCCTGAATATTCCTTCTGTCGTAGCCTTGCATCACGCGCATCAGTTGATTCTTGAGGGCGATTGCCTGATCGTTGACGGCAGCCAGGGGATCATCATCGTCAATCCTGACAAGTATGTTCTCGATGAATACCGTCTGCGGCAAAGTCAATTCGAGCTGGAAATACAAAAACTCAGGCGCTTGAAAAGTGTTAAGACGGTAACGCTGGATGGAACCGCCATAGACCTGCTGGCCAACATTGAGTTACCCGGTGATCTGGAGCAGGTCAAGGAGAATGGCGCTGCCGGCATCGGGTTGTTTCGCAGCGAGTTTCTGTTTATGAACCGCGATGATCTGCCGGGAGAAGAAGAGCAATTCGAGGCCTATCGAGCCGTTGCGATGCAGATGCGCGGCAAGCCGGTTACGATTCGGACTTTTGATCTGGGCGCGGACAAAAATTTGAAACATGTTCCTCAACTTGCGGCAAATCCGGCATTGGGTCTGCGCGCAATCCGCCTGAGCCTGTCGGAACCGCAAATGTTTCTGACGCAGCTGCGGGCGATATTGCGCGCATCGAAATTCGGCAACGTCAAGCTGCTGATTCCAATGCTGTCGAATTTGAACGAAGTCAACCAGGCGCTGCATATGATTGAATACGCCAAGCAGACATTGCGCGACGAGCAGGCCGGTTTTGACGAAAAGATACAGGTTGGCGGTATGATCGAGATTCCCGCTGCGGCGCTCAGTGTGGAAATTTTTCTGCAACGGCTGGATTTTTTATCCATTGGCACCAATGATCTGATTCAGTACACGCTGGCTGTTGATCGCGTGGATGACTCGGTGGCGCATCTTTACGATCCTTTTCATCCTGCTGTTTTATGGCTGGTATCGCGAGTCATCCAGATGTCAGGGCGCGTCAAGAAACCGGTTTCAATCTGCGGCGAAATGGCGGGCGATCTCCAGTTTACACGCTTGCTGCTCGGCATGGGATTGCAGCAGTTTTCCATGTATTCCTCGCAGTTACTCGCCATCAAGAATCAGATACTGAAAAGTAATTTACCTGATATTATTCCGTTGGCGCAGCGTATCGTTCGCGCGGATAACCCGGAAAAAATGCATCTTCTGCTCAGGAAACTGAACAGTTGATAACAACATCGCCGCCAGAACAGGGCTGATGATGTTGTGGCATTTTTAGCGCTATAATTGCAGGTTTCTTAGCGGAAAATTTCTCGATATTATTCAATGCAAGATTCAAACTCAGTCGGTATCGTAACACCGCAGTTCGTGCATATCGATAAACCTCTGGAGCTGAAAAGCGGCTCGACATTGAGCGGTTATCATCTGGTCTATGAAACCTATGGGCGGTTGAACGTTGAGCGTTCAAATGCCTTGCTGGTGTGCCACGCGCTTTCTGGAAACCACCATGTTGCAGGCATTTATGCTGAAAAACCCAAAAGCACCGGATGGTGGGACAATATGGTGGGGCCGGGGAAGCCGATTGATACGGATAAGTTTTTCGTCATCGGCGTCAATAATCTGGGTGGTTGCCATGGATCCATTGGTCCGGCAAGTATCGATCCATTGACAAATCATCCCTATGGCGCCAAGTTTCCCCTCGTTACCGTGGAAGACTGGGTCGAAACCCAGGCGCAACTGGCTGAGCACCTTGGCATTGCGCAATTTGCCGCGGTAGTCGGCGGGAGTCTCGGCGGAATGCAGGCATTGCAATGGACGCTGAATTATCCTGACAAAGTTCGCCATGCCGTTGTCATCGCCGCTGCGGCGAAACTCACCGCACAAAACATTGCGTTTAACGATGTGGCGCGTCAGGCTATATTGACCGATCAGGATTTTTATGGCGGTGATTACTATGCCTACAATACGGTACCGCGACGCGGTTTAAGGCTGGCGCGCATGCTCGGCCATATCACCTATCTTTCGGATCACTCGATGGCGACGAAATTCGGGCGCGACCTGAGGGATGGAAAGTTCTCTTTTGGTTATGATGTCGAGTTTGAGATTGAATCGTATCTGCGCTATCAGGGTGATAAATTCAGCGATTTGTTTGATGCCAACAGTTATCTGCTGATGACCAAGGCGCTGGATTATTTTGATCCGGCTCATGCTTATAATGGCGATCTGACCGCTGCGTTTAAAGTGGCAAAAGCCGGTTTTCTGGTACTCTCATTCACCACGGACTGGCGTTTCTCGCCGGAACGCTCGCGGGATATCGTCAAGGCGTTGCTGAAGAATAATATCAACGTCAGTTACGCAGAAATTACTTCAGCTCACGGTCATGACTCATTTCTGATGAACGATGCCTATTATCATGAATTGGTGCGGGCTTATATGAATAATATCGAGGTGTGATAAATACGATCATTATGGTTACGACGACATCATCGTTAACGGCGGCTGCGCTGCGTCCTGATTTTGCAGCCATTGCCAGCTGGATCAAGGCGGATTCAAAAATACTGGATCTGGGTTGCGGAGACGGCGCATTACTGAAATATTTGCAGCAGGAGCGCCACATTTTTGGTTATGGCGTAGACATCGATGACGGGAATGTACTGAGTTGTCTGAAGAATGGCATTAATGTCATCCAGAGTGATCTGGAAACGGGACTTTCCGGTTTTGCAGACGATGCATTTGACTATGTTATTCTTTCACAAACACTACAAGCAATGCGGCACACCGAAAGAATTATCAGAGAAATGCTGCGCGTCGGACGTGAAGGTATCGTTTCCTTCCCGAATTTCGGTTACTGGAAGAATCGCTTGCAGGTCATCCGGGGTCACATGCCGGTGTCGGAAGCATTGCCTTATCATTGGTATGACACACCGAACATTCATCTCTGCACACTCGGGGATTTTGAGGATTTTTGCCAGCAATGCGACGCGAAGATCCTGGAGCGCCGCGTTATGCAGCAAGACCGGCAAATCAGGCTTCTGCCTAATCTGATGGGAAAGCTCGCATTTTATCGCTTTGAGCGGCAAAACAAATCGCCGGAGTCAAAATCGCGTGATTAAGCGTGGTTGTGTGCTGCACAACAATAACCGATAACCGATGTTCATCGGTTTATCTGCCGGCAGCGGTTTTTAATACGCCCCAGCCCAGTAGTGCCATGCTGATTGAAACAAAAGGATTCAACAGATTCAGCAAGGCATAAGGCGCATAATCCAGTGTCGCGATGCCCAGTGTGGCGGCATAGAATGTGCCGGTCGTTGTCCAGGGTATCAGCGCTGCGGTCAGTGTGGCACCTTCCTCTACGGAACGGGACAATACGGCTTTATCGATTGCTTTCTCCTCGTAGGTGTTTTTAAACAGCTGACAGTTCAGAATAATCGATATATAGGCCTCGCCCATAGCGATATTGCTGATAAAACCAGCGGCAATTGTAGTGGCAATCAAGGTGCTGATGCGTTTGATATGCATGATGATATTCACCAGCAGCACGCGCAGAAAACCGGCGTGATGCAATATGCCGCCCAGCGCCAGCGCCATGATCGAGAGTAGCAGTGTCCAGGCCATGCTGTAAATGCCGCCGCGACCCAGCAATGCGTCGAGATTGTCGATGCCTGTCGAGCCGTCGGTGTTCAGCCAGAGCGCATTCAATACGTCAATACCGTTTTTATCCTGGTATAAAATGGCAATCACCGCGGCAAGCAGGATGCTTATCGACATGCTGATTTCAGGCGCATAGCGTTTTATGCTCAAAATGAACATTGCTGCCAGCGGCAGCAGGGTAATCCATGGGCTGAGCCGATACGCGTTTGACAGCGCAGACCGGATTTCATCAATATGTGTTCGCGGCAATGCCGTATCGGTAAATTGGAACCCGAGCGCAATAAACAGACAGAGTACGATCAGGAATGTCGGCAGCGTGGTATAGAGCATGGAATGAATGTGGCGATAAAGCTGAGTGTCCGCACTCATGGCAGCCAGATTGGTTGTGTCGGATATGGGCGATAATTTATCACCGAACGTGGCGCCTGAAATGATCATGCCTGCAACAATGGGTAACGGGATACCCATGGTTTCGCCGATACCCATCAATACGACGCCGAGCGTTCCTACCGTTCCCCATGAAGTGCCGGTTGCCAGCGACATAAAGCAGCACAATATCAGTCCGGCGGGCAGGAAAATGACCGGATTAAGCCAGTCAATCCCGTAATAGAGCAGGCTTGCGATTGTGCCGCTTTGCATGTAGCTTGCAATCACCATGCCGATCAGCAGGAAAATATACAGCGCGGGCAGCGCCTTGCTGATGCCGTGATTCATCATCTGCCGTACAATGACAAACGAATGTCCGAGCCAGGATGCCTGAATTACAACCCAGATCAACGCCAGGAACATGATGACGTGCAGGCTGATTTCAAAAATGAATAAACCCGATGAAATCATCAGAAGCACGCCGGAAAAACATGCGATGGCATGTGGCAGTGACGGCAGCCGTTTTCCCGTCAGCAGTGCTTCCAGCTTTGCTTCGGACCCATCGTTATTCGATGATTCCGCTTCGGATCGAGTCATTCCTGTTGTCTGGTATGATCTTCAAAAAGGCGGCTATAGTTGCCATAGCCTGTTGCCTGAAGTTCATTGCGCGGGATGAATTTCAACGCTGCGGAATTGATGCAGTAACGCAAACCCGTTGGCGGCGGCCCGTCGTTAAATACATGCCCGAGATGGCTGTCTGCATATCGGCTGCGTACTTCATTGCGTGGCAACAGCAGTTTGTAGTCTTTTTTCAGCCGGATAAAGTTGGCATCAATCGGCTGAAAAAAACTGGGCCAGCCGGTGCCTGAATCAAATTTATGGATTGATGCAAACAGCGGTTCACCCGAGACGATATCCACATAGATGCCTTCTTCCTTGCTGTCCCAGAATTCGTTTTGAAACGGTGGTTCGGTTCCTGCCTTCTGAGTGACTTGATATTGAAGATCGGTCAGCGTTTCTCTCAGTTTTGCCGCATCTTTTTCAAATGCTTTGAAGGGATTGTGCTCAGTATTCATATCGGAACTTTATTTAATGATTGTAAGCCTATGTAATTTGATGGCAAGATTACACCTGCCCCGGAGAATTTTCCACATGTCATTGCGCGCGCAGTAGCTAAAGAAACTGCAAAGCAATCGTTTTCAATCGATATAATGGTTACATTATGAAACATTTCTTGTTTTTGATCGCCGTATTTTTTCTGTTTAATGTAACGCTAAGCCAGGCATCGTCAATTTGCGGCGAACTGGATGGTAATCGTGGCAATGGTCCTTTTGATTATAGAAACGAGCAACGCGTACTCCTTAAAACTGTCGAAACACATCACTTCTCAAAGAATGTCGAACAGCTTATTGCCCCGGACACCAGTACATTCGGCGGAGATCTTGATTTCGTCCTCAGCACTTTTCCGAACCATCACCGCGCACTGGAAACAATGAGTCGATTGAGTCTGAGAGACAGGACACCCAGGCCGCCTGGCGCAAGATTTTCAACGTTATGTTATTTCGAGCGCGCCGTACGTTTCAAACCGGATGATGCGATGGTACGTCAGGTTTTCAGCAATCATTTGCTGAAAATCAACAAACCGGACCTGGCACTGGAGCAATTGCTGTTTGCTATTGACCTTGAGCCGGATAATCCGTTGACGGCTTATAATCTGGGACTGGTCTATTTAAAAAAAAGAGACTATGAAAAAGCTGTTCATTTCGCTAAGAAAGCCTATTCCCAAGACTTTCCACTGCAAGGACTGAAGCAGCAGCTGCGTTCTGCCGGTCGATGGCGGGAATGAAATGCAGCAGACATCTGAAACGGCTCCTTAGTTAATTATCGATGGATTGCAGTTTTTTCCATATGCAGCGATGACTGCTTTCTTTGTCGATACGCGCCAGAAGCTGGTCATGCAGTTCTATTTCCGCAGCGGATGCAGGTAAAATCCGCAGGTTCAGGCTTTTGATGTCACAGACTGCGGGATTATCAACCGGATTTGAAAGATCAAGATCGATTAATAACGATTCCTGTCCGCGTGTCATCGCGAGATAAACTTCGGCCAGAAGCTCCGAATCCAATAATGCGCCGTGCAGTGTCCGCCTGGAATTGTCAACTTTGTAACGTTCGCATAGCGCATCCAGATTGTTGCGTTTTCCGGGATGGAGCTCTTTAGCCAGCTTGAGCGTATCGGTAATCCCTGCGCAATACGTATCCAGCGTCTGCTGTTTTGCCAGTCCCAGTTCGTGATTCAGAAAACCGACATCAAACGCCGCATTGTGAATGATCAGCTCTGCATCACTAATGAAATCAAGAAATAATTTGCAGATTTCGCCGAATTTGGGTTTGTCTTCAAGAAATGCGCGCGTCAATCCATGAACCTGCAAGGCACCGGCATCGCTATCACGCTCAGGATTCAGGTAGTGATGAAAATGATTGCCTGTCAGTTGTCTGTTGCGGATTTCAACAGCTGCGATTTCGACAATGCGGTGCCCTAGTTTGTATTCCAGTCCGGTTGTTTCTGTATCCAGTACAATTTGTCGCATGGTGCATCTTCAGTTATTACTCAATTGCTTGTTCGAACGTTCCGAGATTATTTTTTCAACGCCGCGGTTTGCTATCGCGTCAGCCCTTTCGTTTCCTTCATGCCCGGCATGTCCGCGTATCCAGATCCATTCAATGTCGTGTTGTTGCGTTAATTGATCCAATTCTTGCCATAGATCCACATTCTTGACCGGCTTTTTACTTGCCGTTTTCCAGTTGCGTGTTTTCCAGGACTCTATCCATTGACTAATGCCCTTATGGACATATTGAGAATCCGTGTGTAACTGCACTTTGCAGCGGCGTTTCAATATTTCCAGAGCACGAATGACGGCAAGCAGTTCCATGCGATTGTTGGTTGTGTGCAGTTCGCCACCGCAAATTTCCTGCTCATGTCCGTTGTATTTAAGCAATGCTCCCCAGCCGCCGATACCGGGATTACCTTTGCACGCCCCGTCAGTGTATATCTCGACTTTTTTTTCTGTTATTGTTTCAGTCATTTGGGAAAGATCATTCGGTTACGATCTGAGTTGTCCTTGCTGCGCTGTGTCGCGGCCACTATTTTTCTTTTCCCGGCCAGACTGGTTTTCCAGCTTGGCTTGATCAGACGCATGCAATGTTTATGTTTTACCGCATGTAAAAAATAAATACCGCCGGAAATAGGCCACCAGCGATCCCCCGCGTCTTCCATGAACCTAAACCGATTGCGCCAGTTTTCCTTTGAAAAGGGCGGCGTATAACAGCACAACTTGCCGCCTTTCATTTCAAAATTGAGTAATTTCAACCAGTCTTTCAGGCGCGACAACGCAATGAAATGTCCGTTCCAGGGAAATTCTCTGCGATCGGGCGCAAAATGCCGGTGAAGTCCCCATAGACTGAAAGGATTAAAGCCGGATATGACGATATGCCCCTCAGGCATTAAAATGCGATAAGCCTCCCGCAGGATTTGATGCGGGTTGGTGTTGTATTCAAGCACATGCGGCATGATCACAAGGTCAATGCTTTCGCTTGATATGGGCAGGTGATCCGCCCGTGTACGCAGCGCCGCAGCATTTTCATAACCGGCTGAGAATCTGAGCGGCATGCGATTCGCCCGTAAGAAATCATAGCACGGCAAACCCAGCTGCATCGCGTTGTATCCAAAAATATTAGCTACCAGCTGGTCAAAATATTCAAATTCATTGCTGATAATATATTGTCCCAGAGAAGTGGCGAACCAGCACGAGTCTATCTGTGTTGCCTGTGCGCTATTTGCAGTATGTTCAGTCATGCCGGTTAATTAAGAAGCACTGTTTGATGATCAAATGAATCTGGTTTGGATGGGCTCAAAAATGAGATTTGCACTGTCGGCAGCAAGTTCCTGAAAAACGCTCTATAATCTTAAGTAATTAATTTCAACACGGTAGCGCAGTGTCTCCTTTTTTGAGCGCTTCCATGCGCACGATCAGATAAGAATACATCCAAACCACCACCAACATAAATAATCCTCACGAACTCAATCTGATATGAGCAACCTGCAAATCTGTCCCGTTCCTGCTTTTAGAGATAATTATATCTGGATTATCCATAATACTGTGCATGCGGCAATTGTTGATCCGGGTGATGCATCGCCTGTTATAAGTTACTTGAATTCACAGCAATTGCAACCCATAGCTATTTTAATAACGCATCATCACAATGACCATACCGGCGGCAATCTTCAGTTGCTCGAACGCTTCGATCTGCCTGTCTATGGCCCGCAACATGAAAAAATAACCACTGTCAATAATCCCGTTCGAGAGGGGGACCGTATTCAGCTCGAATCTCTGGGATTGGCATTTGATATCATTGAAGTTCCAGGGCATACACACGGACATATCGCCTATTTTGCCGCCACGCAACCGAGAAGTCTTTTGTTTTGCGGCGACACGCTGTTTTCCTGCGGTTGTGGCCGTATATTTGAGGGCACGCCGCAGCAGATGTACGCCGCTTTGCGGAAACTGGCTACCTTGCCGGATAATACACTGGTTTACTGTGCGCATGAATATACACTTGCAAACATCGCTTTTGCCAGGGCTGTAGAGCCCGGCAACGATGATCTGCGGAAACTGGAGCAACGGGCAAATCAAATGCGGCAGCAACATTTGCCCACACTGCCCACGGACATGGCGACTGAAAAAGCCTGCAATCCGTTTCTGCGTTGCCAGCATCCTGAAGTTATCCGCTGCGCGGCGCAATTCGCTGGAAGAAAACTCTCTGACCCGGTCGAAGTCTTCGCAGCATTACGTGAATGGAAAAATATTTTCTGATAATCGATTGAACCTAAAAACCTCAGTTGACCGTTACCCGCGATGACTAACGGCATGAATAA
>CAZXBP010000010.1:0-34657 GCA_964639015.1 uncultured Nitrosomonas sp.
CGGCATAGTCATGCATATTGAAATGCCCTGCGCCGGGCACAATCCACAATTCCTTAGGCTCGCGCGCCGCCGCAAACAATCGCTCGGTTTCCGGCACAGTCGTATGATGGTCATTGGTTCCGGAAATGATCAGAACGGGTGAATTCAGGTTGCCGATATGCGCAACCGGGCTCAACGCTTCAATGGGAACACCGGTAAACAGTGAAATCTGGAACAGCAGCAATGGCAGGAACAATGTACCAGGTTCGCCCAGGAAAAGCTTCAGACGATTCCCAACAGCCTCCTCGATCGTTGGATGCAATGACTCCAGAACGACGGCGCTCAGTCTGAGATCCGGCTTGGCCAGAACAATCGCTGCCGCGCCCAGTGATACGCCGATCGCACCGATGCGTTCATGTGGGAAAGTCCTGCGCAGAAAATCAACCGCCGCAGTTACATTCTCAGATTCCCGCGCACCAAATGTGATGCGGTTCCCGGGTGTTTCGCCATGCGCCTGCAAATCGATCATTAAGGTATGATAGCCTTGCGCTGTTAAGAATCGGGCCCGGCCCAGCATTTCGACACGATTGCTGCGGATGGAATGCACCAGCAGTACAACGCCGTTGCCATTCTGGCCATACGCCAGCCAGCCATGCACCGGGGTTCCGTCTGCCGCAGGAATCTTAACGGACTGTACGGGCACATCGGTCAGCAGCACTTCCGTCGCCGTGGCTGCCGAACCTGTTACCAGCTCACCCGCCAGAAAGGCGATTGCCGCCATCAACACAACAACGCCGGACAAAGCCATAACAATTTTCCGCCACATGTTCAACCTTAAACCTAAAAACCTCAGTTGACCGTTATCCGCGATGACTAACGGTATGAATAAATAGAACAGCATCCTGGAAACATCTTGTAAAGAATATTACACATATTCTGACATTTATAACAATTTCCACGCAAACCGAATTGCATTATTGCGCCTTGGTTGCGCTTTGATCATTCTATTTTCCCGTTCGCACCTGCCGAATTTCCATTTTCCAAGCAGTTCAACGCACAATGTAATACAATAACTAACGGAATATTATGCACTATATACCCCCGCGCCACAGAATCGGGCAGCAGGACTTTCTCCCGTTGAGCGCATGCCGCGGGGAGTAATAAAGAAACCGGATTTTAAAGGGCGGCGCGTATGATATTGTATAACCGATATTTGCAATCAGTAAGGAGCCGTGAAGAAATAAGTGTGGCAATTGAACGCGTCCGGCTGGATGCAATGCAAGGCGAGAGGAGGAGCCATAGCACAAGCTATGGCGACGACGAACAACGCCGCAGTGTGCTCGCCAGATGTGATTCCAGTGTTACAGTTATTTGAACGACTCCTAAGCCTTTATCCAGCAGACAAACATGAGTGACACTACAATGATAGAAATCACGTTTCGCAGTCATTACATCGCCATGTTTTTTATTTTATTACAGTAGATGGCGCATTGATTTACACTTAAATAATGGAAAGCCTACCATGACTCAGTCCCCAGCAGAATTTCAAGAAAAAATGCATCTGTTGTCGAAAGCATTTTTAACAGAACTTCCCGTTAAAACCAAAGCGATTGAAACTGCCTGGCTTCAGTTTCAAGACCAGAAAACCCCTGAATCGCTGCAGATTGTCCACCGCAAGGTGCATGGCCTGGAAAGCACCAGCAAAATATACGGTTACCGGGAATTAAGTCATGCCGCCGCCAATCTCGAACAAGTCTTAAAACGGTTACTCCAGGACAAGTCGGCATCGCAAGACGAGCAGGACCCGGCTGTCCGGCAGCAAATAGCCGAGCTGAGCCGCCTTGCCGTCAAACCCAGGCAGGATCAGGCATCCAACTTCACCAAAAAACTCAATGACGCCAGACGCATTGATTCTGAAACGGTTTCCAGGGTCTTCGTTGTGGATGACGATCAGGAGTCAGCGCAGGAACTGGCCATGCAATTAAGCTACTTCGGTTACGAGGTTGAAGTTTTCGGCAAGCTCGCGAAATTTCGCAGCGCAATCCAGAAGAATCCGCAAGCGATGGTGCTGATGAATATTGAATTTTCCGATGACGATCACGCCGGCTTGCGTACCATGAAAGAAATTCAACAGAAAATGGGCGACCCCGTTCAGGTCATTTTCCTATCTTCCAACGACGATCTCGCGTTGCGGCTGGAAGCGGTGCGCGCCGGCGGCATTGCCTACCTTACCAAACCGATCAATTCGACCGATTTGATCGACCAGCTCGACTCGTTCGCCGCGCCGCAGACACAGGAGCCTTTCCGCGTGCTGATGATCGACGGCAGTGATGCTGTACTCGCTTATCATGCCGCAATTCTTGAGCTGGCGGGTATGACTGTAAAAACAGTCAATGCTGCTGACGCGGTGATGAAAACCCTGCTGGAATTCAGTCCCGATGTCATTCTGATAGATACCTACATGCCGGAATGCAGCGGTATCGAACTGTCCAAAGTTATCCGTCAGATTGATGGAGTGCTCAATCTGCCGATTGTGTACCTATCATCGGAAAACGATTTCAATACACAACAGGAAGCCATGTGGCTGGCGGGTGACGATTTTATCGTCCAGCCCGTCGAACCGAAGCGCCTGGTATCGGCGATTACGCTGCGTATCAGACGGGCGCGTTTGCTGCGCGGACTGATGGTGCGCGACGGACTGACCGGGTTATTCAATCACACGGCCATCAAGGAGCAGCTCAACCGCGAAATCGTGCGCTCGAACCGGTTAAAAACACCGCTGTCCTTCGCCATGATTGATGTCGACTTTTTCAAGAAAGTCAATGATAAACATGGGCACGCCGCGGGAGATCGCGTACTTAAAAGCCTGGCACGTCTGCTGAAACAGCGTCTGCGCGGCACGGACATTGTCGGCCGTTATGGCGGAGAGGAATTCGCCGTGATTCTGACCGATACCGACGCGCCCGGCGCATCCAGAGTGATTGACGAAATCCGTAACGTGTTCTCCCGGCTGCTCCATATGAGTGATAACAGGGAATTCACCGTCACATTCAGTTGCGGCATTGCCGACATCAAGCACTTCCCGGATACCAAAAGCATCAGCAATGCCGCCGACAAGGCGCTGTACAAAGCCAAGAAAAAAGGCCGCAATCAGGTGATGATCAGCGCCGACTGAGATCAGGCGGAAAGCACAACGGCGCGCCCGACATGCCTCACCCGGAGGCTGTTCGGGAACATCGCCTGTAAGCAAATCCGGCAAAAAAACAACCGGCATAACAGTCATAAAAAAACCGCCTCCTGTTTTTTCCCAGGAGGCGGTTTTTTTGCAGGTGAGCGTAAATCGCTCACTCCACAGGGCTACACTTCAGGCAAATGATTCAGCGCCTTGCTGTCTGCGTGCGGTGAACAGCAATCCGAGCAATCCGATGCCGAGCAAAAGTACGATGCCGGGTTCCGGTACGCTTGTAGATGATTTACCCCAGATGGAAACATGCGAGATCGCGCCACGCTGAGGCCAGAAATCGCGCAGTATAATATCCTCCGTGCCATTCCAGCTGGCCAGATCAAAGAAATAATAGCTTGGCGTCTGGTTGCCGTCCTTGATCGCGAGATAGCATTCCGGACAGGTGATCGACGGTCCGGAGATATAGTCTATCAATGCATTTGATGGGTCAGCCGCAGTATTTGAAAATGTTGTCAAATACGATGCGGCAAAAGTGCCGGAATCCGAACCGATGCCAGAACTTCCTGAAACATCCGATTTGTACAGCAGCGACAGGCTGCCGTCATTGACACCGCCGTTGACATTGAATGCATTGTAAATACACCCCGCTTCGCAATTTGCAGGCCCTGTCGGCGGCGTCAGGCTGCTTCCTTCAATGATGCCGGCGGTACTCGGCGTAATGATAATCGCGTGCGCGTTGAAACCGGCAAGCCCAAGCAGCACTCCAAACAGCGAAGCTATCATGGCTTTAGTTATTTTTTGCGATACAAACATGGTTACTCTCCTTAAGTTGCTCTTCTTAAAATTCAGTTGCTGATTCCAAACAGACTTGCTGCTCAGTTACTATTAATATAAGCATGATTCATGCCAATTATGAAATTATTTTACAATTCATTGTTATTAAACGAGTTTAATTTTTGCGCAACACGGCCACGTGATATTAAAGCCATAACAGTGTAAAAAAATTCGACATCGCATGTGCTGATCAAAATCATGATACGGCTTAATCATAACCCCGCATGAAGCGCGCCGCTTGATGCGTTTGATGCTTTATGTGTCCGGGGTTCACGGCACCTGCCCGATTGCGTAGCAAGGTAGATACTCTGCTGTGGATTTTTGGAGGACACCCGGTGTGCTTTTTATGCGCGGTGCGTGTTAAATATTCCGACACATCCCGGGCGTTTGTTTATTCCACCGGACTAACGCCGGAACGTGTATAACAAACACTGTCCGGATTCACGACACGAACCACAAATTGCAATGCTGCGCAGGTTGGCGGTGTACCTGCCCCACAACGCAGAAGCCCGATTACACGATGTTAATCGGGCCTACACGTGCTCTGGCGCGAGTAAGGCTCAACAACATGGGGCGCATGGCTACGTTATTTATACGTTCTATTTTCATGCGCGGCAATCAGGTGATATTAAAGCCACACCAGTGTAAAAAATTCGACAACGTGCATGTCAGTCAAAATCATGGCATGCTTATTCGCATCAACAGCAATCAACCAAAAAAAACCGCCCTTGTTCAACACAAGGGCGGTTTTGCCGAACAATCCTCTAATAGTCCTCCTGTAGGAGCACAAAAGTCTCACCCGCACAGGATTTTTACACTACCGGAACTTATACTTCCTTGCGACGGCGAATCATGCCCATACCGAGCAGCGCAACGCTTAACAACGCGATTGTACCTGGCTCAGGCACCTGACCGGTCACAACGCGTATTTTGGTTTGCAGCGCATCGGCATAAGCCTGAGCATTCGCTACGCCAATATAAAAACCTTGTGTCGGAAAGTTGAACGGAACAGTCGAGTCGCAAGGCTGCGGGTAGCAGAAGTTGTTGCGCAGATCGTTTGCATCCACGCCGCCACCGATACCTTCAATACTGATATTGTCTACACCGACCCCAATAAGCTGGTTACGCTCATTAACACCAGTACCGCCCACATTTTGCTGACCGTCGGTTGCAAAGTTGACGTAGGAGAAATCAGCGTTGGCGATGGTATTGTCCAGCACGCCTCTCATGGCATTGAATGCAGCCGCAAAGTTGGTGCTGCCACCATTGTAATTATAGGTTTCAATCTGGTTGGACAAGAGATCACGATCAGCTATGCTGTCCAGCAGGACATTCGAGTGACGCACCGTGGCGCCGGAACCAAAACTCACGACTGAAACTTCATACGTGTCAGCGCCGCCGACCGGAATCAAATCAACCGCATTCGCCAGACCCTGACGAATAATATTCCAGTTGCCGGCACCGATACTGCCTGACTCATCAAGAATAAAACCCAGTTGAATCACCCCGGCATTCGCGGACATCGGCACCATTGCCACATTCATACCCAGACCTAATGCAGCCAGTGCTGCGAAAAGTTTCTTTTTCATAATATTTCTCCAAAAAAATGAGTAAAACACGCGGGTTGAGGACGTTTTAAAAAACCCCGGTAGTCAGAAACAGTACAGTAGCCGTGACCATCTGATACCGCACTGCCCGAAAACCGGCAACCTGCAATTCAAAAACCAACTATCAATTTATTATTGGAATAGTTCAGTCTCATTTTCTTATAAGCAAAACCCATGCCAGATTCGCAAATTAATTCATATCTCATTGTATTTAAGATATTTTAATAGCAAAAAATAATCAAATAATATTTCCCGGGGCCAAACAAATAATCCGATGTAAAAAAAATCGACAGATCCCCATGCTTCAGGCTGATGATATCCATCAACTGCAGAATTCGCCCTTTACAATCCATCATTCAATTTTTCCAAAATTATTCATGGCATTGCGATCAAACTCCAAGCGCGACAAGCATGATTCGCACCACAGTTTTCGTTATAAAAACGCTGTAAAATTTCTTTACGCCTGCAAAGATCAGTGGTTGCAATACCATAACGCGCTGATCCTGTGCAAGCCCATACACGCCGGATGGAAAACCCTGTAAAATCCGCAACTACACTCACAGAAGCGGCGCAGCCGCGGTTTTTTCATGAACACACCGACATTCCAGGACATTATTTTCACCCTGCAACGCTACTGGGCCAGACAAGGCTGCGCCATTCTGCAGCCGTACGACATGGAAGTCGGCGCGGGCACCAGCCATACGGCGACATTTCTGCGCGCGCTCGGGCCGGAACCGTGGAAAGCGGCTTACGTGCAGCCGTCCCGGCGACCAAAGGATGGCCGTTATGGCGACAACCCCAACCGTTTGCAGCATTATTATCAATTTCAGGTCGTACTGAAGCCTGCGCCTGAAAATATCCTGGCGCTTTATTTTGACTCCCTGCGCGAACTGGGGCTTGATCTGCGGCAGAATGACGTGCGCCTGGTCGAGGATGACTGGGAAAATCCGACGCTGGGCGCCTGGGGGCTCGGCTGGGAAGCCTGGCTGAACGGCATGGAAGTCACCCAGTTCACGTATTTTCAGCAGGTCGGCGGAATCAATTGCAGACCGATCACCGGCGAAATCACTTATGGCCTGGAGCGCCTGGCCATGTATCTGCAGGGTGTCGAGAATGTTTACAGCCTACTCTGGACTGACGGACTGACATACCACGATGTCTATCATCAGAATGAAGTGGAACAATCAAGATACAATTTCGAGCTGAGCGACCCCGATTACCTGTTCAATGCGTTTGCCGGCCATGAAAAACAGGCGCAACAGCTGATGGCGCAGCAACTGGCACTGCCGGCCTATGAACAGATGCTCAAGGCCGCGCATACGTTCAATCTGCTCGATGCACGCGGCGCCATTTCCGTGACCGAACGCGCCGCCTATATCGGCCGTATCCGCAATCTGTCGCGCAGCGTCGCGCAGGCCTATTACGCCAGCCGCGAGTCCCTTGACCCGCCGTTTCCGCTGGCACCGCGCGAATGGGTGGCACAGCTGGCGCAATCAAAACCTTCATCGACGGCAGCATCCGCATGACTACAAAAAACTTACTGGTGGAATTACGGGTGGAAGAACTGCCGCCCAAATCGCTCAGACAGCTTGGCGACAGTTTTGCCGACCTGATCGCGGCCGGCCTGCTGATGCAGGGATTAATCGAATCTGACGCGCCAAGGAAAGTTTTTGCTTCGCCGAGACGTTTGGCCGTATGGATTGCCGGTGTTTCCGACCAGGCAGCGGATAAGTCCGTTTCGCAGAAACTGATGCCGGTTAAGGTAGGACTGGACGCAGACGGACAGGCGACGCCGCCGCTGCTGAAAAAACTGGCCGGCCTCGGCGCCGATGCCTCCGTCGTATCCCGTCTGAAGCGCGTGCAGGAAGATAAAGCGGAAGTGCTGATTTTCGACAGTGTTGTGCCCGGCGTGCGCCTGACCGAAGGACTGCAAATCGCGATCACCGAAGCCATCGAGCGCCTGCCGATTCCCAAAGTCATGACTTATCAGCTGGCCGACGGCTGGAGCAACGTCCATTTCGTTCGTCCTGCGCACAGTCTGATTGCACTGCACGGCGCGAACATCCTGCCGGTTAATATTCTGGGCCTTGAAGCAGGCCGCGAGACGCAGGGACACCGTTTTGAAGCAAAGAACACCGCCATTACGATCATCGATGCGGACAGCTACGCACGGCAACTGGCGGAGGAAGGCGCGGTTATCGCGCATTTTGACGATCGCCGCACGGAAATCCTTCGGCAACTGACCGCCGCCGCCGAGAAAGAAAACCTTGTGCTGCTTCAGGATGAGGCTTTGCTGGATGAAGTCACCGCGCTGGTCGAATTGCCCAATGTACTGACCGGCCGGTTTGAAACCGAATTTCTGCAAGTGCCGCAGGAATGCCTGATTCTGACGATGAAAGCCAATCAGAAATATTTCCCGCTGATGGACGTTGACGGAAAACTCGCCAACCGTTTCCTGCTGGTTGCCAATATCCGTCCGTCTGACTCCAGTCTGGTGATATCCGGAAACGAACGCGTAGTGCGCTCACGTCTGGCCGATGCAAAATTTTTCTACGACCAGGACCGCAAAAAAACACTGGAATCCCGTCTCCCCGGCCTGGAGCACGTGGTGTATCACAACAAGCTCGGCACGCAGGGTGAACGCATTCAGCGCGTCCGCGTCATTGCCCGTTCGATCGCACTATTGCTGGGCGGTGAAGCACTTGCCGATCAAGCCGGTCAGGCGGCGCTGCTGTCGAAAACCGACCTGCTGACCGAGATGGTTGGGGAGTTTCCTGAATTGCAGGGTGTCATGGGACATTACTATGCGTTGAATGACGGCCTCAGCGAGTCGATCGCGCAGGCGATCGAGGATCATTACAAGCCGCGCTTTGCCGGTGACAGTCTGCCGCGCAATACCATCGGCCTGTGCGTCGCGCTGGCCGACAAGCTTGAAACGCTGACGGGACTGTTCAGCATTAACCAGATCCCGACGGGCGACAAAGATCCCTTTGCGCTGCGCCGTCACGCGCTGGGGATTATCCGCATGTTGATTGAAAAGAAACTGCCGCTGTCGCTGGACTTCCTGCTCAAGGAAGCGCGTCTTGCGTTTGACGGCCGCTATCCGGAGACCGCTGAGTCGCCATTGCAGTTTATCTATGACCGCCTGGCCGGAAGCCTGCGCGAACAGGGTTTTCTGCTTCAGGAAATTGACGCAGTGCTGAGCCAATCGCCGAAGGTGCTCATGGATATTTCGAAAAGACTCGAGGCTGTGCGCGCGTTCAAGCAATTGCCCGAGGCGGAAAGCCTCGCAGCCGCCAACAAGCGCGTGCACAACATTCTGGAAAAAAATGCGAAAAACGGTATCCCGGTTCCCACCGCAATCGATCCCCGCCTGCTCAGGGAACCTGCGGAAACCGCGCTGCATGACGCACTGCAAAGCACGACAGCGCTTGCCGACAGCGCCTTTGAATCCGGCAGCTATACCCATTCGCTGCAAACACTGGCCGCACTCAAGCAACCGATCGATACATTTTTTGATCATGTCATGGTCAATACTGACGATCCCGGTTTGCGTGCAAACCGGCTATGCCTGCTGCAAATGATGCATCGATCGATGAACAGAGTGGCCGATCTTTCCAGATTGGCGAATTGATATGAAACTGGTTATTCTTGATCATAACGGCGTTATCAACCAGAACAGCGAAACCTTTATTAAAACGCCCGATGAATGGCTGCCTATTCCGGGCAGCCCGGAAGCCATCGCGCGACTGACGCATGCCGGTTATCGCGTGATCACCGCCACCAATCAGTCCGGCATCGGACGCGGTCTGCTGGACATGGCAACGTTCAATGCCATCAACGACAAAATGTACAAAGCAGTCGCTCAGGCAGGTGGGCGGATTGATGCCATCTTTTTCTGCCCGCATACCAGCGCCGACAAATGCAATTGCCGCAAACCGAAAACCGGCATGTTCGAAGAAATCATGCAGCGGTATGGCACAGACCTGAAGAATGTGCCCGTCATCGGTGACGCGTTGCGCGATCTGCAGGCAGCCGATGCTATCGGCGCTTTGCCGATTCTGTTGTTGACCGGAAAAGGCCGAATGACGCAGGAAAAAAATCAACTGCCGCCACGCACGCTGATTTTTGACAATCTCTCCGCTGCCGCCGACGCGATTGCAGGACGCGGATGATGCAAGCGCTATTACGTTCCACACTGTACATGCTGCTGCTGGTGATTATCACGCCACCTTACGCGGTTTTTACGCTGACGTGCTTTCCGCTCTCACCGCATAACCGGTACCGCGTTACGTCAACCTGGACACGCATGATTCTGTTTCTGCTGGAACATGTCTGCGGTCTGCGTTACCGTATTCTGGGCGCGGAAAATATTCCCGACACACCCAGTATCGTGTTATCCAAACACCAGTCAGCATGGGAAACGCTGGCCTTTCAGAAGATTTTTCCGCCGCAGGTCTGGGTGTTGAAGAAAGAGCTTCTGCGCATTCCCTTTTTTGGCTGGGGACTGGCGATGACCAGCCCTATCGCAATCGACCGCAGCGCGGGCAGAAGCGCGCTGGATCAGGTCGTCGAACAGGGCCGCAACCGGCTGGAACAGGGCTTCTGGGTGGTGATTTTTCCGGAAGGTACGCGCATCCCCATCGGCCAGAAAGGCAAATACCGCATCGGCGGCGCCTGGCTTGCCACGCATACCGGCGTTCCCGTTGTTCCCGTGGCGCACAATGCCGGTGAATTCTGGGCTAGAAATGCGTTTATCAAAAAACCCGGCACGATTACAGTCAGCATCGGCAAACCGATTGACCCGTCCGGCATGGAGCCGAATGCGCTCAACGCGCAGGTGGAAAGCTGGATCGAAAGCGAAATGGCGCGAATCAGCCAGCATAAACCGGCTACAGATTAATCGCAACCTGATCAACAATGGCGCAAAGTATGCAGCATATTCAACTGGCTGACAGAAAAATCGAGTATCAGCTCACGCGCAGCCGCCGCAAATCCATTGGCATCAGGATCAGCCACTGCGGGGTGCAGGTTTGCGCACCAATGGGTTTATCCTTATCTGAAATAGATCAACTGGTAAAAACCAAAGCCCGCTGGATACAGCAAAAACTGACTGAATGGAATGACATAAAACCGTTGAAAACACTCGCGAACAATGATCGCGCATTGTATCCGTTGCTGGGAGATCTCTGGAAACCTGGAATAAACGCTCACGGGCAAGTGCACATGGCGCTCGTGCCCGGCGATGCCGCAAGACATGCATCCGCTGCGGATGACATCCTGAAACCGGCATCTGTGCAAAAATGGATTGCCGCCTGGTACCAGCAACACGCGATCGCCTGCTTCAGCGAACGCCTGGCGCTTTATGCCGGCAGATTAAACATCGCCAAACCCCAGTTCAAGCTGTCGCACGCAAAAACACGCTGGGGAAGCTGCAACAGCCGCGGCGTCATACGGTTGAACTGGCGCCTGATTCAGTTGCCGCTGCGCCTGATCGACTACGTTGTCGCCCATGAGCTCTGTCATCTGATCGAAATGAATCACTCACCCGCGTTCTGGCGACTGGTCGCCGGTATTTTTCCGGATTATCAGCAGGCACGCCGGGAACTGAATACCTATGCCGTCTGTTAACTAATGGCTGACAAAAGCGTTAAACCCGTACTTAAACTTCGCGCGAAGTGGAATTCATAAGCAGAACCAGCTGTAACATGCTAGATTCCAATTCCGGTACTCGGACAGCATCCTAGTCAGGCTGCCATTTAAATTTACATAACAAACGGATTTTCTGGCTTGAATGACGGTCTATCTGTTACCTCAGAAACATTGCGAAGCCAATTGATCACTTTTAATTCGATATTGCCGTGTTCAGAAAATTACATATCGCCACCTACAATATTCACAAGGGATTTTCCAGTTTTAATCACCGCCTGATCGTTCACGAGCAGCGTAATCATCTGCGCAATCTGAATGCAGACATTGTCTTTCTGCAGGAGGTGATCGGGCACCACGCCAGACATGCCCGGCGTTTTAACGACTGGCCGGAGGGCAGTCAGCACGAATTCCTGGCAGATTCCGTATGGCCCGAATCCGTTTACGGAAAAAATGCAATTTATGACGCAGGGCATCACGGCAACGCCATTCTAAGCCGTTACCCTATCGTCTCCTGGGAAAACGAAGATATTTCAGCGCACCGCTTTGAGAGTCGCGGCCTTCTGCATTGTGAAATCAATATTCCGCAGTGGGAGGATAATCTGCATTGCATTTGCGTTCATCTGGGGCTGTTCAGGCGTGGCAGACATGCGCAGCTCAGGGCGTTGAACAATCGCATCAGAAAAATGGTTCCGCACCATGCTCCGCTGGTGATCGCCGGTGATTTTAACGACTGGAACGAAAAAACCGGCGCCATACTCGCCAACGCGCTGGGTTTGACTGAAGTTTTCGAACACACTACAGGCCGCGCCGCACGCAGCTTCCCCGCCATCCTGCCGATATTGCGGCTTGACCGCATTTATGTGCGCGGATTTCATATCGAGAACAGTCGCGTACATCATGGTCATCCCTGGTCAAAAACATCCGACCACGCCGCTTTATCCACCAATGTCGTGCGCCGATGAATCAAACCGGATTCACCAAGGGTAACAAACTCAGGCTGTTATGCAGCGGCAGTGCATTTTTCCCGGCACTGGAGCTTGCGATTGACGCCGCAACAACGGAAATCTATCTGGAAACCTATATTTTCAAGGATGATCCTATCGGCCACATGATAGCCGCGGCCCTGATACGCGCAGCCAAACGCGGCGTATCCGTTCACCTGCTGATTGACGGGTATGGTTCCTATCATTTATCGGAAATTTTTATCCAGCGGCTGCTGAACGCCAACATCAAACTGCTGATTTACCGGCGTGAGGATTTTTTTTTCAGATTCCGCCGTTACCGGCTTCGCCGTATGCACCGCAAGCTGGCGGTCATAGATGCACGCATCGCCTTTGTCGGCGGTATCAACATTATCAGCGACTACGACCATCCGCGCATGCGACTGCCACGCCTTGACTACGCTGTGTTGATCGAAGGTCCCGTGCTGGAAAAGATTCATCTTGCCGCACGGCATTTATGGATGATCGTTGCGTGGGCGCACTTCAGGAAACGCTGGACCGACGGCAAGAAATTGCCGGCATCGGTCAAACACAAAGGCAATCAACTGGCCGGTTTTCTGATTCGGGACAATCTCCGGCACCGTCATGATATTGAACATGCCTATCTCGATGCCATCAATCATGCGAATACTGAAATCATCATTGCCAATGCGTACTTTCTGCCCGGCAGGCATTTCTGCACTGCATTGAACAAAGCCGCTCGTCGTGGCGTCAAGGTCATTCTGTTGCTACAGGGGAAAATTGAATACCGCTTGCAGCATTACGCGACACGCGCGCTGTATGGCAATCTGCTGGATGCGGGTATCAAAATTTATGAATATAACCGAAATTACCTGCATGCCAAGGTTGCTGTGATTGACCGCCACTGGTCGACGGTAGGTTCTTCCAATATCGATCCTTTCAGCCTGATGCTGGCGCGCGAAGCCAATCTGATCATCATGGACAAGGCCTTTGCACATCAGCTGAGAACAAACCTGATGCAGGCGATATCGAAAGAATCGGCACCGGTTGTCCGCTTCCGCTGGCAATCGCAGTCCTGGCTGTATCGTGCATTGTATCGACTCTGCTATTTTGTTATTTACTACACGCAGAGTGTTCTGGGCTATGGCTATAAGGACATGCAGCATCAGGCTGCCTCGTAACCGCCGATGACCGTGAAAACAAAGTCTGGCACAGATCAACCGGATCAGGCGCAACGCAGCCGGATTTGCGCGGCGGCGGCCATTCTGGACAATGGCGGAATTGTCGCTTTTCCAACGGAAACGGTATATGGTCTGGGCGCGGATGCAACCAATCCCGCGGCTGTGCGGAAAATCTACGCAATCAAGCAGCGCCCGGTCAGCCATCCGTTAATCCTGCATATCAGCAGCATTGCACGCCTGGAACACTGGTCGCGGAACATTCCCGAAACAGCCTGGATACTTGCCGAACGGTTCTGGCCCGGACCATTGACGTTAATCCTGCAAAGAAGTCGGCATGTTCCGGATTGCGTCACGGGCGGACAGGATACTGTCGGGATTCGAGTGCCTGCACACGCGATTGCTCTCGCACTGCTCAATGCAATGCATCCGGAAAAAGCGATCGCTGCGCCATCCGCAAACCTGTACGGCAAGATCAGCCCGACCACATCCGCGCATGTGCAAGCGACACTGGCCGGAAAAGTAGACATGATACTGGACGGCGGCCCCTGCGAAATCGGTCTGGAAAGCACCATTGTCCGCGCCGACCATCAGGCGGTGTCTATCCTGCGGCCTGGCGGCATCACTGTAGCCGAAATTGAATCGGCGTTGAATCGCCCCGTAAGTCTGTCGCACAACACTTCGGGGCAGGCGGTACGCGTTTCCGGCTCGCTGCCGGCGCATTACGCGCCATCAACACCGCTCAAGCTTTGCACAAAAGCGGAAATAGGCCGGCAGGCGCTCGAACTTGCCGGGCAGCATTTCCAGACTGCCGTTATCACCTGGTCGGCGTTCGATCCACTAGCGCTCTGCGCACCGGAAATCCGGCATATTGTCATGCCGTCCGATCCGGTTGAATACGGCAAGCAGCTTTATGCGGCACTTCATCAATGCGACCAGATCGGGCTTGATGTTATTCTGATGGAAACGCCGCCACAAAAACCGGCCTGGCTGGCCGTTGCAGACCGCCTGCAACGGGCAAGCCGGGCACATCTCAAAACCTGAACCTGCGAGAATCATATGAACAGCACAGATCACAACGAAACACTCAAGGCAGTCCTGTTTGATGTGGACGGCACGCTTGCCGATACCGAGCGCGACGGTCACCGCCCCGCTTTCAATGCGGCTTTTGAAGAATTCAATCTATCCTGGCACTGGGATGTTCCACTGTACGGCGAATTGCTTCAGGTTACCGGCGGCAAGGAACGAATCCGCTTCTATATGGAAAAATACCGGCGCGATGAACTCGGCAGGAACGATCTGGATACCTGGATTGCAGATTTGCACAAAGCGAAAACGCGCCATTTCAAGGCACTGATGGAACGCGGTGAAATTCCGCTGCGTCCCGGGGTCAAACGGCTTATCCACGAATTACGCGACAGAGATATCCGCATCGCTATCGCCACCACCACCACACCGGAGAATGTCACTTACCTGCTGCAATCCACATTGGGTGCGGACGCAACAAATCTGTTTGAAGTGATCGGTGCCGGCGACATCGTACCGCAAAAAAAACCCGCACCGGATATTTACTTCTGGGTGCTCGACAGGTTACAGCTCATGCCTTCGCAATGTATTGCCATCGAGGACTCCGAGAATGGTTTACAGGCCGCGCGTAGCGCCGGTCTTGCGACTTTGATTACAGTCAACCATTACACCCGGCAGCAGGATTTCACTGACGCAGCCGCCGTGCTGTCCGATCTGGGCGAACCTGACCAGGGCTTCACCGCCATTTCAGATCTCCCGGATACTGTCGGCAAGCCATGGATAGATACCGATGCATTAATGCAATTACTGGCACAACCCGGTGCAACGCATGCCGGGCGCGAAAACATGTGAATCGCCCGAAGATCTGTGCGGGAAGTATGCGGAAAATAGGAAAAAAAAACGTCAGTTGCCGGCCGTGAATCTCCGGCCGGCAACTGACGTTTTTTTTACTCAGCAGAAGTAAAAATGTGCGTTTTACTTCTATTTCGCCATCTGCTTCTCACGGATCTCGTCAAGCGTTTTACAATCGATGCATAACGTCGCCGTCGGACGGGCTTCGAGACGTTTCAAGCCGATTTCGATGCCGCAACTTTCGCAATAGCCGTATTCATTCGCATCGATTTTTGCAATGATTTCATCAATTTTTTTAATCAACTTACGCTCGCGGTCACGGTTACGCAGTTCAAGCGTCATATCGGATTCCTGGCTGGCGCGGTCGTTAGGATCGGCAAATACGGTTGCCTCATCCTGCATGGTATGTACCGCCCGTTCAATATCCTGACTTAATTCGAGCTTCATGCCCTCCAGTATCCTGCGAAAGTGCGCAAGCTGCTGAGAGCCCATGTATTCTTCACCCGCTTTTGGTTCATACGGAGTAATATTTCTACTCTGCAGTTCTTCCGGCATCTTAAATGCTCCTATTCAATTTTCTAATGGGTAAAAAAACAATTTCCACGCCAAAACCAAACAGGCGATTATACAACAAATTATTTATTCATTTATGACACTTACCTTCCCAGATTTGAACCCGCGGATGATTCGATGGATTGGTCAACGTTTTCACTTCTTTTTCTGATTCTTGTCGCCAATGGTTCGCCGATTTTGTTGCGTTATTTAATGCGTAACGCTTTGTCTTACCCGATTGATTTCAATTGTCGGTTTACCGATGGAAAACCATTGTTTGGCGGCACCAAGACCTGGCGCGGACTGATCGGTTCGCTGTTGTTCACCAGTCTGTCGGCGCTGATGATCGGACTTGACCCTGGGACGGGTTTACTGGCGGCTTCCGGCGCGATGTGCGGCGATCTTTTATCGAGCTTCCTGAAAAGACGGCTGGGCATGCGTTCCAGCACCAGAGCGCCGTTACTGGATCAAGTGCCGGAATCGTTGATTCCGGCGTTACTGCTGATGAAAGCATTTGATTTATCCATTGTCGCCATTATGGTGCTGGTGCTCGTTTTCTTTTTACTGGATGTCATACTGTCCCGATTACTGTATCAGCTGGGGATACGCAAGAAACCCTACTGATCGCCACGGCGGAACCAGTCGGATGGAAATCAGCTGCCCAGATGACAATCAATGCTTTGCAGAAAATGATCAACGCTCAAAGGCTTGGTGATATAAGCCGCAAAACCGGCGGCCATACCGCGTTCGATATCATGCGCCATTGCTTTTGCGGTCACGGCGATAACCGGGATATGTTTCAGCGCCGGGTCTTTTTTTATCACCTTCAAAACCTGATAGCCATCCATGCCGGGTATATTGATATCCAGCAGAATTAAATCCGGATGATGCATCTGCGCCAGTTCTATGCCCAGTGCGGGGCTGTGCGTACTGATAAAATTCACCGAACGTAGCCGCAGAATCTGTGAGATCAGTCTCAGATTTGCCGGATTGTCTTCGATACACAACACCGTGGCTTTCGCAGGTTTGCGGTACTCAAAGGATTCGGCAGATTGATCCGGATTATCGTACTCAGGATAAGACAAGCCATTATCCGATTCCGCTTCCCGGTGCTTCTCGTCCCATCCGACCTGACTCAGCGGCAATGTTATGCCGAAAGTGCTTCCGGAACCGACTTCACTGGTTACACTGACGCTGCCGTCCATCTGTTCGATCAACCGCTTTGTCAGCGCCAATCCGATTCCTGTGCCTTCTATGCCGCTGTTATTGGCTTCCAGACGGTTAAACGGCTGGAACAGCTCCGGCAGCTTGTCTGCGGAAATACCATCCCCGGTATCCGTAACAGTGATCCATACATATTTCTCATCCACCGGAGTTGCTTTGATCCGGACAATGCCTCCTTCGCGATTGTATTTAATCGCATTGGACAGCAGATTAAGCATAATCTGTTTCAGACGGATACGATCAGCCACGACGGCAAGATCGACCGATCCGTAACACAGAATCCGGATCCTGTTTTTCTGCGCAATCCCGGCCATGAGGTTCAGACTTTCTTCAATAACCGGGCCGATGCCTACCGACTCCAGTTCCATTTCGCTGTGGCCTGACTCTATCCTGGCGAGATCCAGTATGTCATTGATCAATTCAAGCAGATGATGTCCGGCTTGCATTATTTCATTGACATATTCCCTGTTGCGACCTGACAGCTGTCGATCGAGCTGCATCAGCTGACTGAAACCAAGAATTGCATTCATTGGCGTTCTCAGCTCATGACTCATATTGGAAAGAAATTCCGATTTCGCATTGTTCGCACGATCGGCTTCAATTCGCGCGGCAATCAGGCTGTTTTCAATTTTCTTTCGTTCGGTGACATTTTCCACAATACCGTCAATCGCGATCACATTGCCGGACTCGTCTATCGCGGGATGGGAAGAAACGAGCAGGGCGCGCTGCTCACCATCCGGATGAATAAAAAACATTTCAAACTGTATAAATTCGATTTCCCGCGCAGCCATCGCGGAAACATAACCGCGAGCCAGCTCAAGACTTTCCGGCAGCCAGTTTATGGTTGTAGCCCAGTTTTTCTCCAGTATTTCATCCCTGGAAAAACCAAAGATGGTTTCAAATCCATTACTGACATAAAGCACTTCGCCGGTCAGCACTTTATGGCTATAAATGACAAACTGATCACCGATGTCTTCAACCAGACGCTGATATTTTCTTTGTGATTCCTGCAATGCCCGCTCGGATTGTTTGCGTTTGGACATATCTTCGACAATCGACCAGATCAGTTTTTTCCCCGCCGCATCGCGTATCATCATTCCTCTGAGCAGTACAGGATAACGCTCCCCATTTTTACGGATATATTCTTTTTCATAAAACCCGTAACGGCCGGATTGTTCAAGATGCACCAACTGCATCGCTTCCATCCCGGCATACTCCGTCGGCGTGATATCCCGGTAGCTCAGCTTAAGAAATTCCTCAACGGTATAGCCGGTCTGCGCAACCATGGCGTCGTTAACTTCGATAAATGCGCCTGTTTGAAAGTCGTTGAGCGTAATCCCGATAGGCGAAAGCGCAAATAATCCTCTCAAACGCGCGTCATTTTCATTTTTTTTCTTTTGCACCCTGCCCAGAATAACGAAAGGAACCAGAATCAGAACACCGATTGCAATCAGACCGGCCCGGAACAGAAAAACGCTTGCCGGATTCTGCGACCAGCCTGAGCTTGGCACCGCCGCCATCTGCCATGACCCATAAGATAGCGTGACATTGAGCAATACAGGATTTGATGTAAAAATTTCCTTCTGACCAAAAAAAATTTGCCCATGCTCACCTGAAGCATTGTCACCGCGAATTGCAATCGCAATGCCAATCCCATCGTCCAACAGCCCACTGCCCCGATAAAGCTTTTCAATGTCGATCACCGCCGAAACAACGCCCCAGAAACGATTCCCATTTTGTGATTGCTCCGTATACACCGGCACCCGCATGATGAATCCATGCCCGCCCTGTACCAGATTGACCGGCCCCGCAAGCACGGACTTGCCAAGTTCCACGGCCTGTTTCACTGCATGATATTGATTCGTATGTTTCCGGAAATCCAGTCCGATCGCCGCTTCGTTACCTTCAATCGGGTACACATACCGTATGACCAGATCAGGCGCAGCGGAGAGATTACGCAGTTTTGAGTGCGTTCCGAACAAATGTCTCGCCACTTCCCCAAAGCGCTCCTGAGTCAACTCGGGTTCCTCGGCGATAACCGCGACAAGTCCCTGCACCAGGTGAATATTGCTGTTGATATGGCCTTCCAGTTGTGCGCGCAACGTGCTGAGCTGATCGTGAACAAGCTGGCGCTGCGCCGCCTCTTTCTCGCTCGTATTCAGATAATCAACAAAAACACCCAGCACCAGCAGTACCAGACCAACCAGTATTGCCGGCGTATAAGTAATCAATTTGTAATAGCCGGATGAAAACGGAGATTGTATTTTCATGCAAACATTCAATTCTGTTTTTAACAGCCTGTCAAGCCGACTACACGGAAAAAAACCGCACTATTCATTGGCTGAATCAGCAAGACGCACGCAACCAGAATTAAACAGCGACGTGCTGTCAATACCAGAACGTGACTCGCCATTTGGACAAACGGGTATTGTTCAGCTTGTTCTATTTATTCATACCGTTAGTCATTGCGGGTAACGATCAACCGCGGTTTTCAGGTTTCATGTTCACTACGGACGCATCGCGTTTCACAGCGCTGACTCTCCGCACTTTGCAACTGTCCCGGTGAGATAAATCACACAGGCATAAATCCTGATCCACTACACTGCTTTTTATTTCCTGAATCTCGAATTGACACGATTCAAAATTTTTGTCATAACACTACTCATCTGTTCATTGATCAAAGCTTCGCTAATAACAAAAACGGGGGCAAAAAATGAATTACGGAATCGTTTCAGATATGCTCTCCGGCGCCGAGCACCAGAAAACACTGGCGATTATCAACTGGCTGAGCCATTGCAGATCAAGACATGAATTCAATCTGGTTCTGCAAGAAGCACTGCTTCCCTTGATCGCATGCAACGGCGTTTTTTACGAACAGCCGCCAGCGAGGCAGAATGATCAAAATATTACGCAACCGATTGACGGCATCAACCTTTCCAGCTGTTCTGAATACAACTGGCAACAGCTCATACGCACCACAACACAAATCCCGGCAGCAGTACAATCCGCGGTACATATCTCGGATATCCGGTTAACCGACTCGACATCCGCCAGCAGGCATTATCGCGATGCTTTTTCAGGCGCACAGCACCTCTTTTTTAACCCATTCCGGCAACAGGCACGCCACTATTGCACCATCCTGACGCTTCAGGATGAACAGCATCCGGCCTGCCGGTTCCACTTTTGCCGCCTGCACGACCGGCGCTACATCTTCAGTCAACGCGATATCGAACTGCTGAACGTACTGAAATCGCCGCTGCTGCAAACCCTGAAAATGATACTGTTCCATGAGGAAAGCCGGAATTCTCGCCGCGTCATGGATTTATGGTCTATACACGCGGAACCGGTTGCGGTCATCCGCGATAGCGGCAACACGCTTTTTCAAAATCCGGCATTTGAACATCTCCTCGAGCAGCAGCAACACCTGTTTCTGTCTACCGTAGTAACACTGATCCAGAATATCCAGCACAAACAACTCGAATGGCACAGCTTTTTGTCACGACTCGGCAAACGCCTGTATGAAATCAAACTGACACGCATCAGCAGCGGCGCCAATCACCTGCATCAGACCTATCTCATTCAGTTGTCGCGCGTCACCCATACCATCGGTAAAATCTTCAGCCAGCTCCAACGAAAAAACCTGACCCAGCGCGAACTCGAAATCGCTCTGCTGATTTACCAAGGCATCCCAACCCGCGAAATCGCCGAAACAATTCATCTGAGCTATCACACCGTGCGTAATCATATTAAAAGCATTTACAGCAAACTGGGGGTTTCTTCGCGTGGGGAGATGCTGGTGTGGGTAGGGTGATAATTTCGTTCTGCATTTAGACTTAAACAGTTATTCTGTATAGGAAAATAGAAAATGACCCAATTGAGCTATTTTCAATTGAAGATACTTATTGTAAAAAATAATAAATTGATGATTTACTCATATTAATAACTAAAATCATTTCTGCAAAAAGGTATCCAATGTTTTTTTCTATAAATTTGAATTTAGCTTCTCTATTTAGTCAAGGCAAAATAATAAGAATAGTTTGTTTTCTGTTTACCGCATTAATCATCTCAGGCTGTTCTATCATGCCATCACATATCCATAGCTCCGATAGGTTGGTCGCAGCGGAGAAAGTTCAAAATGAACTCAACAGCTATGCGGAAAATGCACCTGCAATGTATAAGACTATGATAATCAATTTAGAGAAATTTAAAATTGAAGAAGAAAAGGTCATAAGTGATTTGATAGTTAATCGCGAAGAAGCACTTATAAATCAATTACCAACATTAAAATCAAATCTATTACAAATTAAAATAGATGGAAAGGGCATAGAAGAAAAAGACTGCAAGAAAAAAGATGGAAGTAAAGATGACGCATGTAAGGGAATCAACGAAAAAATTAAAGAATTCGATGATTTCATCTTCGAAGAAACTAAGAATTACTTAGTTAATAAGAAAATACTTTCAGAGAACTTAAAGGATGCTAAAGCAGCAGTACAAAAATTACAAAAAGCGGTCGATTCTGCCAAAACAGATGTAACTAACTGGAATGCATCGATTGCGCTATTGAAGGAAGGTATCTCAGGGTTAATGTCTGAAAGTAATACAGAAAAACAGCAATCTGTTGATGAAATATTGAAAAAGATCGGTGATAGAGAAGTCGAATTCATTGATAATGGAAAGCTAGTAAAGGAAAAAATAAAGAAAATATTAGAAAATAGATTATTACCTAAGAACAAAAAAAATCTGGAATCTCTTGGTATTCCTGATACACCTGGCAGTACTCTAATCATTTTAAAACTGGGTCTTGTGTTTGCGGAAATTGAGAAAGATGAAGCCGAATCCAGAATGACACAGTTAACGTCCAGAGCCGAGCTATTTGAAGACATGCATGGAGGGACAAAACTAGCAGAGCAATTAATAACTGATATAGGCGAAACTTTTAAGACATTACAAAGTAATGAAACTGTTGAAAGATATTTGATGAATCTATCATTTGATGCGCGTTCTCAATATCGTTTGCTGAATAACCTAAAAAATTCTAAAAACCCTTCCTACAATAATATTGTTCGCGATTTAAAAAGTGAGCAACTCATTATAGCGAAAATACTCGAAAATATACGCTATCTATATCTTGCTGATTTAATTATCACTCGAGCAAATGAACTATATAAACTTTCTAGTGCACGTTTAAACCATAAAGAATCTATCTTATCTGCACAAATAGAAGATCGAAGATATTTGGCGCTTCTCGGAAGTGGATCTGATAGCCTAGTTATGTTTGAGCGTGGTGGCGTCACACGTGAAGATGTGGCTGATATTATAAACATTGCACAAGCGATTGCTGTGGCTGTTCTTGCGGGAAGAATATAAATGTATATCTTTCTGTATAAAATTTTTTAATCAGAACGGAAAATCAAAAAATTATGCAAATAAATAATTTTGGTAAAAGTATTGTTCTCTTTGGTGTGGTTCTAATTTCAGCTTGCAGCGGGCCAAAATTTGCTAAAAATACTGCGATTCAGATGAATAGAACGATATTGGAATATGACGCCAAGATTTCCAAAAAAATTGATGCGGAAAAAGCCTTTTATAATGACCAGAGAAAAATCCTCAGGAATGTTCTAAGTGGTTCGACAGACATTACAAACCCACCAGAAGCCAAGCAAAATCCATCGACTGAGTCTCAATTCCAATCTACAGAAAATAACAATTCATCTAGCAGCGAAGCAAATAACGTTAAGATTATTACAATAAAAGATACTGTGGCATATGGTCAGATTAGAACTAACGCACAACGTGAAGCAATCTTACTCTCTGAAAAGCTTTCGAGTGCTCAAGCCCAGCCAATGATAAGCACTAATCTGATTCAGTATATAAGAAATAGTTTAGAAGAAGATTGGAATAAATATCGAGAGGCTAACCACCGGCAACAGCAATTGAGAGTCGAGTTATTAGAAGGTTTGGAAAAAATAGACCAACAAGCCATTCGCATAAAAAATATCCAAAAAGAATTAGATAAACTTTCAAAAGACCCATCAATCGAATCCAGTCTGAAACAATATTTAGAGATTGGAAAAGCCATCACAGAAAAACTAAATACAAACAATAAAGATCAATAAAACCAAAAAACAAAGGAAAGAATATGACTAAAAAACATGTGCAAGAAAGGTGGCCGTTATATTGCTTACTGACGAAAATTATGTATGCATCTATCAACGACAAAATAATATTGAACGATCCAGATAGTCCTGTTTCTGATTTTCCAAAAAATAATCCTAGAGAGTGGGCTAACTGGGCATTAGGTGTAAATTTCATACTTTCATTAGACGAAACCGTTGAAATTACAAATTCAGCACTAAAAAATGTAACTAAAGCTCTTGCTGCAACTCATAATTTAGCAGCAGCTATTAAGGTTAGCTCTCCTAGTGAAGATATCATCAAATCGTTAACAGAAAATCTTAAAAAACTAAATGAAGTAATCAAAGCCGATCAGAAATTCCATGCAGCACTTGATATTGGCGAAGCTCTAGCAGGTGAAATTGAAAAACGAAGTAAAATAGCATAAGTTGTTTGTTAAAACATTTAATCAAACTCCCCCAGTTTGAAGACAAACAAATTCTGACCCACGGTAACGAATCAAAATTTCTGCAAACGGGATGTATTCTTTTTCCACAGCACTCTACCCGTTTCGACAAGACACGCGATTATGTCAGGTCGATTCTGGCAGGCGCAGTTATTGCACGTTATACGGCCAACTTCATGGCAATCACGCCGCAAAAACCAGCGACACAAAAGATTCTGACTCATCCCACATTATGCCGTTAATAACCAATTGTCAGTTATTACCCGTACGGGTACACTGCAACGGATACCGTTTCCAGCAAAAAAGGGAACGATAATAATGGATTGTTAACAGGAGTTTTAAATGAGAAAAATGACTAAACTGATTCTTACGCTGTTCATTCTGATGTACGGGTCTTCGCAGGCGATGGCGACAGAGCCGTATGGACATAACTATGTCGGCACAGCCAGTACAAAACTGGTCACCGGCATCGCCAATACCGCCACCGGATTTATCGAATTACCCAAGAATATTATTCTGGTTACACAACGGGATTCCATTCTTCACGGCATGACTTTCGGGCTGGCATCCGGCGTGATGCATTCCGTGGCGCGGACCGTCATTGGTGTTTTTGATGTGGCGACATTCTGGATTCCAACACCGCCATCCGTGCAGCCGACTTATGTCTGGGAAGACTTTTCCGTAGAAAGCTCTTATTGAGAGAGACCTTTGCACGATGTCATGAGCGGTGCAAAGGTCTCTGAGAATAAAAACATCCCAAATCCGGAATCAAAAAACGCCGCATCATGACTTTCGAATGATGCGGCGTTTTTTTGTTTGATGTTTATCCGATTTTAGTAGCGCGACTCACGCAGTGCTGCAATTCTTTCTTCCAGCGGCGGGTGAGACATAAACAGGCTCTTCAGTCCGGAGCTAATTCCCCCCGAGATACCGAAGGCCGCCAACTGATCGGGCAGATGCTGTTGATGAACAGACATTTGCAATCGCTGCAGCGCGGCAATCATTTTTTCCCGCCCGGCCAGGCTGGCGCCGCCCGCATCCGCGCGGAATTCGCGTTGCCGGCTGAACCACATGACGATAATGCTGGCCAGTATGCCCAGCACGATCTCAGCAATGATTGCGGTCACCCAGAAAGCCGGTCCATGACCGTTTTCCGTCTTGAAAACGACGCGATCGACCGTATGGCCAATCACGCGCGACAAAAAGATGACGAATGTATTGACAACACCCTGGATCAGCGCAAGCGTGACCATATCACCGTTGGCAATATGACTGACTTCATGCGCCAGAACGGCTTCCGCTTCATCCTCGGACATGGTGTTAAGCAGTCCTGTACTGACAGCCACCAGCGCGTCATTCTTTGACATGCCGGTAGCAAAGGCATTGACATCCGGCGCATGATAAATAGCCACTTCCGGCATGCCGATACCCGCTTTTTTAGCCTGCCGCTGCACCGTGGTCAGCAACCAGTGTTCCTGCGCATTGCGCGGCACCTCGATAACCTGCGCGCCGGTAAAACGCTTGGCCGTCCATTTGGACATGGCCAGCGACATAAATGACCCGCCAAAACCGAAAACAGCCGCAAACAGCAACAATGAATTGATATCGAGCCCGGCGCCCTGTTCATCCAGTATGCGTTCGAATCCCAGCAGCCTCAGTGTAATACTTAGAACAACAACAATGGCCAGATTCGTCGCGAGAAAAAGAAAAACTCTTTTCATTCGATTACTCCATGGGGAAATTTGATCGTTCGATTAACGGATTAAATATACGGCTTGTTTGCTGGTTTTCAAGTGATTGTTCAGAAAAAAGTCCGGCCCGGGGACTCGCCCGGGTTTATCGGGGCTGGTTGGCGCGCGCAAAGCTTGCCGGTGGTATCGTGCCGGCGGGATTGGTTTCAACGATCTGAAAGAAAATTTCATTTTTCTTGACCATGCCGATGTCGTTGCGCGCACGCTCTTCGATGGCATCCGTTCCCTGCTTCAGATCATTGATTTCGGCATGAAAAATCATATTGCGGTTTTGCAGCTTTAGATTTTCTTCCTGCGCCTGAACAATATCCTGCTCGAATGTGCGTACCTGCAGCCAACTGCCTTTTCCCAGCCATAGCGGGTACTGAATCAGTGCGATCAAGGCGATGAGCACGATAGCGAGCGATTTCATTTCAACCTAAAAACCTCAATTGAATGGGGTTTAAAGTGCGTTGATTTTTATTTTTGGCAAGGCACAATGAGGCGTAATAACGCGTTATTACAACGAATTGTAACGCAGCAAAAATTAAAAAGCAGCGTGCTATAAACACCATAGTTTGATTCACCATCCGGGTTAGCCAAAATTGCTCTAATTGTTTCATTTAATCATATTGTTAGTCATATCGGATAACGGTCAACCGAGGTTTTTAGGTTTAATATTATTTCAGTTGATAAAAGGCGCCGCGTCCAGCATACCGCGCCATGTCGCCAAGATCTTCCTCAATACGAAGCAACTGGTTATATTTCGCCAGTCGATCCGAACGCGAAAGCGAACCTGTCTTGATCTGCAGCGCATTGGTCGCTACCGCGATATCGGCGATAGTCGTATCTTCCGTTTCCCCGGAGCGGTGCGAGATAACCGCAGTATATCCGGCGCACTTGGCCATTTCAATCGCCGCCAGCGTTTCAGTCAGCGTGCCGATCTGGTTGACTTTGATCAGAATGGCGTTAGCGATATTCCGTTTGATGCCTTCCTGCAGAATCCGGGTATTGGTCACGAAGATATCATCGCCAACGAGTTGCACAGCCTTGCCCAATCGATTGGTCAGCAGCTCCCAGCCATTCCAGTCCAGTTCGCTCATGCCGTCTTCGATACTGATGATCGGGTATTTGTCCACCCACGATGCAAGATAGTCTGCAAATTGTGCGGAGGTAAGACTCAAACCATCCGAAGACAAATGGTATTTGCCATCGGAAAAATATTCCGAACTCGCGCAATCAACCGCGATCGCAACTTCACGGCCCGGCTGATAGCCTGCCTGATCGATTGCCTCGACAATCAGTTGTAACGATTCCTCATTGCCGTTCAGATTCGGCGCAAAACCACCTTCGTCACCCACCGTGGTGGGCATATTTTTTTCGTTCAAAAGCCTTTTCAAGGCATGAAAAATCTCCGAACCGCAACGAATCGCATCACGGAAATTCCCGATACCGAACGGCACGATCATGAATTCCTGCATGTCAATATTGTTATTGGCATGCGCGCCGCCGTTAACAAGATTCATCAACGGCACCGGCATGGACATCATGCCCGCGCCGCCGAGGTAACGGTATAGCGGCAATCCGGACTCATCCGCGGCAGCTTTTGCCACCGCCAGGGATACCGCAAGAATGGCATTGGCGCCGATACGCGACTTGTTCTCCGTACCATCCAGATCGATCATCGCCTGATCGATAAAACTCTGGTCAACCGCATCCAGTCCGATCAAAGTTTCGGAAACTTCGGTGTTGACATTCTCAACGGCTTGCAGAACACCCTTGCCCAAGTAGCGCTGTGCATCGCCATCCCGCAGTTCGACCGCTTCCCGCGTGCCTACAGAAGCGCCAGATGGAACAGCGGCGCGACCTAACACGCCTGATTCCAGCAACACATCTGCTTCAATGGTTGGATTACCGCGAGAATCCAGAATCTCGCGCGCGATGACTTCTACTATTGCACTCATGCTTACGTTTTCCCTGTATGATCAGTTTGGCTTTTTGTTACGGATATTAACTTTTTAATATACTTCAAATTCAAATAGCTATTTAATTTTTTTATGTGAAATGCGCATTACAATATCGCATGCCGGCATGTCTGTTGTTTTTCCAACACAACAGGGCGCAATCGATGATCAAGGTATTATGTTCTGATCACCGCGGCCGATCTGATCTGCGCCTCTCCGGTCGACTGCTGATCGGAGGCATAATCAATAGCCGCCTTGATAAAAGATTTGAATAACGGATGACCTTGTCGCGGCGTGGATGTAAATTCAGGATGAAACTGACATCCCAGAAACCATGGATGTTCCGTTTCCGATAATTCAATAATTTCGCACAGATCTTCATCCATGGACAAACCGCTGACACGCAGCCCGGCCTGTTCCAGTTGCGGAAGATAATCGCTGTTGACCTCATAGCGATGACGATGACGCTCGGTGATTTTATCGGCGCCGTAAGCTTTCCATGCCAGCGAATCTTTTTTTAACTGACATTCCTGCCCTCCCAGACGCATACTGCCGCCGATATCCGAGTTTTTATCGCGTTTCTCGACCCGTCCGTCCCTGGTGCGCCACTCGGTAATCAAACCGATGACGGGATACGGCGTATCCGGATTAAATTCCGTACTGTGCGCGCCGGTCATGCCGGTTTTGTTACGGGCGTATTCGACAACGGCAAGCTGCATGCCAAGGCATATGCCGAGGTAAGGTATACCATGCGTACGGGCATAATGTATCGCAAGTATTTTACCTTCCACCCCGCGCCTGCCGAATCCGCCCGGCACGAGTATGGCATGCACGCCATTCAGACTGTCGGTGCCGTTTTTTTCAATCTGCTCGGAATCCAGATAAGTAATATTGATTTTGCTGCACGTATGAATACCTGCATGCATCAAGGCTTCTGACAACGATTTATACGATTCGGTCAGGTCGACATATTTCCCGACAAGCGCAATGGTCACCGAACGCGCCGGGTGCTCAAGCGCATAAACCAGTTTCTTCCATACACTCAGATCAGCGGGCTTAGCCAGAATACCAAGCTTGTGGCAGATAATTTCATCAAGCATCTGTTCATGCAACAATGCAGGAATTTTATAAATGCTGTCGACATCTATGGCTGATATGACGGCCTGCTCCTTGACATTGGTAAACAGCGCTATCTTGCGGCGCTCTTCTTTCGGAATTTCACGGTCGGAGCGGCATAAAATCACATCAGGCTGTATGCCGATTTCCCGCAATTCCTTGACGGAATGCTGTGTCGGTTTGGTTTTTAATTCGCCAGCCGAGCCGATATACGGCAGCAGCGTCAAATGAATAAAACAGGTGTCATCATTGGCCAGTTGCGTCGCCATTTGCCGGATGGCTTCAAGAAACGGCAGAGATTCGATATCGCCGACCGTGCCGCCGATTTCAATAATGGCGACATCGGCATCACCGACACCCGCCTGTATATAACGCTTGATCTCATCCGTGATATGCGGAATAACCTGGACGGTTCCCCCCAGATAGTCACCGCGCCGCTCCTTGCGGATTACGCTCTCGTATATCTGCCCCGTGGTGAAATTGTTATGACGCGTCATTTTAGTGCTGATAAACCGCTCATAATGTCCAAGATCCAGATCGGTTTCCGCGCCATCTTCGGTAACAAAAACCTCGCCATGTTGAAACGGACTCATGGTACCGGGATCGACATTGATGTAGGGATCCAGCTTGAGCATGGTCACCTTAATGCCCCTGGACTCCAGTACCGCCGCCAGAGACGCGGCAGCAATGCCTTTGCCCAGCGATGACACCACCCCACCGGTTACAAAGACGTACTTGGTCATTGGATGTGAGAAGAATGGGCAAACAATTGCTGGTGTACGGCGAAACGGCGTTTAATGAGTATATTGAATATGTCGGGCATCGCGCTTTTTCTGAAGTCTTGTATTTTGGCTATACAGTCTCGCTGTCTTTCAACGAATTTCCGCAAGCAGGTAATTCATCATTTGTTCAGCCTGCCGGCGATAACCGCTGCCGAACAGATTCAAATGATTCAGAATATGATAGAGATTATATAAAACCTTCCGCGTATTATACCCTGAATCCAGTTGACATTCATGTCGATAAGCGGAATAAAACCGTTCCGGAAATCCGCCGAACAATTCGGTCATCGCCAGGTCCGCTTCCCTGTCACCGTAATATACGGCAGGATCGAACAAAACGGACTCGCCCGCACGCGTATAGGCATAATTCCCACTCCACAAATCACCGTGCAGCAGAGACGGGGACGCCTTGTAACCGGTGAAAAACTGACCGACGTTTTCAAGCAACCGTTCACCAAGCTGCTGCAACTGACCGCGGTAGCCGTTTGCCAGCGCCAGTTGCAATTGAAAACCAAGCCGGTGGGTGCGCCAGAATGAAACCCAGTCGTCCGACCGGGTATTTATCTGCGGCGTGCTGCCGATCGTGTTGTTCCGTGACCAGCCAAACTGATTGCTCCTGAATTGATGCATCGCGGCAAGTCCGCGCCCCAACGCATCGGGATTACTATCGGAACGTACGCCGAGATCCAGATATTCGAGCACCAGCCAGGCGTGGCTTTCGTTGTGTCCCCAGCCTACCGGCTGCGGAACGCGCAGCGTATCGGACCGGCGGATTTCCCGAAGTCCTTCGGCTTCAGCAGCAAACATGTCCCTTCCATCGGCAGAATTGATTTTGACAAAAAAGCGCTGTCCGTTACCCGCTATGCAGTAGGTCTGGTTGATACAGCCGCCGCCGACCGCGTCGATGGTCTCGATGTGAAACGACCGGCCAGTGACGGCTATGATGCGTTGCGTTATCTCAGGCCAAACGTCCATTTCCAGATATCCGTCCGATCGTCGCAAGCTGTTTATCGCTCAGCAGTCGCGTTGGCTGACAGCCATTCTTTAGCACGCGCAATCGCTTTGCGGACTTGCTGAGGTGCGGTTCCTCCGATATGGTTGCGGCTGTCGAGCGATCCTTCCAGAGTCAGCACTGAAAAAATATCATGCTCGATATGTTTCGAAAACCGCTGCAATTCGCTCAAATCCAAATCAGCCAGATCGCAGCCCTTCTGTTCGGCGTATTGCACCGAGCGGGCGACGATTTCATGCGCGTCACGAAAAGGAATTCCTTTTTTAACCAGATAATCGGCCAGATCGGTAGCGGTGGCGAAACCCTGCAATGCAGCTTTTCGCATCGCCGCGGCGTTAACCTGCACACCGGTCATCATATCGGCATAAATACGCAGCGTATCGATCAATGTGTCGACGGTATCGAAAAGCGGTTCTTTGTCTTCCTGATTATCCTTATTGTAGGCCAGCGGCTGCGCCTTCATCAATGTCAGCAACGCAACCAGATGGCCATTGATGCGGCCGGTTTTGCCGCGCACAAGCTCGGGAACATCGGGATTCTTTTTCTGCGGCATGATCGATGATCCCGTACAAAACCGATCCGCCAGCATAATGAAGCCGACAGCCGGATTCATCCACACGATTAACTCTTCCGACAGGCGTGACAAATGCGTCATGATCAACGCCGCGCAGGCGCAGAATTCGATGGCAAAATCCCTGTCGGAAACGGCATCCAGGGAATTTTCGCAAACGCCATCAAAGACAAGTTCGCGCGCCACCATTTCACGGTCTATCGGATAACTCGTTCCGGCCAGAGCGGCGGCGCCGAGCGGCAATTGATTGACGCGTTTTCTGCAATCGGACAAACGCCCGGCATCGCGTTTGAGCATTTCAAAATATGCCATCAGATGATGCGCAAAAGATACCGGCTGGGCAACCTGCAGGTGAGTAAAGCCGGGCATCACGGTTTCAACATGATGCTCGGCCAGATCGACAAGCGCCTGCTGCAATGCGCCGACCAGATCGCTGATCTCGTCAATCGCAGCGCGCAGATAGAGTCTGATGTCGGTCGCCACCTGGTCGTTACGCGAACGGCCGGTGTGCAACCGCTTTCCGGCATCGCCGACGATATCTGTCAGGCGTTTCTCAATGTTCAGGTGCACGTCTTCCAATTGTTGCGACCAGCTAAAGCGACCTTCCCGGATTTCATCGCGTATCTGCCCGAGGCCACGCTCGATTGCCTCCAGATCTTCCCGAGTTATGATTCCGCGAGCGGCGAGCATTCGCGCATGCGCCAGCGAACCCTGGATGTCCTGCCCGGCAAGCCGGTAATCAAAATGGATCGAGGCAGTATAGCGCTGAACCAGCTCTGAAACGGGCTCATTGAATCGCCCGGACCAGGTTTTTTTATTGTTATCCACTTAATCCTTTTTCCTTTACTTTACTTTATTAAACCTAAAAACCTCAGTTGACCGTTATCCGCAATGACTAACGGCATGAATAAATAGAACAACCTGAACAATACCCGTTTACCCGGAGGGTGAACCACACTATGGTATTTATAGCACGCCAAATCCCATTCAACCGAGGTTTTAGGTTAAAGTCTCTCCATCCTGCAGCGGAACGAAAATCGGCGTTTATGCCCGACAAATGAGCATTATGCGTTTTTTTTAACACCACAGCGGCAACGCAGGCAGTTTTTCAACCACCCGTTGTTACCGGAGCCGGGAGGCTGTCCGAGAATAGCGATCGTAGCGAGGACGAGTCTGATTGAGCGGGATTTTTCGATCATTTGAGGCGAATAGTCGTTCTATTCAACGAAAAGGATCGGAAAATCCAGCCGGCCGGAATCGTTCGCAGTAGATCAGTCTATTCTCGGACAGTCTCCCAGCAGTGTTGTTTTTTTTAACCGCACCGGCATTGCGTCATTAAAATTGCATTATAAAACAAAATAAACCGATCGTTATTTGATATACTTTCGCAGTATCTGTCTGGGTATTTTCCGAGCGAAAACCCAGATTCTGTGATGAATCCGGATGCCGGGCAGCACGCTCAATCCATTCAAGGATCAGTCCGGTCATTTTGTCGCACTAAGCGATGGTTTTGGATTAATGATGTTTTTTTGTTCGGTATTGCGCAGACAATACTAAATTTTAAGGCGCTCTTCTTTTACTTCCATTGGGTTTCGTGGATAATTAGAGCTTTTTACCTGTCAGCTAAAAAATCAAGGAGCTATTAATGACGAGTCAGAACAAGGAAAACGAAACACTGCAATCCAAAGCAGTAACAGTCTACACCATGCTTACCAAGAAGTTTGCCATGCTTGAAGATCTGCCGCAAAAGCAACTGCCCATGAAATACGCATTTGTTATGGCGGGTATTATTGTTTTTGTCTTTGCCTGGAAAGTCATTGCGGTAAACAAAGTCGAATCAGACGCGCAAAAACAGGTCGCCGGTGAACGCGCCCTGATTACTCAGCAAGCTCGGGAACAAGCCGACAAACAGTACAAGAAAGAAGAAGAGCGTTTTGCACAAGTGTTATCCTGGGCAGTTCGCAGCGAATTCATCCGCAACAATATTGACCAGGTTGGCCTGTACCTCAATGACATCGTGAAGCAACTCAACGCGGAGCGCATTGACCTGATCGGCGAGAAAGGCGAGCTGCTGGTATCTACGGACAAACGCCTGGAAGATGTTAAAGGCAGTGACCTGTATCCCAAAGAAATCATCAACGAACACAAAATTGCCATTAAAACAGATGCAAATGGCAAAAAACTGGTGATTGCGCCTGTTTCAGATTTCAACAAACGCATTGCGGTACTCGTCATCAGCTACAAGTAAGCGAGCGGCATCACCACATATCAATCGAGAACCCCTGCTTCCCAAGGGGTTCTCATCGTACGGTCAGCTGATTACTACTTGTCAACACCACTCTCGGCCGCCCGGGCCAGATCGCACGAACCTCCGGTTGCGCGTTTGATATGCGCCCCCAGCGCGGATAATTTTTCTTCTATGGCCTCATAACCTCGATCCAGGTGATAAATCCGGTCAATGACCGTCACGCCCTGCGCAACCAGCCCTGCAATGACCAGACTGGCCGAAGCGCGCAGATCGGTTGCCATGACATTGGCGCCATCGAGCTGAGCAATGCCGCGAATTATCGCGGCATGACCTTCAACCCTGATGTCGGCGTTCATGCGCACAAGCTCCTGAACATGCATCAGGCGGTTTTCAAAAATAGTTTCGGTGATGATCGCCGTGCCCTCGGCGATACAGTTAAGCGACATGAATTGCGCCTGCATATCGGTTGGAAAAGCCGGATAGGGTGCCGTACGAAGACTAACGGCTCGCGGTTTTGCATGCATCTTGAGATGAATCCAGTTTTCGCCGGACTGGATACTGGCACCCGCTTCGGTAAGCTTATCCAGCACAGCGTCCAACAGCCGTGCGTCGGTTTCCTTGAGAAAAATATCACCCCCCGTGGCACACGCGGCAACCAGAAAAGTACCGGTTTCAATACGGTCCGGCATGACCGCATGCGCGGCCCCGTGCAGCGCGGGAACACCCTCAATGGTAATGATATCGCTGCCCGCACCGTGTATTTTTGCACCCATGGCATTAAGGCAATCGGCGAGGTCAATGATTTCAGGTTCACGCGCGGCATTTTCGATAATGGTTGTGCCCTGCGCCAGCGTTGCCGCCATCATCAGGTTTTCCGTCCCGGTGACTGTAACGATATCCATGACAATGCGCGTACCTTGCAATTTTTTCGCAACCGCATGAATATAGCCATGCTTGATCGTGATCTCCGCACCCATTGCCTCGAGCCCTTTAATATGCTGGTCGACAGGCCGCATGCCAATAGCACAGCCGCCGGGGAGCGAAATCATGGCTTCACCGGCACGCGCCAGCAATGGCCCCAGTACGAGGATCGCCGCGCGCATGGTTTTAACCATTTCATAGGGCGCTGTCAGACGGATGAGATTCTCTGCCGATAATTCAACCGCATTATTGGTCTCCGCCTTGATGTCCACGCCCATCTGCGCCAGCAATGCCAGCATCGTCGAAACATCGTTTAATTGTGGTATGTTGCGGATAGCGAGCGTTTCACGCGTAAGTAATGCAGCGCACAACACGGGCAGCGCAGCATTTTTTGCGCCGGAGATGCGTATTTCCCCGCGCAGCGGCTTGCCGCCTTGAATAAGTAGTTTTGGCATGGATTCTTGCATAGCAACATTAAGTCGTAGAGTTTGCAGAAATTGAATGCCGAATTATATAAGAGTTGTCACCCCATGCTCACGCAATCTGCTCAACAGATCTCTTCGCAATTCGCAGCAGCACAGCAAGCAATTTTTGTTTAACCGGCAGTTTCAAATATAATTGCAGATGCCTTAATTCTACTTTGTCAGATTATTCCAGAGCCCTATTTTGCCTGACAGAAGACT
>CAZXBP010000011.1:0-34292 GCA_964639015.1 uncultured Nitrosomonas sp.
TCGTTTATAATGCCGCTTTTTATCTGCGCCCGGTGCTAACCGGCGTCGATAACATTACCGTGAATGCGGCCGGCGAATTGCTGGTTGCCGAAGATGGCGGCGATATGCAGATCGTGATTGTTGCGCCCGACGCTATCCGGCCTTTGCTGCAAATCGTCGGACAAAACCGCTCAGAAATTACCGGCCCGGCTTTCAGTCCGGATGGTTCGCGGTTATACTTCAGTTCGCAGCGCGGCGCTTCCGGGAAATCGGAAGACGGCGTGACGTACGAAATCACCGGACCATTCTAACTCTTCGCATTCATTTGCCTTGATCATCAAACAAGGAGCACACCCCCATGCCCGATAACGGTCGATTTTTATCCCGTTTAATCTGGATCACACTGGCAGCGATGCTGTTAATTCTGTTGCTGCGCGCTTCGCCGGATTACTTCAGCTGGGATTATTTTTTCTCCAGCGGCGAGCGGCAGTATGCCGAGCCGCGCACCGTCGTGGCGCGCGGTAATCTTGCCGAAGATGAACAGAGCACTATCGCGCTGTTCGAAAATTCACGCGACGCTGTCGTGTTTATCACCACCCGGCAACATGTCCGGGATGCATGGACGCGCAATATTTTTTCTGTTCCGAGCGGAACGGGCTCAGGTTTTATCTGGGATGATCAGGGGCATATCATCACCAATTTTCACGTTATCAAAGGCGCCAGTGAAGCAACTGTGCGCCTGGCTGACGGACGCGACTACAAAGCGGCGCTGGTCGGCGCAAGCCCCGCGCATGATATCGCGGTGCTGAAGATCGGTATCGGCTATCAACGTCCATCGCCGGTGCCACTGGGTACCAGCCACGATCTCAAGGTCGGTCAGAAGGTGTTCGCCATCGGTAATCCATTCGGCCTCGACTGGACACTAACCACCGGCATTGTATCCGCGCTTGACCGCTCACTACCCGGCGAAGGCGGCCGTATTATCGATAATCTGATCCAAACCGATGCGGCCATCAACCCCGGCAATTCCGGCGGCCCCCTGCTTGATTCGGCTGGCCGTCTGATCGGCATCAATACCGCCATATACAGTCCAAGTGGCGCCAGTGCGGGCATCGGATTTGCCGTACCGGTAGATACCGTCAATCGCGTCGTGCCTCAGCTCATCAGCCGCGGTAAATATATCCGTCCGGCATTGGGCATTACGGTCGACGGCAAATTCAACGACCGCCTGACCAGCATGCTGGATGTAAGCGGTATTGTCATTCTCGGCGTCAGCCGCGGATCTGCCGCGGATACAGCCGGACTCAAAGGCGCGGTCATTTCACCCGGCGGCGAAATTGTGCCCAAGGATATTATTATCGCCATTGACGACAAACCCGTTACCGCGGTTGACAAGTTGCTGGCTCGCCTGGATGAATATCGTGTCGGCGACACAATAAAAATCACGATTCTGCGTGATGGTCAGGTCATGGAAGTATCAGTAACATTGCAGCCCGGTGAGTAATGACGGCAGCATCCAGTCCTCGATCAGTTCGAGTCCTCGGTCAGTACAAGTGGCGCTGACGCAAATAACCCGACATACCGAATCAATATGTCTTCAAGAAAAAGCTTCGCCTGAAGCGGATGACGCGCCAATGCCTGCCGGGCATTCAAAAACCGCAGGTATGCCAGAACGGACTGCGGTTTTGTTTGTTGGCAAAGCGTCTGGATATGTTTTTCGCTATCCGGATGAAAGCGGATAACACCGGATGCGCGACAGCTTGACAGGTCATAACACCATTTCTGCAGCCATTCGACCGTCACGGCCAAATCCTGATTTTGCAGTGCTTCTGCTACTGCAATCGGATCGAGCTGGCCTGCTTTTCGGATGTCGTCGATAAATTTCCGGTGTGTTTCGTAGCGCTCTTCAAGCACTAGCGCTGCAAGTGGAGAATAACCCGACAACGCCAGTAATGCCTGCAACTTATCCGGTCTATCGCTATTGCTTGCCTGCCGCAGCCATTCCATGGCCGTATCGGTGTCCGGGACCGGCATGGCGATCTGCTGGCAGCGACTTCTGATCGTTGGTAATAAACGATGCGGCTGATGTGAAACCAGTATAAACAAAACCTGTTCCGGCGGTTCTTCGAGTTTTTTTAACAGCGCATTGGATGCCGCACTGTTCATCGCCTCCGCAGGATAAATCAACACAGTTTTATAACCCGATTGATGGCCTGACAGGTACACAAGATCGTCCAGCTCACGAATCTGGCTGATGCTGATCTGCTGACCGGGTTTCTTTTTTATTTTACTTTCATTCGACGATGCGTCCTCGTTGTCAGATTGCACCGCATTGACCGGATCGGACAACATCGCTTCCGGCGAGAGGATAACGCAATCCGGGTGCGTCTGCTGTTCAAACCAGTTGCAGCTGACACAATGACCACAGGCCCTGTAATCGGCGGCGGGATTTTTACACAACAGGGATTTGGCAAGAAAACGGGCATAACTGAATTTACCGATACCGTTGCGGCCCTTCAGTAAAACGGCATGACCGCGGATATGGCCGTTTTGCATCATGGCGCGCCACAGATCAGTTTGCCAGCTCAATACCGCAGTCACGCGCTCCCCGTTGCAAACAGGTTTGTTAACAGCTGTTCGACAGCGGCTTTGACCGCATCGACCGGTTGGCGCGCATCGATCACGCGAATACGCTGCGGAAACTGTCCGGCGCGAATTAAATAAGCTTCACGAACACGCTGGTGAAAATCCAGTCGTTCCTGCTCAAAACGGTCACGCGCTTTAATCGCGCTGACACGCTGTTGCCCCAATTCGGCAGGAAGATCAAAATAAATGGTCAGGTCGGGTTGCAACATATCTTGCGTCCAGGACTCCAGCGCTTCCAGTTTTTCCCATTTCAACCCCCTGCCCCCGCCCTGGTATGCAAAACTGGCATCGGTGAAACGGTCGGATACGACCCAGCTGTCTTGCGCCAGCGCTGGGATGATAACCTTGTCCAGATGCTCGCGGCGCGCGGCGAACATCAACAGCGCCTCGGTTTCCGGGTGCATGCACATCGCATTATCCAGCAGCATTGCGCGCAGCTGCTCTCCCAGCGGCGTGCCGCCAGGTTCCCGCGTGACTACTGTAGTCACCCGTTTTCCCCGTAGCCACGCGACGAGCGATTCCAGCTGCGTGGTTTTCCCGGCGCCATCAATGCCTTCGAGTGTAATAAATTTAGCGGTTGCCATTGCAGAGATTGAGAAAGATTGTTATGTTTCCACGTCAATTCTATATCAGTCAGTATATCAAGCCCGAAACAACCATGAAAAACATCATGCAGATTACTGCCGATGGCATGCTTCAGGATTCCGATAACAGTATCCGCAGCATCCAGTTTATCGCTTCGCCTAACTGCGACGAACGTCCGGAAGGAACAGCCATCACGTTGCTGGTTATTCATAACATCAGCCTGCCGCCTGGTGAATTCGGCGGCAACGGCGTCACGGAACTGTTTACCAACCGGCTGCAACCGGAAAAACATCCTTATTACGCAACCATCAGCGATTCAAAAGTATCCAGTCACTTTTTCATCCGCCGCCAAGGAGGAATCGTGCAATTTGTTCCCTGCAACCAGCGCGCATGGCATGCTGGTCTATCCTGCTGGCGGAACAAAACGCGCTGTAACGATTTTTCCATCGGTATCGAGCTTGAAGGCAGCGATGACACGCCTTTCACTGATGAACAGTATACCGCATTAGTAGCGTTGACTCAGTGCCTGTGTACGCAATATCCGATTTCCGATATTGTTGGCCATAGCCATATCGCACCGGAACGTAAAACCGATCCGGGTCCCTGTTTCAGTTGGCGCACTTACGCGGCAATGGTCGGGAACAAAGCGTGCATGACGCAATATGCCGATCAACCGTACATTATTTTCCGGCGTGCAATCACATAAAATCGCTTAAATTCATCATGATGAATCAAATTTTCATGAAAGAATGCCGGAGCAGCCTTCGCATTCGGGTACAATATTGACGAACCATTTTTAAAAATATAAGACAAGGAGTATCTCATGTCGAAATCGAGCAACGCACTTTGGGTAGGCGCTATCGTCATCGTAGCGGCCTTGACAGCAGTCGAATTAATGTCTTCCCGCGATGAAGATGGCGCGATTGAGTCAGTTGAAAACAGCTCGGCAAACACAATCGCCACTACTCTTACGCCGGCGTCACAACAGGCAAACCAGACCGCTTCAGGAACAATTACAGAAACTGCAGATGAAAATGAATTCGTAGATGTCATTGACCCTGATGTTGATTTCGATCCTACCGCTTTCCAGGCGCCGGATTTGATTGTCGATCTCGACAACCCGGATACCTATATCGCAAACAGTGATGATGACACTTTTCAGGAAACCGGGTCAGAACCGCACATGACCGAAACGACGGAACAAACGACCATCGCAGACACATCGGTAACTGAAGCAACACCGGCCGAACCGGAAACCGCAGCCGACATCCGACTGTCAGAAACATATGTACCGGACGCTTCAATCGACACGCCGGAAGCTATGACCCCCGATTTACCGCCAGCCGCAGGGATAACATCATCGTCAGCGCATTCCGTGACCCAACACCTGGCCGACGCCGAACAGGCAATCAAAGAGCTGCGCCTGACCACCCCAAAAGGTAACAACGCGCAGGAGCACTATGAAGCAATTCTCGCGCTGGATCCTGATAACGCCGATGCCCGTACCGGCATGCAGAAAATCGTCGGCATGTACGTCTACTTTATCGAAAAAGCGATAGCCGATGACAAAGTGCAGACGGCCAGAGTCTACTTGCAGCGCGCCGAGGTTTTGCAGCCGGGATCGGAAAAATTAAAGAACCTGCGCGCGGAACTGTATTAATCTGCCGAAAAACACTGAGCACACCGAACGCCGTTATTTGGCATACACTTGAAATAATCTGTCAGATTCAGCTGTTTCAGTGTTCTCAGTAATTTCTTCTTATCCAAGCTTTTCCTTCAGCATGGCATTGACCTGCACTGGATTGGCCTTGCCCTGGGCGGCCTTCATCACCTGTCCGACCAGCGCGTTAAATGCTTTTTCCTTGCCGCCGCGATAATCGGCAACCTGCTGCGCATTTGCCGCCAGTACGTCATCAATCAGTTTCTCCAGCGCGCTGTTATCGGACATCTGCTTCAGGCCTTTGGCCTCGATAATCGCATCCACATCCCGCTCCTGTTCGCCTTGCCATAAACTTTCGAAGACCGTCTTGGCGGCCTTACCGGAAATGGTGCCATCCTGAATCCTGCTGATCAGCTGCACGACATGCGCCGGTCCGACCGGACACTCGGCAATGTCCAGATCGTCTCTGTTCAAACGCGCGCTGATATCGCCCATAATCCAGTTGGCGCATAATTTGGCACTTTCGGGCAATTGCCTGGCCACTGCTTCGAAATAATCGGCCATTTCCCGTGAGCTGGTCAATACCGCCGCATCATACGCAGACAAACCATACCCGGTAACATAACGTTCGCGTCGCGCTTGCGGTAATTCCGGCAACGACACGCGCAACTGCTCAATCCAGTCAGGCGCGATTTCCACCGGCAACAGATCAGGATCGGGAAAATAACGATAGTCGTTGGCGTCTTCCTTGGTACGCATGGTACGCGTTTCGCCCTTGTTTGCATCAAACAGGCGGGTTTCCTGACGAATTGAACCGCCCTCTTCCAGAATTTCGATCTGCCGTCCTACTTCATAATCAATGGCTTTCTCCAGAAAACGGAATGAATTCAGATTCTTAATTTCACAGCGTGTGCCATACTTTTCCTGCCCAAACGGACGCACCGAAACATTGGCATCACAGCGGAAAGAACCTTCCTGCATATTGCCATCGCAGATGCCAATCCAGCGCACCAGCGCGTGCATGGTCCTGGCGTAAGCCACTGCTTCCACGCTGCTGCGCAAATCAGGCTCGGAAACAATTTCCAGCAATGGCGTACCCGCCCGGTTCAGGTCGATTCCACTCATACCGTGAAAATCTTCGTGCAGCGATTTCCCCGCATCTTCTTCCAGATGCGCGCGGGTCAGGCGTATCGTTTTTTCTGTCTCGCCAACCTGTATACCGATACTGCCGCCTTCCACAATCGGCCGTTCGTACTGACTGATCTGATAACCTTTCGGTAAATCCGGATAAAAATAATTTTTACGCGCAAAAATCGAAGGTGAATTGATTGTTGCTTTGACTGCCAGACCGAATTTGATTGCACGTTCAACCGCGCCGCGATTCAGTACCGGCAGAACACCCGGCAATGCCAGATCGACAAAGGATGCCTGCGTATTAGGCAACGCGCCGTAAGCAGTCGATGCGCCCGAAAAAATTTTTGATTGCGTCGAAAGCTGAGCGTGTACTTCCAGACCGATGACAATTTCCCACTGCATAATAATTCCCGAATTTATTCTTGGACATCACTAAAAATCCAGATTTTGTCACAACAACTTGTTACTCTCAAAAAATATTTCCTTACATATTAATCATATGCTGCGTCGATATTATTTGCTCGCGCCGTGTTTTGCTCATTTTCTGTTTAAAACTTTGAATTTTTAGAGGCGCCCTCTTATTGAAAAGTATTCAAAACTATACCAATCCGTATTTACAGGTTCGGCGCGCTCTGGTGCCAGTCTGTAATCAACTGGTATTGATGAGCGATATTCAACATGCGCGCTTCCGTAAAATAATCGCCGACAATGTGCAGGCCTACCGGTCTCATTTTCTCGCCAAAACCGACGGGGATCGACATACCCGGCAATCCCGCCAGATTTGCTGCGCTGGTATAAATATCCGACAGATACATTTGAATGGGGTCACTGCTTTTTTCACCCAGATCAAAAGCAACAGCCGGCGTTGTTGGTCCCATGATGACATCGCATTGTTTGAATGCATCCTTGAAATCCTGCGCAATCAGGCGGCGCAATTTCTGCGCTTTGATGTAATACGCATCGTAATAACCATGAGACAGCACGTAAGTGCCGATCAGAATCCGGCGCTTGACCTCGGCGCCAAAACCTTCTGCGCGCGAATTCCGGTACATTTCCGCCAGGTCTTGAAATGCCCGCGCGCGGTAACCGTAGCGTACGCCGTCGAATCGCGACAGGTTGCTGGAAGCCTCGGCGGGCGCAAGCACATAATAGACAGGTATCGATAGCGATGAATTCGGCAGCGACACCTCGACAGTCTGCGCGCCTAATTTGCGGTATTCATCCAGCGCCTGTTCGATTGCTTTCTCAACATCACTACTCATGCCCTTGGCAAAATATTCCCTGGGCAATCCGACACGCAGGCCGGACAGCGGTTTATTCAGATCACGGGCATAATCTTCTTTCTCGCGCTGCAGACTGGTTGAGTCGCGTTCATCGAAACCGGTCATGACATTCAGCATCAACGCAAGATCTTCCGCCGACTTTGCCATTGGCCCGCCCTGATCCAGGCTTGATGCGAACGCGATCATGCCGTACCGTGATACGGTGCCATAAGTTGGTTTAATGCCTGATATGCCACATAATGCCGCCGGCTGGCGAATGGAGCCGCCGGTATCGGTGCCCGTAGCGGCAGGCGCCATACGTGCGGCAATCGCACAGGCCGATCCGCCGGAACTGCCGCCTGGAACTGCCGCAGCATCCCAGGGATTACGCACGGGACCGAAATAAGAAGTCTCGTTACTCGATCCCATGGCAAACTCATCCATATTGGTCTTGCCGATATTAATAGCTCCAGCCTGATTAAATCGTTCAATGACACTTGCATCATAAGGCGATACGAAATTCGAAAGCATTTTTGAGCCGCAGGTCGTTAACCAGCCTTTGGCACAAAATATATCTTTCTGCGCCACGGGTATTCCTGTCAATGGGCCCATTTCTCCTGCGGCGATTTTCTGATCCGCATGTCTTGCCTGAGTCAGTGATTTTTCCTCGTCAACGGTAATGAAAGCATTGTATTGCGGATTCAGTTTTCCGATACGCCGGAGAAATTCAGTGGTCAGTTCAACGCTGGATATCTCTCGATTTACCAGCCGTTCGGATAGCTGCTTAAGACTGTCATTAAACATGATTGGTATTTACTTAACGGGAAGTATAGAATATGTCGGTTAGAAAATTACTGAATTGCTGCGCTTGCATTTTAACCGATTACTGTCATTTTTGATTTTTGCACGCGGCCTGATATAAACAAGGCGCAGCTTCGTTGTCATTAAAAGCAGATTACACGTGATTAACACTTCATGCGCTTTATGAAGATTTCCCGGTTCGGATCATAAGCCTAAGCCGCATAAATTCTTATTCAATAACTTTTGGCACGAGGTAAAGACCATTTTCAACCTGTGGCGCTATGGACTGACACAAATCACGCTGATCGGATTCGGTCACTTTGTCCTCACGTAATCGCTGCACTAAATCCTGAGCATGCGACATCGGCTCAACATGCGATGTATCGACTGCCTGCATGGTTTCTATCAGTTTAAAAATACCGGACAATTGAGACAGCGCAGCCTCAGCTTCTTCTTCACTTACCTTTATGTAAGCAAGGCCGGCTACCTGTTTAACATCATTTATCGATAAAGTCATATGGCTTAAGAATCTTATATTAAAATAGCGCTAGATTATCACGGCGACACTGATTTAACGTATCATTTTCTGATATTTTTTTCGATTATATTCGCATCACTATCAATTCATAACGGATATTGCCACTATGTTTAATTTTCTGAACAACAATTTTTTGGGTAGCTATTTTTCAACAGACATGGCCATCGACCTGGGTACTGCCAATACGCTGATTTATGTCCGGGGTCAGGGCGTCGTTCTCGATGAGCCGTCTGTCGTAGCGATCCGTGAAGAAAGTGGCACAAACAGCAAAAAAATGATCCAGCAGGTCGGCCTGGCGGCCAAACAGATGCTAGGTCGCACACCCGGCAACATCACGGCAATCCGTCCCATGAAAGATGGCGTAATCGCCGACTTCACCGTTACCGAGCAGATGCTCAAAATGTTCATTCGCAAAGTTAACCCACCCCGATTATTTTCCGCCAATCCACGCATTGTTATCTGTGTCCCTTACGGCTCCACCCAGGTGGAACGCCGCGCCATTCGCGAGGCGGCTTACGGCGCAGGCGCACGTAAAGTGGAATTGATTGAAGAACCCATGGCGGCGGCACTTGGCGCCGATCTGCCGGTAGAATCACCAACCGGATCAATGGTTGTCGATATTGGCGGCGGCACGACCGAGGTTGGCATCATCTCTCTCGGTGGCATTGTCTACTCCAATTCGGTACGCGTCGGCGGTGACAAATTTGATGAAGCCATCATTAACTATATTCGCCGTAATTACGGCATGCTGATAGGTGAAGTAACCGCCGAGTTTATCAAAAAAGAAATCGGTTCGGCATTCCCAGGCTCTGAAGTACGTGAGATAGAAGTAAAAGGACGCAATCTGGCGGAAGGCATTCCGCGCAGCTTCACCATTTCCAGCAATGAAATTCTGGAAGCGTTAACCGAGCCCTTGAACAGTATTGCAAGTGCTGTCAAAACAGCTCTGGAACATACGCCGCCAGAACTCGGCGCCGATATCGCCGAAAAAGGCATGGTAATGACCGGCGGCGGTGCGTTATTGCGCGACATAGACCGCCTGATCATGGAAGAAACAGGCCTGTCCGTCATCATTGCCGATGACCCGTTAACCTGTGTTGCGCGTGGCGCAGGAATTGCACTGGAAAACATGGACCATGTCATCGGTATTTTTGCCAATGACTAGGAGACTGTTCGAGAATAGACTGATCTACCGCGCCAATGGAATAACGGCTCATATTTCCTCAATTTTTCGTTACATCGTCCTGCTATGCGCCTCAAAATTGAGAAAATCCGCGCTCGTTCTCCCACTCGGCTCGCGACGATTGCCTCAGTCCGACAGACTCCTGGCAGCGTTTCATGCACTGATTATTTCATGTGCAGCACTGCTTTGTTTTACAGATCAAGGCTCAAGCCTAAAAACCTCAGTTGACCGTTATCCGAGATGACTAACGCTAGGAATACATGAAACAATTCGAGCAATGCCGGACCATTCGGATGGTGAGTCAAGCGATGGTGTTTATAGCACGCCGCTTTTTAATTCTGGCTGCGTTACAATTCGTTGTAATAACGCGTTGTTACGCCTCATTGTGCCTTGCCAAAAATAAAAATCAACGCACTTTAAACCCCATTCAACTGAGGTGTTTTGGTTAAATCAGTATTAGCCACAACGTGCATTTTTTTTGAACTTTTCCGGATTGTAGGCTGAAAACATAAACCTTACTCATCGGAATATTTTTGCCGGATCTCAGTGATTACTTATGATTAGCTTCAACAGTCAGTCAAAAGATCAGGAAAATCTGAAAGAACTGTCGAAACAGTTGAACTGTACTTCAGCTCATACCCTGAAAGACGTATTGTAATGAATTCAGCACCTCAGTTTTTCAGACATGGCCCGGGGCCGCTCACCCGGTTGGCTTTATGCTTTTTTCTATCATGCCTGCTTATCGCTGACGATCTACATTTTAAATATATTCCAGAGCTTCGCCAGACTATCGCAATCATAATCTATCCATTACAGCAAGCCGCGCTCTTTCCCATCAGAGCCCAGGATATTATTCGGGAATCTATTGGCAATATGCATATTGTTGAAGAAAATGCCTACCTCAGAAAACGCTACCTGCACGACAGCGAGAAACTGTTACGCCTGAGCGCAGTGGAAGCCGAAAATGCGCATTTGCGCAAACTGCTTGGCGCAGTCAACACGATTGAAACCAAAACAACCGCCAAAGCCGTTATGGCAGAAATACTTTATACGCCGCGCGATCCGTTCAGTCATAAAATCATAATCAATAAAGGCAGCTTGTATGATATCCGCGCCGGACAAGTCGTGATCGATAACAAAGGTGTAATCGGACAAATCACGAGAGTTTATCCAGCGACAGCCGAAGTTACGCTGATTACCGACCGGGATCACTCTGTACCGATACAAATCGTACGCAACAATGTTCGCACCGTAATTTCCGGCACCGGCAAAAACAACGAAATCGAATTACGTTACCTGTCGGTCAACACGGATATTCGAACCGGTGATTTGCTTGTCACATCGGGCATCGGCGGCGTATATCCCAGAGGGCTGCCGGTAGCGATCATAAAAGATATCAAGCGCCATTCAGCGGATCATTTTGCGCAAATTACGGGAACACCGGTCGCCGGCGTCGACCGTAACCGGCAGGTGCTTATCCTGTCTCTTTCACCGTCAGCCTCTACGCCATTCGATCAACAAGAAAACCACACCGAGACTGCCAGACATTGAAATCAATAATCCTCAATGGTACAAAAAAAGCTTCCAGTCAATATCTTGATCAGGAAATGCTGCCTCCGGCAAAAACAGGCTATGTTTTGCTGACACTGGCCGCTGCGCTTATTCTGAATTTCATTCCACTTAACGCATCACTGCTCACATTGCGGCCCGATTTTGTTGCCCTGATCATACTCTACTGGCGCGTCAATCAGCCACAGCGTTTAGGGATGACGCTGGCCTTTTGCGCAGGCTTGATGATGGATGTTCATCATGCCGGCATCCTGGGGCATAATGCCATGGTATATTGCGCCGTGGTGTACCTGGCTTCTGTATTTCGGCGCCGGATCAGAATCTTCAGTTTAATGAAACAGGCTCCACAAATCGGTCTGATACTTATCGGTATGCAAACGCTTCAGATTCTGATCACTATGTTCAATGATGCCAATTTTCCAGGCTGGCAGTTTTATCTGCCATCTTTGACCGGCATTCTGCTCTGGCCGGTGTTATCTTACATGCTCAGCCTGCCGCTCAGATTCAGGAACGACGACACACGATGACACAAAATGTAGAACTCAGAAATCACCCGCTCGAGCTTCACAAGTTTCGCAAGCGATTGATGATCAGTGCTGTATTTATCATTCTGCTGTTTTTGATACTGTTTGCCCGTTTTTTTTATCTGCAAGTTACGCAGCGCGATCACTATCACACCCTGGCGGAAGCTAATCGCATTACGATTATGCCTCTGGTACCCAACCGTGGTCTTATTCTCGATCGTAACGGTAAAATACTGGCGCAGAATTTTTCAACCTATACCCTGGAAATCACACCGAACAAAGTTCCTGATCTTGAGCCTGCCTTAAAAGAGCTTGCGACAATTGTTGAAATCACAGCCAGAGATCTTGAGCAGTTCAGGAAGCTTATGCGCGAGAACAGGCGGTTCAAAAGCCTTCCGATACGCAATCGACTGACTGATGAAGAAGTTGCGCGCTTTGCCGCAAACCGTTATCGTTTTCCAGGCATCGAAATCCAGGCACGTATTATGCGCTATTACCCCTATGGCGAGCTCGCGGCGCATGTTGTCGGCTATATCAGCCGCATCAGTGATAAAGACCTTGAACAACTGGAAGCCGCGGATGAACTGGATAATTATCGCGGCTCACATTTTATCGGCCGCATTGGCCTCGAACAGAGCTATGAAAAAGAATTGCATGGCATAACCGGTTTTGAGGAAGTTGAAACCGATGTGGCCGGTCGTTCAATCCAGGTTATGTCCCGCACGCCCCCTGTGTCCGGCAACAATCTGATACTGACCCTGGATATCGATCTGCAGAAAATGGTTGACGAGGTTTTTGGCGATCGCCGCGGCGCACTCGTTGCGATCGATCCAAATAACGGCGAAGTACTTGCTTTTGTCAGCAAACCCAGTTTTGATGCCAATCTGTTTGTCGGTGGCATTGATCACGCAAACTGGAATCAGTTGAATAATGCATTTGATCGTCCTCTGAACAACCGCGCTTTGCGTGGCGTCTATCCACCGGGATCAACGTTCAAACCTTTTATGGCACTTGCGGCACTGGAATTAGGCTTCCGCTCCCCGGGGTATGCGATAAGTGATGCCGGTTTTTTTAGACTGCCGGGATCAGAACGGCGTTATCGCGATTGGAAAATAGGCGGTCATGGCCGGGTCGATCTGCACAAATCACTCGTTGTTTCATGCGACACATACTATTACAGCCTCGCGCACGATATGGGTATAGACCGCATACATAACTATATTCAACGCTATGGCTTGGGACAAAAAACGGGTATTGATATTTTCGGCGAAGTCGATGGTCTGTTGCCATCGCAAGAATGGAAAATGCGCCGTTTTAACCAGAAATGGTATGCTGGTGATACGATTTCCGTAGGTATCGGACAGGGTTACGTTTTAGCAACTCCGCTGCAACTGGCGTTTTCGACAGCTATTATCGCCAATCGTGGAAAAGCTTATCAACCCCATCTGGTCAAAAAAATCGCTAATCTCCAGACAGGCTATGAAAGAGAGCTGGAAAAAAAATTATTATATACTGTCGACCATAATCCAAGGCATATGGAATTGGTGCACAAAGCGCTGATCGATGTCACTCGGCCAGGCGGCACGGCAGCAAGCGCGGCCGCTGGTGCCGAATATACATTTGCGGGCAAAACCGGCACCTCGCAAGTCATTGGAATCAAGCAAAATGAACGCTATAGAGCGGATCTGATTGCTGAACACCATCGGGATCATGCCATGTTTGTTGCCTATGCACCTGCTGAACAGCCGGTCATTGCGCTGTCGATACTGGTAGAAAATGGCGGCAGCGGCGGCGCAACAGCAGCGCCGATTGCAAGACAGATTTTCGACTACTATTTGCTCGGCAAATTGCCAAAACCTAAAGAGGCCAAAATAGTGCAAGCAACCCGGCATGATCATTCGCATGATCATCACCACTAAAAATCATGGCCAGCACATCCGGTTCTGATTTTAAATCTTCAGCGTTTGATCCAGGTAAACTCTGGTACTATCTGACGCGCTATATCGACAAATTTCTGTTGATCGGCCTGCTTCTTCTGATGACTGTAGGTTTATTCACGCTGTATAGCGCAACCGGGAGCGATGCCACCAGGATCGGCAAGCAGGTGTTACATATTTGCGTAGCGCTGTTCGTGATGTGGCTGGCGGCCAATGTGCCTTTGCAGCAAATTATGCGCCTGGCTTTACCGCTGTATATGATCGGACTGATAATGCTGATCGGCGTTGCGCTGTTTGGCGAAATACATAATGGCGCACGCCGCTGGCTGAATATCGGCATCACACGCATTCAGCCTTCCGAAATAATGAAAATCGCTGTGCCGTTGATGATGGCTTGGTATTTTGATAAAAATGAAATTACATTGCGCCTGAAAGAGTACGTCGGCGCCACAGTCATACTGATTCTACCTGTCCTGCTGATTTTACGCCAACCCGATCTGGGTACGGCATTACTCATTGCTGTCAGCGGTTTTTATGTTTTGTTTCTTGCAGGCTTGTCCTGGCGCGTTATCTGTGGGTTGCTGCTTTCCGCACTGGCCTGTATTCCCGTACTTTGGTCATTTATGCATGATTATCAGCGCCGGCGTGTTTTAACAATGCTCGACCCTTCTCAGGATCCTCTGGGTGCGGGTTATCATATCATTCAATCATCGATAGCAATCGGCTCAGGCGGTGTTGTTGGTAAAGGCTGGCAGAAAGGCACGCAGGCGCAATTGGATTTTTTGCCTGAGCAAAGTACAGATTTTATTTTTGCAGTATTTTCAGAAGAATTTGGCTTAATCGGCAATTCTCTATTATTATTGCTCTATTTAATTGTCATCGGACGCTGCATGGTTATTACAGCAAATGCTTCGACACAGTTTACAAGACTTATAGCGGGCTCCATTACGCTTACTTTCTGTACTTATATATTTGTCAACATGGGCATGGTGAGCGGCATTCTGCCGGTCGTCGGCGTGCCGCTACCGTTAATCAGCTACGGTGGAACAGCCATGGTAACCATGCTACTCGGTTTTGGTATTTTAATGAGTATACAAACACACCCTAAATTGGTAAAAACATGATAAAAAGACTTTCGATACATAAAAACATACTTCCTTCGCTATCAACTGTCATTACAAAAATAATAGCGCCTGTAGTATTTCTTTCTTTATCAGGCTGCGCCAGTACATCGCAATTCAATACATTGGATCAATTCGAAGCAACCGGCGCCTCCAATCAAAAAACAGCATTCCAGAGCGGCGGTTACTACCTTGATGACGGCCCGGGAGATAATCCACCCAGCAATCTTGATGCGATTCCTGATGCCGTACCCAAATTTGAGCCGCTGCGTGAAATTAACATGCGTCCCTATGAAGCAATGGGAAAATCTTTTACCCCAATGACATCACTCCAGCCTTATAAGAAACGGGGCACGGCTTCGTGGTATGGACGACGCTATCATGGCAACCCGACTGCATCGGGCGAATCTTACGACATGTACGAAATGACTGCGGCACACCCGACACTGCCATTGCCGAGTTATGCGCGTGTGACTAATATTAATAATGGCAAATCTGTCATTGTACGCATCAATGACCGCGGACCGTTTCTTTCGGATCGTCTCATTGATTTATCCTATACTGCCGCGCACAAACTTGAAATCATCGAAGGCGGCAGTGGCGAAGTCATTGTTGAATCCATCATACCGAATGAGTACAAAAATCAGCAAATCGCCGCAACCATACCCGCCCGGAAGCCCGTGACTGAGGAAAGACAAAACGACTTCGCTGAAACGTATCTTCAACTGGGTGCTTTTGCTACCGTACATAATGCGCGGAATTATCTGACCCGGATCCAGCAAAGACTTCCGTCGCTGGGAAAAACAGTAGGCATCAGAAAAAGAGATGGTCTGTTTAAAATCCATGCCGGCCCCTATACCAACCTGGCAATGGCGCAGCAGGCTGCCACTACAATTCAACAGCGTCTCGCCATTAGACCCGTCATGGTGATTGATTAACACCTGTTCGAGCATCAATACAGTTAGTGTTCGCCAAAAAAAATCCCTACTGGGTAGCAGGGATTAAAAGGGCCTCGTCATAAAATCTTCAAACACAACTTAAATACCGTACAATGGCGGTTTGCCTTAAGCAAATGCGACTGGCATGCATTTATTCGGTTTTGGATAAAAATGAATCATATCCATATGTCTTAAACATATTAACAAAAAAAATACAAACCAAAGTCTTAAGTAAATGCATAATCTAACTCTATTTCCAACATATTCCCGTGACTTGAATCAAACAACCCGAATCAATGATTCATATAATTGTTCTTGAGTTACATTTACACAATGTTCAAACCAATTGAGTTTCTTACTACAGCCATCAGCCTTCTATTTTTTCATCAGTACCGCAACTTCAGATCAGATAGAACATCCAGATAGATCAGTCAATCATATCCTTTTATGACAAAGTTAGAATTATCCGGCCAAGATTGTGCCCTAAAAAGTAGCGCGGTTATAGAACCGATTAGAACCATTATAATGGATAATCGCAGTATCACTATTCTTGGTACAGCCCATGTTTCCAGAGCAAGCGCGGATAAAGTTCAGGAATTGATCGCTTCCGGAGCATATGACGCAGTGGCTGTTGAATTATGTCCGAGTCGCCACAAGGCAATAGTTGATCCCGACGCCATGGCAAAAATGGATTTGTTTCAGGTCATCAAAAAAGGTCAGGCCAGCATGGTGGCGGCCAATCTGGCGCTCGGCGCTTTTCAACAGCGCATGGCTGAACAGTTCAACATTGAACCCGGCGCCGAAATGCGCGTGGCGATAAACGATGCGCAAGCCGCGAAACTCCCGGTGCTTCTGATCGACCGGGAAATCGGTACAACACTTAAGCGTATTTATCATAATGTCCCGTGGTGGAAGCGTATCGGATTATTCAGCGGACTGATCAGCAGCGTTATCAGCAAGGAAAAATTCAACGAAGCCGAAATTGAAAAGCTAAAGGAAGGCGATGTACTTGAAAGCAGCTTCTCTCAGTTTGCCGAAGATGAAAAGGATTTGTTCGAGCCTTTAATCACCGAACGTGACCAATATATGTCCGCCCGGTTGATCAAGGAAAGCCGGGAGAGCAATTATCAACATATCCTTGCGGTCGTTGGCGCCGGTCACATGAAAGGCATGCAGTATCAACTGGAAAACAGACATATCAACAACCCTGACGATACCATCACCGAACTGGACAGAGTACCTGAAACCTCAAACTGGTTTAAATACTTACCCTGGGTAGTTGTCCTATTGATTCTGACCGGTTTCGTTATCGGCTTCGCGCGCAGCCCGGAGATCGGAACTGCAATGATTTTAGATTGGATACTGATCAACGGCGGACTGTCTGCGCTTGGCGCCGCCATTGCCCTTGCGCACCCTTTGACGGTACTGACTGCTTTTTGCGCCGCACCGTTGACTTCATTGAATCCGACGATAGGCGCCGGGATGGTTGTCGCGGCAGTAGAGATTTATTTACGCAAACCCACAGTTGGCGACTTTCATCGCTTGCGCAGTGATACAACAACATTAAAAGGGTGGTGGAACAATCAGGTCACACGCATTTTACTGATCTTCATTTTATCCACACTGGGTTCAGCGATCGGCACCTACGTTGCTGGCTTCCGAATATTTGAACGTCTTAGCGCCGGCTAAAACCCTGTTGCATGCCTGAACCTATAAGCCTCGACTGATCGTTATCATAAACCTAAAAACCGCAGTTGACCGTTATCCGAAATGACTAACGATAGGAATACATGAAACAATTCGAGCAATGCTGGTTCATCCGGATGGTGAGTCACACAATGATGTCTATAGGCTGAATGACCTATGACCATCGCTAAAATCCAGATTTTATTACAATACGCCGTTGTTCACAAAAAATATTTTCTTACCTATCAATCCCATGCCGCGTCAATTTTATTTGTTCGTGCCTCGTCCTGTTTAAAATTCTGAATTTTTAGAGGCGCTCCTATGTTCAGTTTTTTTGAACGACTGATAACCCCCTTCCCGCCCGAACACCCATCCGAACCACCTAAAGGGCTTTATCAATTCTGCCGCCATTATATGCGCGGAATAGAGCCTTATCTGATTTTGATGGCTGTCCTGACTACCTGTCTCGCCATCAGCGAAGCCATGCTTTATGCCATACTGGGACAGATGGTCGACTGGCTGACAGAACAGAACACTGCACAATTTTTTGAGACCGAATGGCCGCTCCTGCTGGCCATGTCATTCTTCATACTGGTATTCATACCGGTCATCGTGTCTGTGCATTCCCTGGTCATTCAACAGACACTCATGGGTAATTTTCCAATGCGGATACGCTGGCTGGCGCACCGCTACCTGCTCAACCAGAGTTACGCTTTTTTTCAGCACGAATTCAGCGGGCGCATTGCCACAAAAGTCATGCAGACAGCGCTGTCAGTGCGTGAAACGGTGATGAAACTGCTGGATGTCATCCTTTTTGTCACCGTCTATCTTATAACGACCCTGTTGCTCGTAGCCGACGCCGATCTGCGCTTATGCCTTCCGCTGCTGGTGTGGCTGATGGCATATATCAGCGCACTGTCATACTTTGTTCCCAAACTCAAATATATCTCCACATTACAGGCAGACGCCCGCTCCCTGATGACAGGCCGCATTGTTGACAGCTACACCAATATCCTCACATTAAAGCTGTTCTCCAGCAGCGACCGGGAGTCATCCTATGCCAAAACCGGTATGCAGGAATTTATGAATACCGTGCATCCACAAATGCGCCTGGCAACCGGATTGAATATATGTGTCTGGATAATTAATATGCTGCTCGTATTCGCGACATGCGTTCTTGGTATTGTATTGTGGATGGATCAGGCTATCGGTCCCGGCGCAATCGCGATCGCCATGAGTCTCGCAATTCGCTTGACCGGCATGTCACACTGGGTGATGTGGGAAGTCAATACGCTGTTTGAAAATATCGGAACGGTTCAGGATGGCCTGAATACGCTGTCGAATACGCAAAGTGTCAGCGATGTTGCAAATGCAGAGACATTAAGAGTTACACGTGGCGCAATACAATTCGACAAAGTATGTTTCTCATATCATGCGGATAATCTCGGAACCACGTCAACCGGGAAAAACACATCCTGGATCTTTTATGAGCTGGATTTCGCCATTGAGCCTGGCGAGAAAGTGGGCATCGTCGGTCGCTCCGGAGCGGGAAAATCCACCCTCGTTAATCTATTATTACGTTTTTATGATATTCAGCGAGGCACAATAACCATTGACGGGCAAAATATCCGCAATGTCACCCAGGATAGTCTGCGCAGTAATATCGCCATGGTTACCCAGGATACATCGCTGCTGCATCGTTCTGTGCGCGACAACATACTTTTTGGCAAACCGGACGCAACGGAAGCGCAGATGATTGACGCAGCGATAAGAGCCCATGCACATGACTTTATTCTGACTTTAAAAGACATCAAAGGTCGCACCGGTTATGATGCGCATGTCGGCGAGCGGGGTGTAACACTTTCCGGCGGTCAGCGGCAGCGTATCGCCATCGCCAGAGTATTATTAAAGAATGCGCCGATATTGGTGCTGGATGAAGCCACCTCAGCACTTGATTCTGAAGTGGAAGCGGGTATCCAGCAAAATCTGTATCAACTCATGCAGGGAAAAACCGTCATCGCCATTGCACATCGCCTGTCCACGATCGCCGCCATGGATCGTCTCATTGTTTTCGATCAGGGACGGATTGTCGAACAAGGCGCCCATGCCAAGTTGATCGCCAATAATCAACTTTATTCGCAGCTTTGGAACCATCAGTCTGGCGGCTTTCTCGGCATTGACTGAACATCAGCGTAAAAAAAACAATTAAAAATCAATCAATAATTCATCTTCACATTAAATGTCCGCACAATCATTGAAACCCGCCGAGCTACGTATTCAAATCGATCCTGATGCACTCGGATTCAAAGACACATCAGCGCTGGAACAATGCGCCCTGTCATGGATAGGCCAGGAGCGCGCAGAAAAAGCGGCACACTTTGGACTTGCCATGCAGCAATCCGATTACCATTTATTCGTACTGGGCGAGGCAGGCAGCGGTCGCTCCTCGTTATTGCAGCAAGCCATGATCAGCGCAGCTGCAAAGCGTAACCCGCCGCCGGATTTATGCTATATATATAATTTCGCTTCCCCCGAAAACCCGCTCGCTTTGTATTTGCCCGCGGGACAAGGGCGACAGCTGCGCCAATGCCTGTTGCACTTTGCAAAATCACTGCCTGAAGAAATTGCACGCTGCCTGAGCGGCCAGGGTTTTAAAATCAAACATGAGCAGCTATTGAAAAAATTCAATGACGCTGAAGCAAAATACTATGCCAGGCTCGATGTATTTGCTGAAAAACGTAATTTTTCAATTCGCCGTGAAGCTGATCAGATTGTCTTTACGCTGCTCGACGACAAAGGAAAAATCCTGACTGAAGACAGTTTATTCAAACTGTCCAAAACACGCCGGACAGAAATTGATCAGGCCGAACAGCAGTTGCATGCCGCAATTATCGATTTTTTTGAAGAGATCAAGCGTATCGACAGCGAAAGAAGTACCGCGGCAATGGCATTGAAGCGCACTACGATCAAACCCTTGTTGAATCAGGAAGTAAAAAAAATGCGTGACGGCCTGCTGCGCAAAATCAGCACCGAGACGCAATTAAAAACCTATTTCAATCAAATTATCCAGGATATTCTGGATAATCTATCGCTGTTCGAAACAAATCACGAGAAAGACGAAAAACGGCAGAATGAACTGGAGCAGGTGCTGTCGCGCTACCAGATCAACCTGATTGTAGACAATCACGTGCTGTCCGGCGCGCCGGTCATTCTCGAAGACAATCCGCTGATGCATACGTTATTCGGTAATATCGATTATCCGTTTGAATATGAGAAGACAAAAGCCGATTTCATGCGTATCCGCGCAGGCAGTTTTCATAAGGCGCACGGCGGTTTCATCATGCTGCATTTGAGTGATTTATTAACCGATGCCGCCGTCTGGACAAAACTGCGCCGACTTTTACGCTGTAACCGACTGCAGATCGAAGAACAGACATCTGTCCTGACTGCAAGCATACCGGCACCGATCATACCGGAGGCAGTCAACATCGACGTCAAAATCGTGTTAGTCGGTTCCCGTGAAGATTTTTATTTTTTACAGGAAGAAGATCCTGAATTTATTCGCCGCTTCCGCGTCAAGGTCGACTTTGCCGACAGCTTCAAATCCAGTCCTGAAACGTATCATGCCTCGTCAATTTTTGTTGCACATATCTGTATGTCAAAGAAACTGCCGCATTTCACTGCCGAAGCCGTTGCGCGTTTATTGGAAGAATCCCATCGCGAAGTTGATGACCAGACACAACAAAGCGCTATCTTTGCACGCACGGAAATGCTGATACTGGAAAGCGCCGCATTATGCACTGCAAGAAATGGTAGTCTGGTTGAGTGTATTGATATCGCCGCCGCATTAGAAGCGCGTACCTTACGCCATAACTACCCTGATCAATGGCTGCAGGAATCCATCGCCGACGGCGACATCCTGATCGCTCTGCAAGGCGAGGAAACCGGACAACTGAATGCCATTACCCAGATTGATATGGGTGATCATCGCTTCGGCACTCCGGTACGCATTACAGCGCATACTTTTGCTGGTGAAGACGGTCTGCTCAATATCGCGCATGAAGTCAATATGTCAGGACCGATTCATGATAAAGGTGTACTCATTCTGCAGAACTATCTTTCGGCATTATTTGCGCATCTGGCCCCGATTGCTTTGAGCGCGTCGATTGTTTTTGAACAGGAATATTCGATGATTGAAGGCGACTCGGCATCCTGTGCCGAATTTTTCGCGCTCCTCTCTTCCCTGTCGAGAATTCCGGTCAAACAGAGCATAGCCATTACCGGCGCAATGAATCAGTACGGTGATGTCCTTCCGGTCGGCGGCATTAACGAAAAAATAGAAGGTTTTTTCAACATTTGCAAAAACAGCGGACTGACGGGCGAACAGGGCGTGCTGATCCCCTGTCAGAACCAGCGCCACTTGATGCTCGATTACAGTGTGGTTGATGCCGTCAGGCAAGGCAAATTTCATATCTACACGATGAAACATGTGACCGAAGGGATTGGCCTATTGACCGGCCTGCCATCCGGCGTAACTGACAAAAAGAAAAAGAAATATCCAGCGAAAGCAGTTTTGGGACACGCCGAAAAAACCCTCATCGCTTTCCGGCACGCCTGCCTGGCTTCTCACACTCGACCAGAATAATGACATGATTCATTAACCTAAAAACCTCAGTTGAATGGGATTTAGAATGCGTTGACTCTTATTTCCGGCAAGGCACAATGAGGTTTAATAACGCGTTATTACAAAGAATTGCAACACAGCCGGAATTAAAAAGCGGCGTGCTATAAATACCATAGTGTGATTCACCATCTGGGTAAACGGGTATTGCTCAGGTTGTTCTATTTGTTCATACCGTTAGTCATTGCGGATAACGGTCAACCGAGGTTTTTAGGATCATGCATTCAGCGCAACCAGCACATTCGCCTTCAATGCTTTGATCAGCTTCATTTCCCTGACCGTAATACCTTCACGGACAATAACCGGGCGATCGGCATAAATCATGCCGATCGGTTTGTCCTGTACTACCAAAGGCAAAACCATAAAACTCTTGGTGTCGGGTAATAAGCGCCTGTGCCAGCCGGGCAAGGCGCTGCGGATCTTTGGTTCCGTTGCATCGGATATCGCCAAATCAACGTTTCGCTGTATCGCGATACTAAACAAATCTGTTGCGGTCGAATCCGGAAATACAAAACTTTTCTGCAGGTCCTGATGATTGATGCCTGCCGAATTCCTTGCTTTGAACTGATTGGTTCGCACATCCTTGACACAGATGGTTACGAACTGAAAACCCAGACTGCGGTAATAAGTTTCAACTACCAGCGTCAACAGTGTATTGATACTGCATGACTGTGAAGCCATCAATTCGGTTACTTCCTGCACCCCCTCGAGAAGCAGATCTGCCGCATTAGCCGGTTTGCGATTACCCAGGACACCCACTGTTTGATTGATCCATAGATCCATATGGTCGGTCACGGCCGATAATCCACTGCTTTCAACATGCGCCGATAACGGTTGATTGGTGACTTCTTCCCCGCCTTGCATCATTTCCGTGAACGAGTTATTGATATCGCGGAATTGTTCCGCTGTTTCACTGACAATGTTTTCAAGCTTCGTCGCATCAATATCCAAGGCCCCGCCAAAGCGGATGAGAAGTTCATCGGTCATTGTGTCCGCTTGTGATGTCGCATCCTTAAACGTCATCAGCGCAGCCCTGTTACTAAACTCAGTGACCTGCTGCATCCATTCATTCCGATTTTTAGGTGACTTAAGAATCCTGCCTGGAATAAGCTTCATAGCCTGTACGATTGGATCCGGAATAAGCCACACTCGCAACGCATAATCGGTAAGCCAGCTGAAAGTGCATCCCAGCATCTCGAGTGAAGCCTTTGATTCGGTATATTCCTTTTCCATCGACAGCTTCATCGTTTTCCGATACATTGCATCATCATAAACAGCCAGAATAAATCTGCCCATATTTTTAAACAAAGCCGCGACGGCAACTTCCTCCGCATTTGGAAACGAACTGCGTTTAGCCAGATTGCGGCCTATCAGACTGGCGGACAATGCAATCATCAGTTCGGTACGTACCGATCTGGCATGTTTACGCGGCATTCTGTCGACTAACAGCATCGCCAGCGCGCATGTTTTTACGGTTTCCATACCCAGCAACTGAATCGCTACGGAAATACTCGTAATCGCCTGTGTCGTGGCGCGATAAGTCATTGAGTTGGCCAGACGAAGAATCTTCAAGGTCAGCGAAGGATCAGTGAGAACCAAACTTGCCAATTGCTCTCGCGATTGACCATCCGAGGAAGTCAACTGAACAACCTGGGCTATGGAGCTTCCCAATGTCGGCAGATCAGGATGGTTGTGGATCATGTCAATCAGTTTATCTTTAATTGACATTTCTTCTTCATTTAAAGCATCGTTTTGGGCAGAAACATGATCATTCATAGGTAATATAAAAATTCTTTATAGCTTCTTCACTTTAAATTCGGGCTTTTAACACCCCTCTATCCAACTTTTTTCACATCAAAAGAAGATACTAACGTGGAGCTCTAATGTGTGATGTGTATATTGATGCTTTGCAGCACTTCTAGGAGGCTGTCCGAGAACTCAATTTTTGAAAAAATTAAATTTTCAACAGCTTGATTTATATGAATATAAATCTTTCAAAATCACTGATTCTGCTATTCTCGGACAGCCTCCCAGGGAACCTCTTTCAAAAATACAATTATAAGTTACTGATTATGCGATATATAAGAAATATCTAATTGACCAACTTCAGCATGCGTCTTACTGACACCTTGCAGTCGAAGGCCGATTACTACGCTAAAAATCCACATTTTGTTATAACGCGGCATTATTAAAACCCCATTCAACCGGGGTTTCCAGGTTAAAGCATCAGTTTTTGTAAAAACAAATTGAGTGAAACCTTTAGAATTTTCTTAAAATTATACAACCCGCAGAAACTGGACAATGCAAGAATAAAAGACCAAAAATACCCTATAATACGGGACTTTAGTTCACTGTCATCATTCTTCCCATGACAGGCTTTATCAAGAATTTATTTAAATGTCAGAACAACTTAGCTTTTCTTCTTACGATGCCGCACAACGTTTGTTTTTCTCCTGCATTTCAAGTGATGCGCTCTATCTTGCACAACTGGCTCAACACAAAAAACCGCTTGCTATCATAACCGCCAACGCGATGGACGCGCAGCGGCTCGTGGAAGAAATTCCATTTTTCGCGCCGGAATTATCAGTTCATTTGCTACCCGACTGGGAAACATTGCCTTACGATATTTTCTCCCCGCACTACGATCTTGTGTCGGAGCGGCTGGCAACCCTGTATCAGGTAATGACTCGATCCTGCGATCTGTTGATCGCACCGTTGACAACATCACTGTATCGCATCCTGCCGCGTGAATATCTCGCCGCGCATACTTTATTTCTAAAAAAAGGGGAGCGGCTCGATATCCATGCATTACGCACCCAGATGTCGCTGGCTGGCTACGCGCATGTTTCACAGGTTTTATCCCCCGGGGAATACAGCGTTCGCGGCGGACTGATTGATCTGTTCCCAATGGGCAGCGCAATACCCTTTCGCATCGACTTGATGGATGATGAAATCGACACCATCCGTACTTTCGATGTCGATACACAACGCAGCATCTATCCAGTCAATGACATCAGACTGCTGCCGGCGCGTGAATTTCCTCTGGATGATAAAGGCCGCAGCTGTTTTCGCAGCAAATTCCGTGAAAAATTTGAGGGCGACCCTACTAAGAAAAAGATCTATAAAGACATCAGCAACGGTATTGCTCCAGCCGGAATAGAATACTATCTTCCATTGTTTTTTGAACAAACTGCGACACTCTTTGACTATTTACCGGAAAATTCGCTCATCTGCCTGCACCGGGATGTGCGGCCGGTACTTGATGAATTCTGGCATGATGCGAGATCCCGTTATCAATTGTTGCGCGCCGACCTTGATCGCCCCCTGTTACCCCCGGAAGAACTTTTTCTTCCGGCCGATGCATTCTTCAGCAGACTCAAGTCTTATTCACGCATCGAAATTCTGCCGACCAACGAAAAAGATCATGACACCGCATCGATCTTTAATACACAACAATTGCCTGATGTGCAGGTTAATCGTCAGGCTGAAAATCCGCTGGAAAAACTGACTGCTTTCGTTCTTCGCTTTACAGGCAGCGGCGGCAGGATATTGATCAATGCCGAAAGCATGGGCAGACGAGAGTTGATGGCCGACTACCTCAATCAATATCGCCTGCAGCCGCACATCTGCGAAAATTACGCGCAATTTCTCGCCGGCACTGAACCCTTAATGCTATGCGCGTCACCGTTGAATAGTGGGTTCATTCTGGACGATGACAAGCTGGCATTTATAACAGAAACCGAATTATATGCAACGCATGTTCAGGGACGACGTGAAAGAGAATCACGCAAAACCACATCAACCGACAATATTCTGCGCGATTTGTCCGAAATCAAACCAGGCGATCCGGTGGTTCACGAACAGCATGGCATAGGCCGCTATCTCGGACTGGTCAGCATGGATCTTGGCGAGGGTAAACAAGGCGAACTCAGCGAATTTTTATCGGTGGAATATGAAGGCGGTGACAAATTATATGTCCCTGTGTCTCAACTGCATCTCATCGGACGATACAGCGGCGCCGCTCCTGAATCGGCGCCATTACACAGGCTGGGCAGCAGTCAATGGGATAAGGCCAAACGCAAAGCCATGCAACAGGTGCGTGATACTGCCGCCGAGCTGCTCAATTTATATGCGCAGCGCGCAGCGCGGCAAGGCCATGCTTTCAGTCTGAATCAGCATGATTATGAAGCTTTTGCCGAAGGCTTCGGCTTTGAGGAAACGGCGGATCAGGCTGTTGCAATCAAATCCGTCATTGAAGATTTGATTTCCGCTAAACCGATGGATCGCCTGATTTGCGGTGACGTCGGATTTGGCAAAACCGAAGTTGCTTTACGCGCCGCCTTTGTTGCAGTGGCCGATGGCAGGCAGGTTGCGGTACTGGTTCCAACAACACTTCTGGCCGAACAGCATTTCCAGAATTTTTCGGATCGCTTTGGTCTGATTGCCGCTCAGTGGCCGGTAAAAATAGCCGAACTGTCACGGTTCCGCTCAACCAAAGAGCAGAACAAAACATTGCACGAACTGGCTCAAGGTCAGATTGACATCGTCATCGGCACACATAAATTGCTTCAAAAAAACGTTCAATTCAAACAACTTGGCCTCGTCATCATTGACGAGGAACACCGCTTTGGCGTGCGCCAGAAAGAACAACTCAAAAAACTGCGTGCTGAAGTGGATGTATTGACGCTCACCGCAACACCGATTCCGCGTACATTGGCTATGTCTCTCGAAGGTTTGCGTGATTTTTCCATTATCGCTACAGCGCCGCAACGGCGGCTTGCGATCAGAACCTTTGTCAGCAATTTTTCACTGGGAATCATACGCGAAGCCTGCCTGCGCGAACTGAAACGCGGCGGACAGATTTACTTCCTGCACAATGAAGTCAGCACGATACAGCATATGCAGAACAGGCTGACTGAATTATTGCCCGAAGCGCGGATTAATATCGCGCATGGACAAATGCACGAACGCGAACTCGAACATGTAATGCATCATTTTTATCAGCAGCGATTTAATGTACTGCTCTGCACAACCATCATTGAAACCGGTATTGATGTACCAAGCGCCAATACCATTATCATCAACAATGCAAACAAATTCGGTCTTGCGCAACTGCATCAGCTGCGCGGCCGTGTCGGCCGTTCACATCACCAGGCTTACGCATACCTGCTTGTGCCGGACGAACAATCACTGAATGCGCAGGCCAAAAAACGGCTCGAAGCAATACAGGCGATGGAAGAACTCGGTTCCGGCTTTTACCTGGCAATGCATGATCTGGAAATTCGCGGCGCCGGTGCGGTCCTGAGCGAATCACAAAGTGGCGAAATGCAGGAAATCGGCTTTAGTTTGTACAGCGCTATGCTGGATGCCGCAATCCAGTCCCTGAAAGCAGGCCGCGAACCCGATATGCAGCACCCGCTGGGCATCGCTACTGAAATCAATCTGCATATCCCTGCCCTGCTGCCGGAAAACTACTGCCCGGATATTCACGAACGACTGGTTTTGTACAAGCGCATGGCCAATTGTATAAAAGACGAACAACTCGATGACATGCAAAGTGAACTGATTGATCGCTTCGGCTTAATGCCTGATTCCGCAAGGGCATTGCTCGATAGTCATCGGCTACGGATTGCCGCCAAACCATTGGGTATCATCCGTATTGACGCGCACGCGGAGAACATTCAGGTGCAGTTCAAGCCTGATCCGCCGATCGATCATGCAAAAATCATCCAGCTGATACAAAGCAACCGCGCATATTCACTCGCTGGCCCTGACCGGCTAAAAATCCAGATTCACATACCTGACGTCAGGAATCGGGTCCTGCATATTCAGAAACTGATTCAATCATTGCAAACCCAATGAATTCACTGAAGGATTAACTGAATCGGAACGAATAACTCACGGCATTTAACCTAAAACCTCAGCTGATTGTTCTTCGAAGTGGCTAATGATATGAATAAATAGAACAACCTGAACTATTTCTATTCATCCAGATGGTGAGTCACACTATGGTATTTATAGCACGTCGCTTTTTAATTGCGCCTTGCCGGAAACAAAAATCAACGCACTCTAAATTCCATTCAACCGAGGTTTTTAATGCCCGCTTAGTCCGATTTTCCCGTATGAAACAAAGCAACCCAGGTGCGTGACAGTCGGATTACTCCTCGCCATGTGTCGTTTTATCACTTGAAAAACGATAACCGGTTCCTCTCACGGTTTGCACCAGGTCATCCTTATGCACTTTTTCCAGCACCTTGCGCAGCCGCCGGATATGCACGTCAACGGTCCTGTCCTCGATAAACACGTGATCCCCCCAGATACGATCCAGAAGTTGTGTGCGCGTATAAACGCGTTCCTTATGCGCCATGAGAAAATGCAGCAGCCGGAACTCGGTGGGTCCGAGCTTGACCTCCGTATATTTGGAACATGAATCATCAGAGTAAGCCAGAATGCGGTGCGTAGAAGGATCAATTTTGAGTCCTCCGGCCTCGACAACTTCGTCTGAAATCTCAGGAATTCGGCGGCGCAGCACGGCTTTAATGCGCGCAGTCAATTCCCGCGGGGAGAATGGTTTGGTAATATAATCATCGGCACCCGCCTCCAATCCGGAAATTTTATCTTCCAGTTCCATACGTGCGGTCAGCATGATAATAGGTATAACCTGTGTGCGCGTGTTACGGCGCAGCTGGCGGGCAAATTCCAGGCCACTCATGTTCGGCAGCATCCAATCCAGCAAAACAAGATCCGGCAAAACATTATTGATCATTACCGTCGCCTGCTCGGCATTACTCGCACAAATGGGTGTCAGTCCTGATTTTTTTAAATTAAACGAAATTAAATCCTGAATTGCAGGCTCATCTTCCACGACCAGAACAGTTATTGACATCAAACAACTCCATCGCATTTTTCATTTGTCAAATATCCGCAGAAATTTTTGACAAAAACTTTCTGCAGTATCGCTGATGGATAATGTTATATAAATTAGATGACAGTTTTGTGACACATCATGGAATTTTGTAATAAATCAATAAAATAACCCGTTTTAAAATAGTGATCCACATCCAGTCCGATGGATTCAAGTCAGCTCTGTCCGCCGTGCTCAAGCCATTGACGGCATTCCCCGGTCAGCGCCTTGTCACAGGCAGTATCATAAAGCGTGAGTTCTTCAGCAGAAAGCACATCACGCCAGCGCCCGTTGGTGCCTTTGTGCAGAAAAGTTTTCGCACCTTCTTTCCAGAACTGGCCGCCGCCGGGTGTATATAATTCGCCCTGCTGCTTCATGGTGTCAAAGGAAACAGCTTTGAGGATCGCATCCCAGGCGTTGCCGGGAATTTCTATTTCGAGAAATCCCGCCATGCGATGAATCTCCCGTTCGGTATCCGCCAGCATGTCGCTGTAATGGAACAATTCAATATTGGGCAAATGGCGGAAATCCCACCAGGACTGAACATTCGACAAATGCGACCAGTAAGGCCAGCCGTCGCTTTCCCACGCAAACGCGCCGCGTGTTATCCAGTTTTTCCAGAACACATGGATATTATCCGGCGGCGGCGGAAGTTCCTCCCCCACCCTGCCCGGCAGATGATTCATCAACATGAAAATCTCTTCCTTCATATTGCTGTAATGATTCCACAGCGACATGAATACATCCCGGGCATCGCGTGCGATATAGAGATATTTGATTTTTTCGTTATACGCAAGACCGTTTAACGGCAGGTGCGTCTTGATAAAACGGCGATGCTGCTGCGCCTGCAAACCGTTCAGGACAACTTCGAGCGGAATAACGCGCATATCCAGCCACGGCGACATTTCAAACGGGGCAGCGGGAAACCGGCCATCCGGAAACAGCAGGTGCGCGACAATGGCCTGTGTCCAGGTTGTTCCCGCCTTGTAGGATGTGGCAATGACGATATCATCATCGCGCGGCGTAAAATAATCCCAGCGCGTGCTGTCCATGTGGTGATTCTGATAAATGTGTGTACGTTGCGGTTGATTTGACATCTGAGTTACCTGTTTAAATGATGGGATGATAGTTGTTGAAAAGCGGTGGATTCAGCTCGACATTGTTCATGCTGCCTCGGTATTCATGCCTGATACTGAAATCATACCATTTTGCCGGTCAGGCGGCGTCATGGCCGATTTCGACGCTGCACTTCGTAAATTCAGCAGAATACCTTCGTGAGTTGCTATTGAAAATGCCTCCGGGATAAACACATCACAGGTTTGCATGCCGTTTTTTACTGCTGAATCGCGCCCGCAGATCGTTCAATCGCTTTTGATGGCTGATCAGGACGACTTCATCATCCAGTTTCAGCTGACTGTCCGCATCCGGCAATATCAGTTCATCCTGCCGGTAAATGCACATGATGCGGCAATCTTCCGGCAATTCCAGCGCACTCAAGGGACCTTCCATCTCCTCATGGACTACAAATGCGTAGACACGCGCGTCACCTTTGATGATCGATGTGATTTCCAGAATATTGCGCCCTTCGATCAAGTCCGCGAGGTAGAGCGCGATCGTTCGCGACGGCACCACGATACTTTCGAGCCCGAGTTCTATGGCGATATGATCGAATTCCGGGTCTTCCAGCTTGGTGACAACCCTTTTAAACCCGAGCGACCGGGCGACAAGACTGGCAATGATGTTCGACTGATCATTGCGGGTAAAACAGAAAACGATCTCGGTGCTTTCAGGATCGATCTCTTTCAGAATATCCGGACGCGTCCCGTCACCATGAATAAAGCCGCAATCCATCTGTTCGGACAAGCGTTCGATTTTCTCCTTGTCAATTTCCACCATGATAATGTCATGACCCTGCTTGCTCAGCGTCCGCACTGTGGCTATTGCGACAGAGCTCGCACCTATGAATGCCATTCTCATACGTTAAACCTCCTGTTAATCCATGTCGCCGGATAAACGAGCACCAGCAGCGCGATAAATTCAAGCCGCCCGAACAGCATATCCAGACACAGTATCAGTTTCAAATGCACCGGCAAATCGACGCTGACCACACCGCTGCTCAGGCCGACGGTACCCGCTGCAGAAATGACCTCGAACAACGATGCAACCGGCTCATAACCGGAGAACAGAAACGCAAACCACGACAAGATAATCGCCAGAAAATAAAGCATAATAACCAGCAACGCTTTGTTGATCTCTTCCATTTCGAGTGTTCTATCCGCAAGATGCGGCTCAATTACGGCATGCGGCGTTGCCGCGGTTTTTTGCAGCAAGTGCAGCAGCACCCGCCAGAAGATTAAAACACGATAAAGCTTGATACCACCGGCGGTTGAACCCAGCGCGCCGCCCACAAACATCGCAATCATCAGGATCAACAAACCGTGATGGCCGATCTGTGTCAAATCGAGCGATGCAAAACCGGCGGTTGTCTGTGCGGAAACAGTCATCAGCATCGCATGATACAGCGCGTCCGGAACCGGCATCTGCGCCTCCCGCACCCAGACAACGGTCAACAACAAACCGATACCCAGAATAAAGAAAACGATTGCTCTGACCTGTACATCCTGAAAAATCATCGAAAAATGATAATGCCGGATACGGAAGTAGAGCATGAACGGCAGCGCGCCAAACAGGCAACCTGCAACAATGCTGACGGCAATCACCGGCGAATCAAATCCGGCAAGACTGTTATCAAAATTGGAAAAACCACCTGTCGAGACAGCGGAAAGCGCATGCGTCAGCGCATTGAAAAAGTCGGCTCCGGCAATCCAGATCATAACGGTACTGATGATTGTCAGCGTCACGTAAATCAGCAGGATGCGCCTGGCATACAGCACCGTTGACCCGACAATGTCCTCGCTTTCATCCAGTTCGACCAGTTTTCTGAGATAAATACCCGGCCGTAACAGCAGCACAATCGTCAGAACAACAATACCCAGCCCGCCGATCCATTGCATATAGGATCGTGAAAACAGAAAAGTACGCGGCTGTTGCTGCAAATCGGTCATGACGGACAAGCCGGTGGTGGTAAAAGCCGACACGGTTTCAAACAGCGCATCGATAAAACCAAGCCCGGCACCCATCACCGGTATGGTCATCACCAGCGGGGAAAGCATAAACACCAGCGCGGAAATCACAAGACCTTCGTTGGTTTGCAGACCGGCTGGCGCGTCGATGCGCATCAGCGGCAACCCGGTTGACAGCAACAGGATTTCGACGATGACAAAGCGAACGGTAAATTCAAATTCGTTGAAAACCAGTGAAACCAGCAGCGGCAGCAGCATCAGGATGGCAAGCACCGTCAGCAGTTGCCCGAGATATTTACCGATAACCGCAATCCGGACTGGCTTCTGCAGTAATACCGTCTTGTCTCTATAAGGCAAAATAAATATCCATGAATAGCAGCCTGGTCAAGTAAAGCCGGACACACTGGACGACCAGGGAAAAACTCGTGAAATGGAGCTCATCGCTCTCTCCCTGAATCCGGTTATGCTGAAGGGTAAATAAATAATTGATTTTTCGCGTATGGAACGAATGTAACGAAAACCGTTATAGCCGTCAATTGAACGTTTCAATCCCGCTTCCGCAATACTGAAACTCGCTGAAACGATTTCCGATACAATCATTAGAAATGCCCATTACTGTCTGTAACTGCACTCATACGGAACGCAGGCAACAGACCACCTTGATACGAAAGGCAGAAAAACATGAAACTAAAATCGCAGGTCAGTTTCACAACTTTCAATCTCTACAACCTGAATGAAGCCGGTTTACCCATGTATCGCAATCGTGCCGGCTGGTCACCGAAAATCGTGGAACGCAAAGTCGCCTGGTCAGCGGCGATGCTGCAGCGCGCAAAAGCCGACTTGTTTGGTTTTCAGGAACTGTGGCATCGCGACGCGCTCGTGCGCGTACTTGAAGCAGCGAAGCTCGCTGACGACTATGCGCTGATTGCGCCCGATGACCACCGGGGCCAGAACATAACCTGTGCCGCAGCCTTGCAGCACAGCATACTGGATGGCGCGCCCGAATGGATCACGGACTTTCCGCCGGCTTTCCACCTGCAAAGCAAAGGGGATGACAAACAAACGGCTGCCATGGTTGTCAATATCACCCAGTTCTCGCGCCCGGTGCTTCATTTTCGGATCAAACCCCGGCGTACTGCGGAAGCGATTCATGTCTATGTATGTCACTTGAAATCGAAAGCACCGACCGTTGTAACCAGTGATCCGTGGTACAAGGAGAAGCGTGAACGCCATTCGATACATCTTGGCGCCATCGGTCGCGCACTGTCAACCATACGCCGCACAGCCGAGGCGCTGGCGCTGCGCATGCTGATCACCGAAGCAACGAAGGATACCAGCACACCGGTTGTCGTTCTGGGCGACCTGAACGACAACCAGGAATCAAACACACTCGATATCATTACCGAGCAACCGAGATTCCTGCAGCCGCTGTCGAGTGGAGGGCGCGACACTGCGCTTTATTCAGCACAAAGCCTGCAACAATTGCGCAGCCTGCGGGACGTTTACTATACGCATATCCATCAGGATATTCACGGCTCACTGGACCATATTCTGGTCAGCGAGGAGCTCTACGACAATTCACGAAACCGGGTGTGGAAATTCGATCGCCTCGATGTTTTCAATGACCACCTCAACGATGAACAGCAGCGCGAGACTGAAGGGTCAAGCGATCACGCGATTGTGCGGGCGCAGTTTTCGTTCCGTCCGGCATGATTCCATCGGCCTTCGCGCGAAATCAGGGTCAGAAAGCATCAATTTTTGAACCGGAAACCTCAGCATAATCCTGGCTGGCACAAATTGATCCAGGCTACCTGCCGGATCGCCGCGCCAGCAGCAGCCCGCCAAGGCTGAACAATCCCGCAATCGTCAAATAAACGCCAACAATCGATGTGCTCCCGGTCTGGCTGAGCGCCTGCGCGATAATCGGGGCGGCAGCGCCGCCCAGAATACCGCCTGCATTGAACGCGACGGATATCCCGGTATAACGTATCCGCGGCGGAAACAGCGACGGCAGCCACGCGCCGAGCGGACCATAAACAAAGCCCATGACAAACAGCGCGA
>CAZXBP010000012.1:0-33537 GCA_964639015.1 uncultured Nitrosomonas sp.
TAATAACGCGTTATTACGCCTCATTGCGCCTTGCCGGAAATAAAAATCAACGCACGCTAAATCCCATTCAACTGAGGTTTTTAGGTTAAAACAACCCGGATATGCCTATTTTGCGTGTCGCACTCAATGTTCCGATCGACACGTTATTTGACTATGTAACAACCGAGGCAAGTTCGTCGGATATCGGTCTGCGCGTTTGCGTGCCATTTGGCGCCAGAAAACTGATCGGTGTAATTTGGGATGTTTGCACGGAAACTGTGATACCTGCTGAAAAATTAAAATCGGCTATTGCTGTTTACCGCGATATTCAGCCGCTTTCGGCAGATCTTATGGCACTATTTTCTTTCTGCAGCAGATACTATCATCATCCGCTGGGCATGGTTGTAATCAATAGTTTGCCCGCAAAAATACGCAGCATTAAACCGCCAACCCTTAAATCTGAAATACAGGATGTGGTTTATCTGCTGACTGCGTCTGGCCGACAAATCGACAGATCGTCGATTCCGGCGCGCAATACAGTCATGCACAAGCTGCTTGAAGCTTTGTCTGAAAATACACAACTTGATTCTCAGCAGGCCCGAAAGATTTCAGCGCGCGCAGTAAAGCTTTTAAAGCAATGGACAGCAAAGGGATGGGTAGAGGAGAAACATGATGAAATCTTGCCTGACACGAATGATTCAACAAGAAAAATACCTTTACCCGAATTGACGCCGGAACAGTCGGCTGCGGTAAACTCAGTCGCCATGCAATTCGATCAGTTCAATGCCTGGCTTTTACACGGCATAACCGGCAGCGGCAAGACCGAAGTTTATTTGCGTCTGATTGCAAAGGCATTGTCAGAAAATAAACAGACATTGATACTGATTCCTGAAATCAATTTGACCCCCCAACTGGAAGCCGTATTTAGCGCACGTTTCACGAAAACAGTAATAGTCAGTTTACACAGCGGATTGAACAACACCGAACGCCTGCGCGGCTGGATGCAGGCGCAAATGGGTATTGCCCGTGTTATTCTGGGCACGCGTCTGGCTGTATTTACCCCGCTGCCGGATCTGGGACTTGTCATCGTCGATGAAGAACATGACAGCTCATTCAAACAGCAAGATGGCCTGCGTTACTCAGCCAGAGATCTGGCTGTTTTCCGGGCAAAGCAAGCGCAAATACCTGTTATTCTGGGATCGGCAACACCTTCGCTGGAAAGCTATCATAAGGCTTTGACCAGTCGTTACCACCATTTACGTCTAAATCATCGTGCGGTAAAAAATGCAACTTTACCGCGTATCGACTGTATCGATATGCGTTCCGAAAAACCCAAAGCGGGTCTGACAGGGAAACTGATTCATGCGATCAAAGATTGCCTGTCGCAGCAGCAGCAATCGCTCATTTTTATCAATCGGCGCGGCTATGCGCCGGTTTTGTTGTGCTACGCCTGCGGATGGACGGCAACCTGCCGACGTTGTTCCAGCCGTCTTGTCGTGCATCTTCAGGATAAAAAACTGTCCTGCCATCACTGTGGTCACCGTGAAGGTTTTCCATACGCATGTCCGCAGTGCGGCGATCCGGACATAAAACCTTTTGGCCGCGGAACGCAGCGCGTTGAAGAAACTATATCCGAACTGTTTCCGACAGCACGTATCTTTCGCATTGATCGTGACAGCATCAGCCGAAAAAATGCTTGGCAAAAAGTACGACAAGCCATTCATCGCCGCGAGGTTGATATTCTGATCGGCACGCAGTTACTTGCAAAAGGACATGATTTCCCGAATCTGGCGCTGGTAGGTATTCTGGATTCTGACCTTTCATTGTTCAGCACGGATTTCAGGGCAGGGGAACGCCTTTTTGCGCAGCTGATGCAAGTTTCCGGTCGCGCAGGACGGGCTGAGACCACCGGCCGGGTACTGATTCAGACCGAATATCCCAATCACCCGCTCTATCAGGCATTGCAGCAGCACAGCTATGACGCGCTGGCAAAAAACATCCTTGCCGAAAGAAAAATCGCTGGCTTTCCTCCTTACGTTTTTCAGGCGCTTTTGCGCGCAGAAGCACACAGCGTTAACATGGTTACTGATTTTCTGCATGCCGCGCATGAACTGGCCTGTTCAATAACCGGTGATATGAAGAAAAAAAATATCGAAATTTTTGATCCGGTGCCTGCTGCCATGGCACGCCTGAAAGGCATGGAACGAGCGCATCTGTTAATCCAATCAGGTTCTCGTCAAGATCTTCAGTTTTTCCTGACGGACTGGCACCGGCAACTCAATTTGCTGTCATCAGCCAAGATACGCTGGATATTGGATGTAGATCCGATCGAGTTTTGAATTCCAATCGGTTTTATAGCCTGAATCAGCCATGCCACTGCCTGAAGTGTCCTGTGTCGATGTGAATGAAATTCGAACCTGGATAATATCCGACGCCACCGATCTGAAGCGAAAGCGCGGCATCACGCAAATCGGTTAGCGCGTGGCCGGGCAGGCGAATATCAATGGCCTTACCCAGCATGTGCAGACTGCGCTTGGCGACACCATTGCTTTTAGCATTCAATTGCTCATTGGTTTTGGGCGAGCGATAACCTGAAATGACATGAAACTCCCGTTGGGAGCCCATCTTATATTGCAGTAACTGAAGCAGGTCGAGCAGATTATAATCAATCGGATAAATCTCACCGGTACGGTGATCACGCAAAACCTTTTCAATCGCCTGGAGCCCGTCGGTCTGATAATCACCCTCAGCCCAATATGTCGCTTGAGTACGTTCATTTGTGTGCAGATTTAAAAAAGATAACTTTCTTTCGTGCATATGCAGCCCTGCATGCGCTCCGGAAAATGCGAACAATGCGCAAGCGCCAGCGCCGGCTTTCAGCATATGTCGCCGTTTCAGATCAGGTACCGCGTTCACTTTAAATAAAGCTGATTTACGTTGAGTAAGAAATTGTGATGCCATTCAGAATCCTCCTTTCTTGGTGCCTGCACCGTATCATGATTTTTCTTTAAGAACAACAAGCAAGATGAAGTTATCAACGCAGCCGATCCAATGCTCGCTCGTCTCTGCCATAAGTATCCAATGAATAATGAATATTTTGATCGCTGTCTATCCATGTTGTCAGATAAACAATATAAACAGGCAACGGCTCGGGTAAATTAATCTGTTTGGTTTTCCCTGAATCAATCTGTGCCTTTAATTCTTCTGGCGATATTCGTCCGCGTAAAGCAAAGTCTGCAAGCTGCAACGGCGCTTCCAGTCTGATACATCCTGAACTGAATGTTCTGATGTCTTTGTTGAACAAAGATTTTGCGGGTGTATCATGCAAATAGATACTGTAATCATTGGGCAACATGAATTTTATTGTTCCCAGCGCATTTTGTCTGCCTGGCTCCTGACGCAAAGCGTATGGAAACCCGGTGTTGATTGCATTCCAGTCTATTGTTTCAGGATCGATAGGGTTTGCACGAAAACTATAGTCCTCATATACCCGGATATTCTGCGATGTGAAATAAGCCGGGTTTGCCTGTTGTTTGGGCAACAGGTCCTTGCGTGCGATACTGGCCGGCACATTCCAGTAAGGATTCAGGATCATATGCGTAATGCGACTGTGAAAACTCGGTGTGGAACGGTATTCCCGTCCGACAATAATGCGCATATCAAACATATACTGGCCATTTTCTATGGCCGTCAACTGAAATCCGGCTATATTCACAAGCAGATAACGTTTACCCAGATTTCTGGGCAGCCAGCGCAAACGCTCCAGATTGATACGTAGCTGTTGCAGCTTTTCCATCGGCGTCCTGTTCATCGCTTCAACAGTGTTTGAACCGATAATGCCATCCGCGTTAAGTCCATGCTGCCGTTGAAACGCCCTGACTGCATTCTCCAGTGCGTTATCATAGTAGTCATTTTGCGCTTCCGCTCCGGAGGTAAGATTATATTCCGGCAAACCGTGCGTTTCATACGCCTGGGCAATGCGCTCTCTTACCAATGGAACGGCGGCATGTGAGTTGCCTGGTTTCAGCAACAATCCATTGGGCAGCTGTGTCCATACCACCTGGTGTGTGACCAAATCCCGGAATTTAGCCAGTGCATGTTTGAGGTGCTGGTAATTTGGATTGGACGATACCAGACTTTCAAGTGATTGTTGAAAATCGCCGGAATCAAGACTCATCAGCAGAAATTCTATCGCATCAAAGTCCGGTTGAGGTATGTACCAGTCGGGGTCCATTTCTATTGCAGCATAACGACCACGATACAGATCGCGCATAAATTTCAGCAGCGACCGGGTTGTTTGCAGTTCCAGTACAAATCTATTCTCGGATGTAAATTCTGAAAATAACTGTACTAACTGATCCAGCTGATAGTAACTACGTTCCAAACCATGATCTTCCGCGCCCGCTATAAATGCCAAAGCGGTATTGAAATGAGGCGCAATCTGTCCAGATATTAACCAAACGGGCTGATAGCCACGTTTACTATAAAACTCGCGTAATGCGGTTATTTCATTTGCGTCTGATTCACCTTCAGCCAGAATCCTGTTTAATTGTATATCGAATTCGGTGCGCAGCGCCTCAGCTTCGTATGAAAATGCACAGGTCGGTATTGTCAACAGCAGTACAAAACCCGAAATGCAAAAGTTTCTCCAATGGGTACAAAAGCAGGCTGGGATCATCGGTTGTTCGTTGCGTAATACTGATTAGAAATTCGGCAAACCATAATGAATTTGCTGCATAAAAAGCAATATACGCGAAAATCGGGTAATAAATAAGAAAGAATAAGGCGTTTTTTATATACTATAGCTATTTACCGTAGAGATTTGTCCGGAAGTTTCAATGCCTGGATGCCTGAAATGACGACCACACGTTTATTATTACTGCTTCTTTTCCATTTTATTTTAATCGGCTGCACGAGTGTCCCGGAGAACATCAGTCCGGTTAAAGATTTCGATGAAAACAGATATCTTGGGAAATGGTATGAAATCGCCAGACTGGACCACTCCTTTGAACGCGGATTAAGTCATGTGACGGCTGAATATCATTTGCGCAGTGATGGTGGCATCGGAGTTACCAATCGGGGATTTTCCATCACAGAAAACAAATGGAAAGAAGCGTCAGGAAAGGCTTATTTTGTCGGGGAACGCAATAATGGGCATCTCAAAGTTTCTTTTTTTGGCCCATTTTATAGCTCCTACATCATTTTTGACCTGGATAAGGAAAGTTATCAGTATGCCTATATCACCGGCTACAACAAATCGTTTTTATGGTTTCTATCAAGACAACCGATTGTCAGTCCTGCATTAAAAGAACGATTTATTCAAAAAACAAAAGAACTTGGTTTTGAAACAGAAAACCTTATCTTTCCCGTGCAACATTAAATTCTTTCGAAGAAGTTGATTTCCAGACATTTTTATTCATCGTAATGTACGAACCTACAGCTTGACGCGCTACCAGCCGTTAGCTCTAAAGCATTCGGTGCAGTTATTCTCAGCGGATTGTTCTGCGCTCAATCGATCTATGAATTGGCACAAGCCAATATCCCGATATCACATCTTCTGACGAGGAATCATTCATGAAACTTCATAAAATAATCATTCTGAAATTAAGCGGAATTATACTGCTATGCTCCAGTTGGCTCGTCTGGCAGAATCCGATTCGCGAGCCACAACTGTTTTTCCTGTCCACAGCTGAAGCGGCCATTAATCCAAATCGGTTTATTCTGTCTGATACATCACCTGATGCATTGATCGACAAGGTAATCATACTTTCCGGTTTGCAGAAACAGATTGATCAAATCGGCGATAAAATACTGGAGGATGTTCATCAGTCTCCCCAGAAACCTGACGATCCGATTATCGTCGAGCATATTGAAAAAATAGTCATGAATGCGTATCGCTCAGAATTCTTTTATCAACAACTGCGAAGCACACTTAAACAGAATCTAGATCGCGACCAGCTGAAAACCTTGATCCAGATGTACAATTCACCGCTGATGCTAAGAATTACTGAAATGGAGAATCGTGACTTCAATCTCGAAACCTTCGAATCGTTTATCGAAGGACTCATGCGAACGCCGCTACCGGCAAATCGTTTACGATTATTGCAGGATCTGGAATCAATCACGCGAACCACCGAATTTGTAACCGAAATCGCATTAAGCACCAAGCGTGCTTTGCTGATGGGTATGATGAATAACGAAGACAACGAAGCAACGCAGACATTGGATGCGAGCATTGCAGCACAGAAAGCTGAAATGAATGATAACACTTATCAAAATGTAATTATCATGATGGCGTATTCGTATCATGAACTTACCGATTTGGAATTAGGCGAATACATCCGGTTCTATGAAACTGCGGAAGGCGAATGGTTTATTACACATGCGGTCAATGCACTGATCGGAGCATTTCGTTCTGGTGCGTTACAAGCCGGAAAAAGCATTGCGGCGGTGGTCAGGCAAAAGAAATCTGCGCCATGACTTCTGCTCTGCAACCTATAAATATTGAAGCAGATACAGTCTCAGCCTGTACAACTTATTTTGTCAGTTAAACCTAAAAACTTCAGTTGAATGGGATTTAGAGTACGTGGATTTTTATTTCCGGCAAGGCGCAATGAGGCGTAATAACGCGTTATTGCAACGAATTGTAGCGCAGCAAAAATTAAAAGCGGCGTACTATAAACACCATAATAGCTTGACTCACCATCTGGATGAAGCAGAATTTCTAGAATTGTCTCATGTATTCATATCGTTAGCTATCTCGGATAACGGCCAACCGAAGTATTTAGGTTAAATGCATATGCTGACATAGAATTACCCCATGAAGCGGATAAAAGACAAATACGAACACATGCGTAGCAGTGGCGGGTCTCAAATCAGCCTGAGCGCATAATATCCATCACGGTCTAACGGATTCCCGTTTCACATAAACAGGGAAATTCAAACAACTGATCCGGCAATCCGCTATCCAGGAGGCCGGATTTATTCATTTCTTTCCACCACGACGTGATCTTTTTGCGCACTCAAGGTGCCGTGATCGATAATAGCCAATGTCAATCGTGAAATTGCCACGCGTTTTCCTGTGGCCTCTTCGATGATATCGGTCTGCCAGACCTGTGTACGCCGCCCGGTATGCAACGGTGTACAGGTACCGATCACATGGCCTTTTGTCACAGCGCGGATATGATTGATATTAAGCTCCAGTCCGACAGCGCGATATTGATCAGGATCAATGGTCATCCAGCCGGCGACACTGCCCAGTGTTTCGGATAACACACAGCTTGCCCCGCCATGCATAATGCCAAAGGGCTGTGTGGTACGTTTATCGACGGGCATCCGTGCCTTCAAAAAATCCGGGCCGACGTCTACAAAGTGGATGCCTATATGCTCACCCATGTTGGCATTGCGCAAACCTTCCAGATATTCAACCGTATAATCTTTAAACCAAATGCTGCGACTCATAACACTCCTCAATTTTTATTGTTTTGCGTGGCAAATTACCTTCAGGTCATGATTATTTCGATTTCGTTCAGCATTTTTTCATCATCAATATAATCTACGTGGATTGGAAGCAATTTCTCCTGATACTGAAATCGCAACGAAGGAAATGCAACTGCATTCAATGCACCCGCCAGCCTGAGATCATCTTCCAGCGCAACCCGAATATCCGCGCTGGTTAGATCTGCTGCAAAAAGCACGACATCTAACCCGATTTCACGTGCACATTGTATCAATGTTTCCGATTTGGCCGGATTCAAGGCATTCAGATAGTAAGCCTTTTGTATTTCCCGCCGCATTTCAATCCCGGCAGCAGTGCGCTGTTTCCACGCGGCCAGAATCGCTCGACATGCCGGATAGGTTGAACGTACCGGCGTATTGCTCGTCCAGAAAGCATAATTAAAATGAACTTCCGGTATCGTCTTTTCGATTCGCTGCCATGTCTGCCGTATCATGACGCGCAAATCCTCAGGCATCGGCTCATTCGTATCCGGTGCAAGCCCACCCAGCACATAAGTTACCTGAACACGCTCCGGTAACCTGCTTTGCAATCTTCGCCAGCTCGCCTCAAATGCGTAACACCAGCTGCACATCGGATCATAGATATAAAAAAGGCGGGGGGCAGACATTAAAAATTGTCTCCGCATCTGTGGCAGCAACTTTCATCTTGTGAAATATTGATGTCTATGTCGACAACCTAACTTGAATAATGCGTTTTTTTATCCGCTCCGACAATTGCCATCACTTCTTCAGGTTTTAAATGTAATAAATTGCCTATTTCCGCATAATCATCCGGCAGCGCCGCATCATCCCAGCCGTTCGCCGAATGGCGCGCCAAATTGACTGCCAGAAAAACATTCCGGACACGCCGCTGATAGCGATATTCATCATCGATCAGATGAGTCAGCAACTCCGGCAATCTCCATTTGATTGCCAGCGCCAGTTGCAAATCGTGTAACCCAAATCCCAACACCTTTTCCTGCGCCTGATGACTGCGCAGCGTTTTATCCCTGGCTTGCAACATTCGGATCATCAGCATTTCCTTTGGAGAAAAGCACCACATCAGTATTTCTGCAATATCATGCAGCAAAGCAGCAATCCGTATTTCTTCAAAGTGCAAATCATGTAAACGAACCGCCCAATCAAACGCATAGTTAGCCGCCACTTTTGCACGCTGGATAACCTTCAGCAGGTACACCAGCGCGCTCATGTATTCCTGACCCAGTACATCTTCCACCAGCGGATTGATCGGCACTTTTTTCAAGACATTCTCGGGACCGATCATCATTATGGCTTGCTCTACTTCAACGATCTCGTGTTCTTGTGTACTATGTTTATGCGCTTGCAAATACCGCGTGAGTTTGACAACCATCAGCGGATCGCTTTTTATTACCTGGGCGATACTGCGTGGTGTTTGATGCTCGATATCGCTTGATAATTCCGACAGTTTGCGGGCAGTCTGTTTAAGAACGGGAATTTCAACCTTGGTCAGTTTATCGACCCATATGCTCAATTTCTTATTATCTTTTTTTAACATCAGAAGCTCCGGTTATGCTAAAACTATATTTGCTATAACGAAATTTACATAACAATGATTAGAAAATAAGATCAGAAATATTATCGCACTTTAATCTGCCCAGAGTCCTTCCAGGTTGTAATATTTTCGCGCTTCCGGCTGCATGATATGCACAATGACATCACCAAGATCGACCAGTAGCCATTCACCGGTCTGCTCACCTTCAAAGCACAGAATGACACCACCGGCTTCTTTCACTTTTTCACGTACATTCCCGGCTAATGCTTTTGTCTGACGTGATGAACCAGCGCTTGCAATAATGACATAATCAAACAAGGATGTAAGTCTGGCAACATCCAGAACTTTTATATCCGTCGCTTTGATTTCTTCAAGTGCATCAACCGCAATGTTGACCAGCTTTTTTGAATCCATATTCTCCTGTATAGAGCTGATGAGTTTTAATATAGTCGGAAACAGCGTCAGGCACCAAATAACGTATGCTCTTCCTCACCGCAACCATGGCGCGTATCTGCGTCGCAGAAATATCGAGCAGAGTGGTTGGCGCCACGTAAATCAATCCATTCGGCCGACCTGTCAAACTGACTGAGCAGGCTGTCCAGCACGCAGCACATACCTGTTGTATTTCTTCGGGTAGATTCTGTTTGTGCTTAATCACCCTACTGCCTGGGCGATTGACAATAATCAGGTGGCAAAGCTCAAAAATATCGCGCCAATCGTACCATTGATGAATTTTTAAAAAAGTGTCGGCGCCTATGATCAGGCACAGCGCAACATCTCCACCGTATTCCGATCGGTATTCCCTCAGCGTTTCCACTGTCCTGCTGACGCTTTCGCGTTTAATTTCCCGGGTATCCAGAAGAAAGCCAGGATTATCCGCTATCGCCAGCTCCACCATTCTGGCACGCTGCGTTTTTGACGCAAACGGCATGTCACGCAAACGTGGCTTACCTGCTGGAACAAAAAAGAACCGGCTAAACGCGATGTCATTGATCAGCTCCTCGGCAACACGCAAATGTCCTATGTGGATCGGATCGAACGTTCCGCCATAAATACCTACCAGCGCCAGATTAGCCATAATAATCAGTGAACAATCCGCAGACCAACAACTGTAATGATCACAACAAAGCCAGCCGCATGTCAGTTAACACTTCCGCAAGATGAGAGGTAAACCGTGCCGCAGCGGCGCCGTCGATAACGCGATGATCATACGACAATGAAAGCGGCAATATTAAACGCGGCACAAACTGTCCATCACGATAAACAGGTTTGTATGCCGCTTTAGAAACACCAAGAATGGCTACTTCGGGCGCGTTAATGATGGGTGTAAAGGCCGTACCGCCAATTCCGCCCAGACTGGAAATTGTAAAACCCGCACCCTGCATCTGTTCAGGTTTCAGCTTACCCTCGCGCGCCAATACGGATAATTCACTTAACTCGCGTGCAATTGCCACGACACCTTTTTGATCGATATCACGAATCACCGGTACCACGAGACCATTGATCGTATCAACAGCGAAGCCAATATGATAGTAACGTTTAATGATCAGATTGGTTTCTCCATTAGCATTTTTATCTAACGAAGCGTTGAATTCAGGAAATTTTTTCAGCGATGCAATCAGTGCCTTCATGAGAAACGACAACAGCGTCAATTTGACTGCATTTTGCTTTTCCGCTGCATTGGATTCTTTACGCAATGCTTCCAGATCGGTGATATCCGCTTCATCAAACTGTGTCACATGGGGAATCATTACCCAGTTCCGATGCAGATTTGCACCCGCGATCTGCTTGATGCGGGACAGCGATTTGATTTCTACCGGCCCATGCCTGGCAAAATCTACCTGCGGCCAGGGCAACAGATCCAGCCCCATCTCCACCACAGACCCGCTCTTGCCATTTGCGCCTAATCGGGACAATCCGGCTTTCACAAAAGCCTGCACATCTTCTTTGAGTATCCTGTGCTTAGGCCCGCTTCCGGTTATCAGATCCAGGTTGACGCCAAGTTCACGGGCAAAGCGGCGTACCGATGGCCCTGCATGCGCCTTGATTGATGCATCAACGGCAACAGGCGAAATCGGAGGCGAAACAGGATTTATCAGTTTTGTTTTTGTTTCGATGACACCTTTGTCCGATTCGTTTTGCGCCGTATGCGAAATCACCTGTGGCGCATTCTCGGAAGCCGCTTCTTCTACCCGTTTATTTCGATCAGCGTTATCAGTCTTGTTGCCAGGGCTTTTGGAAAGGAATTCTGTGTCAGCGTTTCCGCTCGTATCGGTTATTTCAATAACCGCTATCGGCGAACCTTCTGAAACCTTGTCACCCGGCTTGACTTTGATTTCCCGAATCATTCCAGTAAAAGGTGCCGGAATATCTATGGTTGCTTTGTCCGATTCCAGTGCAATCAATGGATCTTCTACATTGACCTGATTTCCTTTCTGAACAAATACCTCAATTACGGGAACATCGGAAAAATCACCGATATCAGGAATAAGTACTGTTTTCAGTTCTCCCACACACTTTCCTTATGACATATCCATACGGAAGAATCAGTTAAATTACAACGTTACCGGATCAGGTTTTTCCGGATCGATATTAAACTGCCTGATCGCCTGCGTTATTTTTTGTTTTTCAATTTTGCCGTCATCGAATAGCGCTTTTAATGCTGCAACAACGATATAGTAGCGATCGACCTCAAAAAAGCTGCGCAATTTCTCACGTGTATCTGAGCGCCCGAAGCCATCCGTACCCAGCACACGATAATTTCCCGGCACAAACTCGCGTATCTGGTCCGCGTGAATCTTCATATAATCCGTCGCTGCAATCACCGGACCGTCTCTTCCCATGAGGCAATTTTCCACATGCGATGTTTTCTTTTTCTTCTCGGGATGCAACATGTTCCATCGATGAATGCTCAAGGCCTCACGCCTTAATTCGGTAAAGCTTGTCACGCTCCAGATATCCGCGTTGATGCCGAAATCCGCTTTCAATATTCCGGCAGCCGCAATCACTTCACGCAATATCGTTCCTGAACCCAGCAATTGCACCCGCAGTCCCTTCACGCGTTTACCCGACTCGCTGAACAAGTACATGCCCTTCAGGATATGCTGTTCAGCACCCTTAGGCATTGCAGGATGGGCGTAATTTTCATTCATTAGCGTAATGTAATAAAACACATCCTCCTGTTCCTGGCACATACGGCGCAAACCATCCTGAACAATAACCGCCAACTCATATGCAAACGCCGGGTCGTAAGAAATACAGTTCGGTATGGTTGAAGCGGCAAGATGACTATGTCCGTCTTCGTGCTGCAATCCTTCGCCATTCAGTGTGGTGCGGCCAGCAGTCCCGCCAAGCAGGAAGCCGCGACAGCGCATGTCCCCGGATGCCCAGATCAGGTCGCCGACACGCTGAAAGCCGAACATGGAATAAAAAATATAGAACGGAATCATCTGGATATTATGCGTGCTGTACGATGTCGCAGCAGCAATCCAGGATGACAGAGCGCCTGCTTCATTGATGCCTTCCTGCAAAATCTGACCGTTCCTGTCTTCCTTGTAGTACATCAGTTGGTCCGCATCCTGCGGTGTATACAACTGCCCCACGGATGACCAGATACCAAGCTGGCGGAACATGCCTTCCATACCGAATGTACGCGACTCATCAGCGACGATCGGTACAATATGCTTACCGATCCGTTTATCTTTTACCAGGATATTCAGAATACGAACAAAGGCCATGGTTGTTGATGATTCACGGCCATCACCGCTTGCTTTCAATATCGATTCAAAAGCGTCTAATGGCGGCACCGGTAGAGACTCAGCACATTTTCTACGGCGGTGATAAAATCCGCCCAGCGCCTTGCGGCGTTCATGCATATAGTTATGCTCAGGTGAACCTTCGCCGAACTTCAAATACGGCACTTCATCGATTCTGTCATCCGGGATATGCAGACCAAAGCGATTACGAAAAGCCTTCAGGGAAATCGTACCCATTTTTTTCTGCTGATGCGTAATATTCTGCGCCTCGCCGGCCTCACCCATGCCATAACCCTTGATCGTTTTGGCCAGAATGACTGTCGGCTGTCCTTTATGCTTGACTGCCTCTGCGTAGGCGGCATAAACCTTGTGAGGATCATGCCCGCCACGATTCAGGCGCCAGATATCGTCGTCGGACATAGTGGCAACCATTTCCAGTAACTCGGGGTATTTGCCGAAAAAATGCTTACGCACATAGGCACCATCACGGGATTTAAAATTTTGATATTCTCCGTCAACGCACTCCATCATCCGTTTTTGCAACAGTCCCCTGGTATCCTTAGCCAGCAGCGGATCCCAGTAAGAGCCCCAGATTACCTTGATTACATTCCAACCGGCGCCACGGAATGCCGCTTCCAGTTCCTGGATAATTTTTCCGTTACCTCTCACCGGTCCATCAAGGCGCTGCAGATTGCAGTTGACTACAAAAATCAGATTATCGAGAATTTCGCGCGATGCAAGCGTGATGGCACCCAGTGATTCAGGTTCGTCCATTTCTCCGTCACCCATAAAAGCCCATACCTTCCGGGCATTGGTATTGACGAGTCCACGGCTGCCGAGATACTTCATAAAACGCGCCTGGTATATGGCCATCAACGGCCCCAATCCCATGGAAACCGTTGGAAATTGCCAAAACGAGGGCATCAGCCAGGGATGCGGATACGAACTCAGACCGTGTCCGTCCGCTTCCTGGCGGAATTTGTTCAATTGTTCTTCGGTCAACTCACCTGCAAGAAATGCATAGGCATAAATGCCCGGCGATGAATGTCCTTGCACGTAAACCAGATCACCCCCATGATTAAGATCACTGGGCGAATGCCAAAAATGATTGTAACCCACATCATATAGCGTGGCGGCTGAAGCAAAACTGGCAATATGTCCGCCCACATTTGTCTCTCTGTTGGCTTTCAACACCATCGCCATGGCATTCCAGCGTACATACGAACGAATGCGATGTTCTATGGCATTATCGCCGGGCGATCGCGCTTCCCTGCCTGTCGGAATCGTATTGATATAGGCGGTATTTGCGCTATAGGGTAGATAAGTACCGGATCTCCGCGCTTTTTCGACAAGCTTTTCCAGCAGGAAATGAGCGCGTTCGGGGCCTTCAGTGACCAAAACGGACTCCAGCGCATCCAGCCATTCCTGTGTTTCCTGTGGATCAATGTCCGGTTGCGATTCCATGATGCTGTAATCCGAAAAAATTTAAAGTGACCCGTCTTTCTGACTGCGTTCAGCTGCAAGTATGGTATTACACAATAACATCGTAATCGTCATCGGCCCTACGCCGCCGGGAACAGGCGTGATATAGCCCGCAACATCCTTGACTGTATCAAAATCTACATCACCGCAAAGCCGACCATCCGGCAGCCGGTTAATCCCCACATCAATGACTGCCGCTCCAGGTTTCACCATTTCAGCTGTCACCATTTGCGGCTGGCCTGTTGCCACCACGAGAATATCAGCCGAACGGGTAAAGTACGTTAAATCCCTGGTCTTTGATGAACAGATTGTTACTGTCGCACCACGCTCAAGCAACATCATGGCCATTGGTTTGCCGACGATATTGCTGCGACCGATTACCACCGCATGCCTGCCTTCTACTGCAATATGGTGGTGCTCCAGCATCATCATTACCCCAAAAGGGGTGCATGGCGCAAAATTGGTATTGCCGGTAACCAGTGCGCCGACATTATACAAATGAAAGCCATCGACATCCTTTTGAATGGCAATCGAAGTAATAACCTGATTGTTCGCGTAATGCAACGGCAGCGGCAGCTGTACCAGAATACCGTGAACATGCGGATTCTGATTAAGAGCAATAATGCAATCGAGCACTTCATCCTGGTGCGTATTTTCGGAAAAATGATGCACTTCGGAATGAATACCGATTTCACTGCAAGCCTTCACCTTATTACGCACATATATCTCTGATGCAGGATTATCGCCGACCATGATGACCGCAAGTCCGGGCCGTAATCCCTGCTCTGTCAGTCTGGCGGCTCGCTGTTTCCATTCTGCGCGGACATGGCTTGCCAGCAGCTTGCCTTCTATGATTTGAGCATTCATGCTATCTCAAGTATTATGGAATCAGAATCTTTCTTATTATGCAATGTCTCAAATCGTATCAATCTTTCATTTTTATTAATCGATACACTCGTTGACAACCTAACCAGACTGTTTTGCTTTTTTGATTTTAAGATAATAAATCAACACCCCGATCAAAAACACCGGAATAACAAACAGAGCAGCTGAAATCAACCCGGCTGCCAGAATTGATAACGCGGTATTTCCCGGCATAAATAAAGTAATAAACCATATCACTACAAACGCGATAAATAGCCCGCCATAAAGCATGGTCTTTTTCCCGCGATTATAGAGCCGCCATAATTCACCGGATACCCGTGTATCATCCACATAATGATCAAACACTTCCATCAGGCTTTGGTCTCCTGGTTGGCAATCATAGCCGATGGCTACGGCCAATGCATTCGTGCCGTCTTCCATCCTTGACATTTTTTCCAGAAATTCAACGCGATTGGCCACTTTCTTTGGATTCATACCATCACGCGTCAGCATGGTTTCAATTGCAACAAAGGCTGTTTTTCGAGGATCCTCCACGTTGTTCAATCCCTCAGCAAACCTCCACATAACGCCAATCAAATAATGCTGTATCGTCAAGTCTCTGAATTCAGGCGCGTAATCATAATTTTTTGCTTTCACGGTCACCAGTTGTTCCGACAAAATACCACGCGCATAATCCACGCAGGCATCAACAGGCGACTTATCCGGTATAGTCACCTCCTCCGCGCTTACAGTTTCAACTGACTCTCTCTGAGTTGAAATCTGTTCAGCTCTTGTAGCTGAATTCTGTTCTTTATCACTCATTGCACTGCCACCTCATAACTTTTTACTTTCCAAGCATTATATACCGGCTGGAGTCATCTTGAACAAGATCATTCCAAATCCACACGCTGAACTGCTTCAACCAATCCGTCACGTTTTACCATGAATGTTCAGCCTTTTCCAGATCGTAGCGGTCAGGTCCGCACTGTTCATCGTGTAAAAATGCAAACCCGGCGCGCCTTCCCTGAGCAGGCGCTCACACAAATCGGTTACTATATCAAGACCAAAAGCCTGAATCGAAGCCGTGTCATCACCATAGCCTTCCAGTTTTTTCCGTATCCAGCGCGGGATCTCGGCGCCACAGGTATCTGAAAACCGCATCAATTGTGAAAATTTCTTGATCGGCATGATGCCTGGCACTATCGGCAGACAAAGCCCCATTGCTTCGCACGAATTCACGAAATGGAAATACGCGTCGGCGTTATAAAAATACTGTGTGATAGCTGAATTTGCGCCAGCTTCGATTTTACGCTTGAAATTCTCCAGATCGGCCTGTACTGATCGTGCCTGCGGATGATACTCCGGATACGCGGCCACCTCGATATGAAACACGTGTCCAAAAGACGCGCGTATAAATGCCACGAGTTCACTTGCATAACGAAACTCTCCTGCCTGCGCCATTCCCGATGGCAGATCGCCACGCAGGGCCACAATCTGTTGAATCCCGGCTTCATGATATTTTTCAAGCAGCGCATAAATCTTTTCCCGAGTTGACCCAATACAGGATAAATGAGGGGCAACACTATAGCCCTCCGACTGCATTTCGAGCACGGTTTCCAGCGTCCGTTCGCGTGTTGAACCGCCCGCACCAAACGTAACAGAAAAATACTTCGGATCAAGCTGTGCCAATTGCTGACGTGTTAGTCTAAGTTTTTCAATACCTTGATCAGACTGCGGCGGAAATAGCTCAAAACTGAAAGTGGGGTTGAATTTTTTTTGTGACTTCATTTTCTGAATGATTGCTTAAGCACTTGAAATAAACAGAATGAAAGAAATATAGCTTGACCCTTTCACTAAAAGAAACACGGATCACTACAGACCAAGGTTATTCAAATGCCGCAATTGCTTTTGCAGACATTCATCATATTAAATGATCGCAACGTCGTATCAGGCGCATACGAGACCAAATATTCAGCATGCGCCTGATACGATTAATTCAAACTGTCTCCGCTGCTAATAACGATACATTTCCGGTTTGTATGGACCGTTTTTATCCAGGCCAAGGTATTTAGCCTGTTCATCAGTCAACTCTGTCAATTTCACGCCTAACTGATTCAAGTGCAGCCTGGCGACTTTCTCATCCAGATGCTTGGGCAACACATAAACAGCTTTCTGATAATTATCGCCATTGCGCCAAAGCTCGATTTGCGCCAGCACCTGATTAGTAAAGGAATTTGACATGACAAACGAAGGATGACCGGTTGCACACCCCAGATTAACCAGTCTGCCTTGGGCCAACACAATGATTCTGCGTCCTGTCGGAAAAATGATGTGATCAACCTGAGGCTTAATATTTTCCCATTGATATTTTTGTACAGCGGCAATATCAATTTCCGAATCAAAATGCCCAATATTGCACACAATCGCCTGATTTTTCATTTTCAGCATATGATCATGCGTAATCACTCTCAAATTCCCTGTCGCCGTGACAAAAATATCGGCCTTGTCGCAGACGTCATCCATCGTTACGACACGATAACCTTCCATCGCCGCCTGCAATGCGCAGATTGGATCAATCTCGGTAATCCACACTGTTGCGCCAAGACCGCGCAGCGATTGCGCACATCCCTTACCCACATCTCCGTAACCGCAGACCACAGCGGTTTTTCCGGCAATCATCACGTCAGTGGCGCGCTTAATACCGTCAACTAATGATTCGCGACAACCATACAGATTATCAAATTTTGATTTGGTCACAGAATCATTCACGTTAAAGGCCGGAAATGGCAATTCGTCTTTTTTCTGCATCTCGTAGAGACGGTGCACACCTGTAGTGGTTTCTTCAGTTACACCATGGATATCCGCAAGTTTCTTTGAATACCAGCCTGGTTCACTTGCAAGTTTCCTTTTAATCGAAGCATACAAAGCGCGCTCTTCATCATTGGTCGGATTAGCAATAACCGCGCCGTCCTGCTCGGCTTTACTGCCCAGAATCAACAGCAAAGTCGCATCTCCGCCGTCATCAAGAATCATGTTGGCATTGTCCGGCTTACCATCGACAATCCATTCAAAAATCCGGTGTGCGTACTCCCAGTAATCGTCGAGCGATTCACCTTTGTACGCAAAAACCGGAATGCCGCGAGCCGCTATTGCAGCAGCAGCATGATCCTGCGTGGAAAAAATATTGCATGATGCCCAACGAACCTCGGCACCCAACGCCACCAGCGTTTCAATCAGCACCGCCGTCTGAATAGTCATATGCAGCGAACCGGCAATCCGTGCACCGGTCAGCGGCTTCTCATTGGCATATTCCTTCCGAACGGCCATTAAACCGGGCATTTCAGTTTCGGCTATGGCAATTTCCTTGCGCCCCCATTCAGCCAGCGAAATATCCGCAACCTTATAATCGGTAAAACTTCTTTGATCAGCATTAAGCACAACGCTCATATATCTACCTCCTTTAACTTGGAAAGAGCGCCGTTGTTACTGAAACCACAAAAATCCACATCACTGAGCCTCACGGTATATCCCGTTGCAGCGCTCCTCAGCACGGTGGAAAAAATACTCTGAATTCTGGTAAAAGATTAAATCAAGATTCAAGCTTAATTATCAATGTCAAACACCCGCGTCAGCGCGCAACCGCTCCGCCTTATCTGTCGCTTCCCAGGTAAAACCTGGTTCCTCGCGACCAAAATGGCCATATGCCGCTGTTTTGGTATAAACAGGCTGTAACAGATTCAGCAAATGAATAATCGCTCGTGGACGTAAATCAAAATGCCTGTCAATTAACTGAATAATTTTTTCATCAGATATCCGCCCGGTACCAAATGTGTTAACCATTAATGAAACCGGCTTCGCCACACCAATCGCATAAGCGACCTGCACCTCACACTGACCGGCAAGACCGGCCGCAACTATATTTTTAGCCACATAACGGCCTGCATAAGCCGCTGAACGATCAACTTTTGATGGATCCTTGCCAGAAAAAGCACCGCCGCCATGTCGAGCCATACCGCCATAAGTATCTACAATGATCTTTCGCCCAGTCAAACCACAATCTCCCATCGGACCACCAACCACGAAACGCCCCGTCGGATTAACCAGATATCGCGTCTGTTCATTCATCATTGTTCGCGGCAAGACCGGCTTGATAATTTCCTCGATCACGGCTTCGGCCAAATCCTTGTGCGCGATATCAGGATCGTGCTGCGTTGAGATAACGACTGTTTCAATGTGAACTGGCTTTCCATTCTGATATCTGACCGAAACCTGTGATTTCGCATCCGGACGCAGCCAAGCTAATTTGCCGCTTTTCCTCAGAGAAGCCTGGCGCTCAACCAATCGGTGCGCATAATAAATAGGCATAGGCATCAATTGGGGCGTCTCATCACAGGCATAGCCAAACATTAATCCCTGATCACCAGCCCCCTGCTCCATTTCTTCTTCTTTTGAGCGATTCACACCCTGAGCGATATCAGGAGATTGTTTATTAAAAGCCGTCAATACCGCGCAGGTGGTTGAATCAAAACCGATTTCAGAACTTGTATAACCGATATTGCGCACCGTTTCACGCGCTATCACGTTATAATCGACAGTTGCGTGCGTCGTAATTTCGCCGGATAATACGATGAGTCCGGTACTGCACATGGTTTCACAAGCAACCCTTGCATTTTCATCCTGACTAAGAATTGCATCAAGAACAGCATCTGAAATCTGATCCGATACTTTGTCCGGATGTCCTTCAGATACAGACTCGGAAGTAAAGAGATAATTACTCATTGTTATCCTTATTGATTTGAAAACCGTTTATTATAGCAAACCCCCCTTGTTCTTAAAAACATCGAAGTGAAAAATTCACCAACGAGCTGTTTTATAATAACTGTTTTTTGACGACACCCGATCGCTTACGCTTCTCTGCGGATCTTTATCTTTACACCATCGCTCTATTTCCTGAATACATAAGAGTCCGCGAATTTTATCTACAACCGCCAGCGGTTATAATCAGGCTAACAACGACATTTCACTGGAAATATAATCGATTGATTTTAAAATCAATACATACAACCACGTATCTGTTTCAGCAATTATTCGTCTATCGCTTGTCTTCGATATTAAATAATCTGTATAATTAAAGGTTTCTTAGATTCGCATCATTTGAAAATAAAGGCAAACAAATAAATATGGTCATAATTAGATTGGCACGCGGTGGTGCAAAAAAACGTCCCTTTTACAACATGGTTGTCGCTAACTCAAGTAACGCCAGAGATGGCAGATTTATTGAACGCGTTGGTTTTTATAATCCACGGGCAACGGGCGGGGAAGTTAAATTGCGCGTTCACATGGACCGCGTCAATTATTGGCAGTCAAAAGGCGCACAGCTATCGGAAACCGTTAGCAGACTGATCAAACAATCAACCGCAACTCAGGAAGCATCTATCAATAACTAACAAAAATGAATCTAACGGGCCCATGGTCATTATGGGTCATGTAATTAATGCTTTTGGCATTCACGGCTGGATAAGGATTTACGCCTACACCGAGCACGCTGATAGTTTGTTGGACTACAAAACCTGGTGGCTCGGAAACGAGAACAGACCCTGGCAGCAAACCAAGGTAATTACCGGTCGCTCAACTGGACTTCTTCTGGATGCCAAACTTGAAAATTGTAATGACCGAGATCATGCGCTTTTGTATAAAGGCTTACAAATCGCAGTTCCGCGAGAGAGTTTGCCTAAACTGCCGGATAACGGGGAAGAAGGTTATTACTGGTCCGACCTGATCGGATCTGAAGTTGTTAATTTAAATAATGAAACACTCGGCACCGTCATCGGCCTACTTGAAACAGGCACAAACGACGTGCTGCGCGTACAGGATAGCAGTAACAAGAAAAAAGAACTGCTAATCCCGTTTATCGAACAGAAATTCATTATTGAAGTAGCACTAAAATACGGTCGGATTGTTGTTGATTGGGAAAAAGATTATTAGAGCAACTCATTGAAGCAGCCTCCCATACCTTACGAATGCGATGTCATCACACTGTTTCCAGACATGTTTAACGCCATCACACAGTTTGGTGTAACAGGGAGGGCCTGCATAAACAATATTTTTCAGATAAACACATGGAATCCACGCGATTTTACTGCGGATCGCAACCGCACGGTAGACGACTGTCCATATGGCGGCGGACCTGGCATGGTGATGAAGGCTCAACCCCTTGAAGACGCAATTCTTAGCGCAAGAAAGCGCCAGCAGCAAGCAGGCATCGCAGAACCTGAAGTGATCTATCTCTCTCCGCAAGGACAACGACTTGATCATCAATTAGCTGCACGTTTAAGTAAATCTTCTGGCATCGTTATGCTTTGCGGTCGTTACGAGGGCGTTGACGAGCGTGTGCTTATGCGACAGGTTGATACTGAAATCTCAATTGGAGATTATGTTTTGTCCGGCGGTGAGTTGGCTGCCATGGTGTTGATTGACAGTATAGTCAGACTGATTCCAGGCACATTAGGTGACCCGGAATCCGCATCTCAGGATTCATTTGTCAACGGACTGCTCGATCACCCGCATTACACGCGCCCAGAGGAATATTACGGCAATAACGTCCCTGAAGTTCTATTATCAGGGAATCATGCTAATATACGCCGCTGGCGCTTGCAGCAAGCACTGGGCAGAACATGGCTGAAACGCCCGGACCTGCTGGAATTGAAAATGATGCAAGGCATGACTGAAGAAGAAAAGATTCTTCTGGAAGAATTTAAAAAAGCCTGCAAGGATCATAAAAAGACAGACTTTGAATAGGAAAATGTTATGAACATAATAGATCAATTAGAAGCTGAAGAAATAAATCGTTTGAATAAAAATATACCCGATTTCGCGTCGGGCGATACAGTCATTGTGAATGTCAATGTGGTGGAAGGTAACCGTAAACGCGTACAGGCTTATGAAGGTGTCGTTATTGCTAAACGTAACCGCGGCCTGAATTCCGCATTTACCGTTCGGAAAATATCGAGTGGCGAAGGCGTAGAGCGAACATTTCAAACCTACTCTCCCTTAATTGCAGGAATAGAAGTGAAACGCCGCGGCGATGTACGGCGCGCAAAACTATATTATTTAAGAGCACGTTCCGGAAAATCTGCGAGAATCCGTGAAAAACTGCCTGCACGGGCTAACAAAACTTTAGCGACCAACAACGCTTCAATCGAGAATCCTGCAGAACAGAGCGGAGCTACTGAGTAAATCTTCTTAACAAAAGATCCGCCGGCATTGCGTTCCAATGCTGCGGCAAGAAATATTAATGTCCGAATCTGGACAGTCCATATTTAAAGTAAAGTATTACACGCCGCCTTACAACACGACACCGCCTTTGTTGGAATTGATCACAATAGATACAATAAACAAAGGCGGTATCAATTGATCATTTCAGGTCATTACTGATTTACAAAAAGCTTCCATTCAAAGCAACTCCCGAACGTTTTCCGGCGGGCGGCATATTTTTGCTCTATCGCCGCGCACCACAATAGGCCGTTGCATTAAATCAGGATTATCGATCATGACCTGAATCAGCGCATCATCAGACAAGGATTCCAGCTTCAGATGACGTGCGGCCAATTCGTCTTTACGCAGAATATCACGTGGCAATAAACCAAGTTTCTGGATTAATTCGCGCAATTTATCCACAGTTAAAGGTGTGTCGTAATAATTGACGGACTCATAATCCTGTCCACTTTCATCGAGTATTGCCAATGTGCTCCTGCACTTGCTGCAAGTCGGCTTTTGATAAATTGTTATCTTGTCGCTCATAGGGTAAGAAACTTCACTCCTGCAAAGAAAAACAACCTGATTACTGTTTATTATCTGACACCACATTCATCGGAAATTGCCTTATGTGCAGCCGATGATCCTTTCAAACCATAGGTATCCGTTGTTAATGTCCCGCGCGAAGAAGTTCCTTGAACCACCAGCGCATTGCCACGTTTTAGCGAATCGGCCAGTCTATTGTCCGTATTCTGATCCGGAGCCCAGGCTGAATCGTCCTGCGTAAAAAGCTTGAACGTCTGATTATTGACCTTGACAGTCACTTCACTACCCGCCTGATAAGCGTATCCCGCAATATAGCTGAAAACATTCCTGCTGTTTTCGGCCGGGCGGTGCGTAATCAGTGCAAATATATCACCGCGCTTGCTGTAGTTTCCTTCATCCTTCTTGGGCTGACTGACCATATAGCAGACTTTGTTATTATTTTCCATGAATACATAAGCTTTCCAGTCACCATACTCCCCTAACAACCTTGGCTCGGAAGCATGAACTATGCCAGCAACGCCGCTTAATATCGCTGCAGCACCAATCAGTAATAACTTGCTCACTTGTCGATACTTCATATTGCAAACCTTGAAATTAATAAAATCACCGGACATGTAACAAAATGCCCGTCTTTTATGGAGGAAGAATTTAATCAGACGGCCTACGCACATCCTTCCATTTTATAAATGTAGTAGCCATTCTGATTGATTGCATCAACAATTTCCTGCGGCATGCCCCGGCTATCCGTATGACAGAATCTGCATTCTTTGCTGGTTACCGCGGCATCTCCTTCATCAATCGAAGAAAGCCATTCCTTAGCATAGTCAATAGCCTTCTGATCGTCCTTTACGGCAGTAAATACATCAAAATGCATAATATGCCCATCCTTGGCTTTTACATAGGTATCATAAACATGAATTTGCATTGTTGTTAAATCCTCAAATTTAAATTTTAAAACACAATCAAATCGGCGGCATGGCCTGAACGACAGATTTATGCCACCTGAATTAATTATCAGAGCGAAGGTTACTATATCAATTAATCCGCCATACTGCCACGATAATAAACAGATTTACAGAGACAAAAATGTAAAGAAGAGCCGTATTTAATCAATTTTCCTGCGTGCCACAAGAACGCCGTCACGCGTTGGGTTGATAAATGCATCAAATTCAGGATCGTCGAAAATAAGCCGGTTATGTTCGACGATCGCTTCTGTCCATCCCAGTTCGACGTCCGTATACACTTCTGCGGCCACACGGCCATGCCAAAGCACATTATCCGCAATATAAAGCCCCCCCCGGACGAATCCTCTCTTTAGCCATACGCCACACCTCAGGATAGCCGCCCTTATCGACATCGTTATAACAGATATCAAAAACACCGTCGGTGCGTGCAAATACATCCTGTGCCATACCGACATCGAATGTAATCCGCTCCCAAAGATCTGTTGAAGCCAAAAATTGTTCCGCGCGCACTTTATTCTCATGCTTGCCATCACTGCAAATTACCTGCCCATCACTACCAACCGCACGCGCAAACCAGTATGCAGAATAACCGTAACCACTGCCAAACTCAAAAACGCGCTTTGCGCCCACCATGATTGCCTGCATTTCGAGGAAAATACCGACCAGCCTGTTGACAATTGGAAAGTTCTTCTGCCTTGCCAGTTCTTCCATTGCCAGCAAAACCGGATCATCCGTTTTCCCAACCAGACCCCGCATATAGTTTTCTATCGCGGGATGTATCGGAATAATAACGCTCGGATTTTCGGTTGTTGGTTTTTTCAAATCAGTCATTTTTTCTCCTTGCTCTGAAAATTAGCTCCACTGATATCAGTGTTCTATTAATCGTGGACTCAAGCGCGATCTTTGCCAGCTGACCGCGATTGCCGTAATCACCAGCAAAAAAACCGGCATGCGCGCAAACACCAGAAACGTTTCTGTCAGCCCGGAAAAAAACACAAAACTGACCATGGCTATCGCCGGCAAACCCAGTCGACTTTGCGTCAGCGTTCTGTGCCACGCCCATAGCAGATACATGAATGACGCTATCCCCATGGCGCCTAAATGCATGCCGATTTCTATCCAGTCGTTATGATAATGCGATGTCTGCTGGAACATGGGCAGATTCGCATAAATTCCTTTTTTATAGTGCACAACAGCCTGATCAAAATACTGCTCCGGCGCACCCGTACCATGCCCGATCAAAGGATGCTCTGCGATGCCATGCAGTCCCACATCCCACAACGCAAGGCGATAACCGACACTATTGTTGTAATGACCCAGCCGGATATTTTCAAAATCAAGTCTGGCCTGAACCCACCTTTCTGAAATGACCGGACTGGTGTAGGCAAAAGTGATAACCACCAGCAATACTGCACCGGCAATCTGTACCACGGTACGCAACGATACGCGAAAGTAAATCGATAATACTATCATCTGAGTCGCCAGTGTCGCCAGCAGAAAACTGCGCGCACTTTGCTGAAATTGCAGATATAGAAATGCCAGCGCCAACGAAAAAAACAGTATCCGCAGCATTCCATTCCGGTTCATGCACGCACAGCAGCATAAAAAAACACTGGCCGTGCCCAGCAAAGCTGAAAACGTCAGATAAGTCATATTAAACAAAGGTATACCCTGTTGCCGTTCAATCAGCCAGGCATAAAGCCCGCCAAGCAGCACCAGACCGAATCCCGCACCTGCAGCACCCATGACCCAGGGCAGACGCTGCTGATTGAGCAGACTCAGGAATGGGATATAAATCAGCAGCAGCAGATACTTTGTCCATTTATGCCGCCCCTCCAGAAATGTTTCAGCCCAGAACAGTCCCAACAGCAAAAAACAACAAAAAACAACAATAGCCTGCACTAATGGTTCTTTCAACAATGACCATAATTTTTTGTGCCCGTCATCCAGCAGCCATGCCAGCACCAGCAGAACAACAAGAAACGCGTACAGCATACCGAACCACAGGCCGAGACAGAAAGCAATCAGAGCGACTCTGATCAGCATTTCCCGCTGAAATGCGCTTAATAATTGTATAAAACCTGACAAAACGACCGGATTAATAAAAATGTTGGCTGTTAAAAAGACACATTACTGCAATGATTGACGCTCAAATATAAAACAGGTTTCCCCCCAGTTCCGGGTCGTTTTATGCTTGGCCTGGAAACCAGCCGCCTGCATCAACTGCACCGCTTCCTGCTGCTCCTCAGTCGTTCCCAGTTCGATAATCACCGAAACAAGCTGCGGATTCCGCAGTACCTTTTCGGCGCCTTTCAGAATCGGAATCTCTATTCCATCCACATCAATTTTCATGTAGTTGGGATAAGGAAATCCCCATTGACCGCATAAATCGTCCAGTGTAACGCCAAACATGCCCTGAATATGAGTGGCGGGCATTTTCATGTTTTGGACATCTTCGCGACCGAACTGGGAACGATTCCCGCCCGGAATGAATTTCGGAATATACAATTTGGAAAACTCGGTTTTACCGGAAACTGCAATACAATACGAGGCAATAATTTCAGCCAGATTGTTGATGAAGATATTCTTATTCAGTGAATAATAGTTGTTGCTCTGTGGTTCGAAAGCGAACACCCGCACAGCCGCGCCATATTTTTTTGCCGGGTACAGCGAATACTGGCCGATATTCGCCCCAATATCAAAGTAGCAGGTATCCGGCTTGAATTGATCAAGCCAGTCCAGCGTATCCGGCTCTTTGATTGCATACGTTCTGGCGCGCCTGAGCACTCGCCAGTGATCAACGGCGATACGGATAGGCAAGCCCCTGACAGTAGTCCGGGTAAAACCGCCGATTAAATGATAAAACGCGACAACACAATTCTTAAAAAAATTCAGCAGCGCATTTAACGGCATAAAGGATACCCCTAAAAATTCAGCGTTTTAAATAGAAAATGAGCAAAATGAGGCGAGGACAAAAATGCCGATGCAGCATGGGATGGATAAGCAGAGAAATATTTTTTGTGAACAGCGGTGTATTGTAACGGAACGGAACAGGCTGGCAATAATCCGCGAAGCGGATGTTCGCGAATGCAGGTTTTCAAAAACCCCCATATAAAGTAATATGCTAACTGTCTCATTCAGTCTGTTTCTTCAGCGGATTCTTCCAGCAGTGTGACGTAATGCTGCAGAACGTTTTCATCCGGCACATCAAGCATTTCCTGCAAAAACCGCTGACGATGCGCCTCGACATAAAAATCATCGCAACCGTTGTTTAGAAAATGATGGATTTTTTCATACACATCATCACGGCAACGGAGTTCTGTTTCCGGCATGTAGCAGGCAACCGTCGAACGCCCCGAAATCAGATAATCTGCGGCCAGCACCGGTTTTTTCGTTCTCACCGCCTCAAAAATCACTGAAGTGGCAAGATCGATAATGACATCGGCCCAGTTCATCAAATGTGCCGAATGCGCATTGTCATCGGCGATACTGACATTCGGCAGCTGCTTAATTGATTTTTCCTTGGTCAGCGACTGTTTCCATCCACTTCGGGTATGCGGTTTTATGATGATTTCCGTTCCAGGAAACTCGGCGATCAGATGAACGACTTCGGCGACCTCCTCCCAGAACGTCGTGAAATTCGCCTTTCTTAAAAACATGACGATTTTTAACCGGCTGTTCGAGCGCTTAATCGGTGAAGGCGGTAAAATCTCATTCAATCTGACAAGCCATTCCTCGCAAAAACGCGGCGAACCCAGTACAGCAATCTTTTTTTCGCCCAGAAACGGGCGGAAACGTTTTGCGCACAACTCATTCGGCACAACCAGGCGGTCAAAAATATCCGCATTGGAAAATACGGTATCCGGCCCCACCTTTCGTTCGCCACGGCGGATTAACTGATTGATATGCGGACTGTCGCCATGAGGCAATGAAATCACATGCATTTTCCTGGCATGCGCCATCGCTATCAATGTTTTTATCCATTCAACACTGATCACCGAGTTTCTTTCCACCCAGTCAAACGTGATCACTCCGTCATCGGCATCGCCGAAACAGCGCATCAGCAGCATATCAGTCGTTTTTCGCCACAGTTGTTCACGCCGCGCCTGATCATACCGCTCCGACAATCGCGCCGCTAATAATCCAAGCACCGGTATGCGTCTGACATTCCCGGTCAGCATATATGTCTGCAGACGCCACATCAAGAAATGCCGCCAGCCCAGTGCCTCCCTGATATGCGCAACACGCACGCCGGATAGCTGCTTAAGATACTGAATACGATAATCACGACGAAATCTGGCCGAGCCGAGCAGCACGACATCACATTGATGACCTGTTTTTGCCCACTTATAGATCACCGGGGTAATGTGATCGATATCATTGTAATGACGAAGAAAAAAAAGGGCTTTCATCCCTTGAACATGAACGTAAATTTGATGATCAGAAAAACAATTTTAACTTTACCGGTTTTCACCGCACGGGTAGTCACTCGCATAGGCGTCCATAAAAGAATCCCCGCCAATTCTACACGCGCACTGATCGCTACGCCAGCAGCCGCTGATACCGCGCAAATTTCTGTGTAAAACTGTCGCAATCAAACAACTTCGTTCATTGAAATTCATCGATACCAGGCTATTCGCCCGAATAAACTTGCCCTGATCGACGGATAAATCAGATAATACCACCCTGCCCTGCTGCGCCGGGCATCTCAAAAAGATACCTCATAAACCTTACTCCATATACAATACCCTGCTGAAATAAAAAATCCGATGAAGACTATCGCTGTCATACCCGCCCGAATGGGATCAACGCGCTATCCCGGCAAACCGCTCGCACCGCTTCTGGGCCGTCCCATGATAGAGCATATTTACAAGCGTGTCGCACTGAGCGCAGTGCTTGACGCAACCTACATCGCAACCTGTGACGAAGAAATACGCCAGGTTGCTGAAGGTTTCGGCGCGCCCATTATCATGACCGCCGACACTCATGAACGCGCGAGCGACCGGGTGGCCGAAGCCGTTGCCCACCTGGAAGCCGATCTTATTGTCATGGTACAGGGTGATGAACCGATGACGCACCCGGACATGGTTGACGCCGCAGTCAAACCTTTTGCGGATGACCCTGAAATCATCTGCGTCAATCTTGTACGCCGCATCGAGCAGGAATCAGATTATCGTGACCCCAACACAATCAAAGTCGTCATGGATCAATCCAATAATGCCATTTATATGTCGCGCCAACCGATACCGACATTGGCTAAAGCCGGTTTTTCACAGACCGCAGCATATAAACAGGTGTGCATCATTCCGTTTCGCCGTGACATGCTGTTTCGTTATACACACCTGCCGCCGACACCGCTGGAACAGCTCGAGTCCGTGGATATGCTGCGGCTGCTCGAACACGGCTACAAAGTCAGAATGGTGCCGACCGAATTCAATACACAGGCCGTCGATACCGAAGCTGATCTGGCGCGGGTTGCCGAACTCATGAAAAACGATATATTGCTGTCCCGCTATTAATCCTCGCATCCGAAAGCCATGCAACTCAAAACAAAACTGGCACAATCCGAAATTACCATCGGTTCATGGATAACCCTGGGGCATACCGCGATTGCCGAAATCATGGCTTCAGCGGGCTTTGACTGGCTGGTGCTCGACATGGAGCACAGCGTCCTGGAGCTCAGCGAAGTTCAAACGATTATCCAGGTGCTGGACGGCAAACAGTGTCCGGCGATTGCGCGTTTGACGTCCAATCATCCCGATCAGATCAAGCGCGTCATGGATGCCGGCGCAACAGGCGTTATGGTGCCCATGATCAAGTCGGCGGCAGACGCCCGGTCAGCTGTCGACGGGGTTTACTATCCGCCGCGCGGTCAGCGCGGCGTCGGACTTGCCCGCGCACAGGGGTTTGGCGCAAGTTTCCGGAACTATCAGCAGTGGCTTGAACAAAATGCCGTCATTGTCGTCATGATTGAGCATATCGACGCCGTCAATGCCATTGACTCGATTCTTGCGGTGCCCGGCATTGATGCCTACATCATCGGGCCGTACGATCTTTCAGGCTCCATGGGACGCCCCGGCGACCTGAATCATCCCGATGTGCAGACAGCCATCAACCGCATACTCGAGGCAGGAAAACGCGCCGGCAAACCGGGCGGCATCCATGTTATCGAACCCGACCTTGAAGCCTTGCAGCAACGCATTCGATCCGGCTTTAACTTTCTGGGCTACAGTCTGGACATCCGCATTCTGGATTCCATCTGTCGCAACCACATGCAACGAATACGAGAATTCCTGTAAGCGTTATGTACAAACTTATCATTTCCACATCATCATTCGATACTGCCAATAATCCTGTCGTCCAGCGCCTCGTCCAGGCAGGCCTGCAGCCGGTAACCAATCCCCATGGTCGCAAGCTGACCGAAGACGAAGCCGCGGAACTGCTGACAGACGACGTGGTCGGCATGATTGCCGGCGTTGAGCCGCTCACGGCGCGCGTACTTCAATCCGCGAAGAACCTCAAGGTCATTTCACGCTGCGGAACAGGCATGGACAGCGTCGACCTGACTGCCGCCCGGAATCATGGCATCATCGTCTACAATACGCCGGAAGCACCCGCACAGGCGGTCGCTGAACTCACTCTCGGACTAATGCTGGCCAGCCTGAGACGGATCTGCGAAACAGACCAGCAAATCCGCAAAGGCGAATGGCCGCGCGCGCAAGGCGGGTTACTTGCCGCTCAGACTGTCGGATTGATTGGTCTCGGCCACATCGGCAAGCGTGTCGCAAAACTGTGCCGGGCATTTGAAGCCGATGTCATCGCCTATGATCCCCACATTGATCAGGCTCCAGCGGATGTCGCGCTGAAACCGCTGACAGAGTTGCTTGAAACCGCCGACATCATCAGCCTGCACACGCCGTACAACCCTGATCTGCACCACTTGATCAATGCTCAGGCGATAGCCCGGATGAAGCCCGGCGCTTTGCTCATCAACGCCGCCCGCGGCGGTCTGGTCGACGAACAGGCACTCAAAGCAGCGCTTGACAACGGTCGGCTCGGTGCGGCAGCGCTCGATGCATTTGAGCAGGAACCTTATCAAGGGCCATTACTCCAATCCAGCAATCTAATCCTGTCTTCTCACGTTGGATCACTGGCGCGCGAATCCCGTCAGCGCATGGAACTGGAAGCCGCGGAAAATTTACTTCATGGACTCATCAAAACAGGCATAATTCATGACGCACAGCAAAACAGCACCTGATTTCTCACCTGCCAGCCAGACCGTTATTGTCTTCGGTGCAAGCGGCTTTCTGGGCAGTCATGTCGCCGATGCACTCTCGGCGGCAGGTTATCAGGTACGTTTATTCGACCGCAGCCCCTCTCCTTTTCAAAGAAGGAATCAGGAAATGATCGTCGGCGACATCATGGATCTGCAACAGGTCATTGATGCTGTCAAAGGCACTGATATTGTGTACAACTTCGCTGCCATCGCCGATATTGATGAAGCGCATGACAAGCCGGTAGCAACCGCCACGATTAACGTCCTCGGCAATACACATGTGCTTGAGGCTGCGCGCCTGGCCAATGCACGGCGCTTTGTTTTTGCCAGCAGCGTATATGTCTATTCGGAATCCGGATCTTTTTATCGCGCCAGCAAGCAGGCAGCCGAACGCTTTACGGAAACCTACCATGACCGCTACGGCCTTGAATACAGCATCCTGCGCTATGGCTCGCTGTATGGTCGCCGCAGTGACCGGCGCAACGGTATTTACCGCATGCTGCACGAAGCCATCATGCATCGCGCCATCACCTACAAAGGCAGCGGCAATGCGATGCGTGAATATATTCATGTCGAAGACGCCGCGCGCCTGAGCGTGCAGGTGCTTGCGCCGGAATACGCCAACCGGCATCTCATCCTGACCGGGCAGGAAAAACTGCGCATCCGCGATGTCATGACAATGATTTCTGAAATCATGCCGTGGCCGATAACACTCCACTTTGACGAAGCGAATGCCGTCCATCACTACGAAATCACGCCCTATGCCTTCCAGCCGCGTATCGGTCGCAAACTGGTGCTCAACGAACATGTTGACCTTGGTCAGGGACTCCTCGACTGCATCCGCGAAATTCACCAAGACCTCGAACATGCGGACGAAAACGATGACGCCACGCCGTCCTCGTCGGATAACCGGGCATAATCAGGCCTGACCGCATGTTTGATCTGACAGCTTTCCAGGCAATCATTTTTGACTTTGACGGCGTTATCGCGGAATCCGGGGATATTAAAACACAGGCCTTTGCAGCGCTTTACCGTCCGTATGGCGCGGAAATCGTCAGCGAAGTCGTTAAATATCACATGCAGAATGGCGGCCTGTCGCGTTACAACAAATTCCGCTACTTCCAGCAGCAGCTACTGAACAAACCGCCATTGACGTCCGAAGAAGAACATGCGCTTGACCAACATTTTTCCGAACTTGTCGTGGAAGCTGTCATCGCGGCTGCTGCGGTTCCCGGCGCAAATGAACTCATCCGCCAGCAGCACAGCAGAATTCCGCTGTTTGTGGCCTCAGGCACACCTGAAACAGAACTCAGGGTCATCGTTGAACGCCGCGGTCTGGCCGGTTATTTCAAACAGGTGCGTGGCGCACCCAAACTCAAAGAAACATTGATCGCGGAAATTCTGGCTGATCATGCACTCGATCCCGAATACGTCCTGATGATCGGTGACGCCATGGCGGATTACGCCGGCGCGCAAGCCAACGGCACCGCATTTCTTGGCCGCGTCCGCCCCGGCGATATCAATCCGTTTCCGCCCGGAACATTGGTGGTTGCCGATTTCAGCGCACTGACAGCGTAACGGATGCCATGCACGACAGGATGCAAAGAATCGCTTTTGCCAGTAGCACGGAACTGGCGCACGGCTTCGCGGAATATGCGGCAGGCGTTTTATCGTGCGCGATCAGGAAGCGGAAAACTGCAAGCTTTGTTGTCCCTGGCGGACGGACGCCGCACGTTTATCTTTCCGTTCTCGCAAAGCAATCACTGCCCTGGAATCGCGTCACCATTACATTAAGCGACGAACGCTGGGTCGATACCGATTCGGAAAACTCAAATGAACGGCTCGTCAGAGAAAACCTGCTCGATCTATTACCGGAGAAAGCCAATTTTGTCGGCCTCAAAACACCGCATGGCACGCCCGAACAGGCAATTCCTGAAATTTCGCAACGCCTCGCGGCAATACCGCAACCTTTTACGCTCACGGTACTCGGTCTTGGTGAGGATGGTCACATCGCATCGCTGTTTCCATGTCTGAAATTGCACGAAAGACCGGATAATGTAACAGAAGCACCCTGCCTCGCTGTAAATCCTGCGCCCACACTGCCACCACGGGTGAGCCTGTCACTGACAACGCTCGCCCGGAGCGAACAGATTGTTTTGGTCGTAACAGGCGCCAACAAACGCCGGCTATTGGATCAACTCCCGGCACAAACCGAACCGGGACTTCCCATTCTATGGCTGTTACAGCAGAGTCTGTCGCCTGTCATCGTGTTTGAAAGCGATTAACTGTATCTGCTGTCGGCAGTGAAACAATCGCTTGAACCTAAAAATCTCAGCTGACCGTTATCCGCGATGACTAACGGTATGAATAAATGGAACAACCTGA
>CAZXBP010000013.1:0-31467 GCA_964639015.1 uncultured Nitrosomonas sp.
ACGCGAGGGTGGTCGAACAGTCGGAGCGGGTGTGGTAGCAAAAGTAATTGAGTAATACTTTAGAAGCCACAAATTTATATAGCTAATAGATGTCATTTTAAATGTGATGTGGAACGTAAATTTATGCACAATCAAAAAATTAGAATTAGGCTTAAAGCATTTGATTATCGTTTGATCGATAAGTCAGCGCTTGAAATTGTGGACACAGCTAAAAGAACGGGGGCTGTGGTCAGAGGCCCGGTTCCTTTGCCAACGAGAATCGAAAGATTCGATGTGCTGCGTTCCCCGCATGTAAACAAAACATCACGTGATCAATTAGAAATAAGAACACACCTCAGATTAATGGACATTATAGATCCGACAGACAAAACAGTTGACGCTTTAATGAAATTGGATTTGCCTGCTGGGGTCGACGTTGAAATTAAGCTCTAGTAAGTGATTGTATTGAGTTAGTTCAAAAAGGAAAATTAAATTCCTAGTGTAGTTAATAAAATTTAATTCTGGAAAAAAAAATGAGTTTAGGTTTAATCGGGCGAAAAATCGGGATGACTCGTATATTCACAGAGAATGGTGATAGCTTGCCGGTTACAGTCGTAGATGTGACGGGAAACCGGGTAACGCAAGTTAAAACCAGTGAAACGGATGGCTATTCAGCTGTGCAGGTGGCTTTTGGAACAAAAAGACCGATACGTGTAAATAAACCATTAGCGGGCCATTTTTCTAAAGCGGGGAGTGAGGCTGCCAGTTCGATGAAAGAATTTCGATTAGCATCTGATAGGGAAGTTAAGCAATTGACTTTAGGCTCGATCGTTGAGATTGATATTTTTCAGGTAGGTCAAAAAGTTGACGTGTCCGGCACAACAATTGGCAAAGGATATGCGGGATCAATAAAGCGACACCATTTTTCATCAAATAGAGCATCTCACGGAAATTCAAAAGCACATAGAAAACCCGGATCAATTGGGATGGCTCAAGATCCAGGTCGGATATTTCCGGGTAAAAGAATGTCTGGGCATCTGGGGAATGAAAAGCGCACGACGCAGAACTTGGAAATAGTCAGAATAGATAAAGAAAGAAATTTGCTGTTAATAAAGGGCGCTGTACCAGGATCTAAGGGTGGTGAAGTAATAATTTTTTCAAGTGTGAAAAGTAAAGCTGAAAATTGAAAACCAAAAGTAAGGTAGATAAGTAATGGAATTGAAGCTGATCAATGAACAGAAGCAAGATATAGGGAGTATATCTGTTTCCGATTGTTTGTTTAATAGAGAATATAATGAAGCAATTGTTCACCAGATAGTTACCTCTTATCTATCTAATTCGAGAAGTGCTACAAGAGCACAAAAAGATAGATCTAACGTTGCAAAATCGAACCACAAACCATGGCGTCAAAAAGGTAGTGGAAAAGCGAGGGCTGGGAGAGCATCCAGTCCAATCTGGCGTGGTGGTGGAAAAGTTTTTCCAAATTCACCTTTGGAAAATTATAAAAAGAAGATTAACAAAAAAATGTATCGTGTTGGAATGAGCACAATACTATCTGAGCTCGTACGCGATGAAAGATTGTCGGTAATTGATAGCTTTAATGTAGAAACACATAAAACAAAAGAATTTAATGAAAAGTTAAAAATACTTGGTTTTAAAAAATTATTACTAATCACAGATGAATTAAAGGATACGCTTTATTTGTCATCTAGAAATATACCAAATGTTTTGATTTTGGAAACGAATAGTATAGACCCAGTAAATCTTTTAAAATTTGAGAATACGCTTATTACTGCAAGCAGTATAAAGAAATTAGAGGAATTGTTTTTATGAGTGATTCATTAAAAAAATATGGACGATTGATGCAAGTGATTCTTGCACCCTACATTTCTGAAAAAGGTACATTTGTTGGCGAAGCACATAATCAAACGATATTTCGTGTGGCGCGCGATGCTACTAAGGATGAAATAAAAGCTGCGATTGAATTGATCTGGAAAGACCAAAAAATCATAGTTGAAAAAGTTCGAACAATGAATGTTAAAGGTAAGAAAAAACGATTTGGACGCCATTTGGGTAGCAGAAGCAATTGGAAAAAAGCAATTGTAAGCATTAAAGAAGGCCAAGAGTTGAGTTTTACAAATTTGCCTAGTGTTGGAGCCAAATGATGTCACTTGTGAAACTTAGACCAACATCTCCAGGAAAACGAGGGGTAGTTCGAGTAGTCCAAGCTGATTTATTTAAAGGTGAACCCTTTAGGCAGTTAACAGAAAAACAAAATAAAACAGCAGGAAGAAATAATTCTGGAAAAATCACAATCCGGCATAGAGGTGGTGGTCATAAGCAGCATTATAGAAAAATAGACTTTAAGCGAGATAAAGATGGCATTCCAGGTAAAGTAGAGCGAATTGAATATGATCCGAATCGAACAGCCAATATTGCCTTAATATGCTATATAGATGGCGAACGTCGCTACATTATTGCTCCTAAAGGATTGCGGCAAGGCGATATTATCAATAGTGGTAGTGGAGCGCAAATCAAACCCGGAGATGCATTGCAATTAAGAAATATACCCGTTGGTACTGTTGTTCACTGCATTGAGCTTCTACCAGAAAAAGGTGCGCAGCTAGCGCGATCAGCGGGCACATCTGCTCAATTTCAAGCAAGAGATGGCAACTATGCTTTGCTTAAACTGCGGTCGGGAGAGATCAGAAAGGTTCATATCAATTGTCGTGCAACGATTGGCGAAGTGAGTAATGCTGAGCATAACTTAAAATCTATTGGTAAAGCTGGAGCTATGAGGTGGCGTGGTATAAGGCCAACTGTTCGGGGGGTAGCGATGAATCCAGTCGATCACCCGCATGGAGGGGGTGAGGGCCGCACTTCTGGAGGTAGGCATCCAGTCAGTCCTTGGGGCATACCTGCTAAAGGATATAGAACACGCGCTAATAAGCGTACTGAGTCTATGATTGTCAGACATCGTTATTCAAGAAAAGGTTAGTCAATGGCTAGATCTATAAAAAAAGGACCGTTTGTTGATTCGCATTTATTGGCAAAAATAGATAAGGCGCTTGAATCAAATGATAAGCGTCCGATCAAAACCTGGTCAAGAAGATCCACAGTATTGCCTAATTTCATAGGGTTAACTATATCAGTTCATAACGGTAGGCAACATATACCTATTTTTATAACTGAAAATATGGTGGGGCACAAACTAGGTGAGTTTGCGCTAACAAGAACCTTTAAAGGTCATGCAGCTGATAAAAAAACCACTAAAAAATAGGAATCATAAATGGAAACAACAGCTAAATTAAGAGGTGTACGGCTGTCAGCGCAAAAAGGGCGATTAATAGCTGATCAAATAAGAGGATTGCGAGTTGATAAGGCAATTAGTTTATTGACTTTTAACTCTAAAAAAGGCGCAACCATCATAAAACAATTATTAGAATCTGCGATTGCAAACGCTGAGCATAATGATGGAGCAGATGTTGATGAGTTAAAAGTTTTTAGTATTTATGTTGACAGAGGGATTTACATGCCGCGTACAAGTGCACGCGCAAAAGGTAGAGGTAATAGACTAATGAAACCGACATGTCATATAACGATTACAGTCGCAGACAAATAAAAGCCAGATTCAAAATTATTTAAAGGCAAAATAAATGGGTCAGAAAATACATCCAACAGGATTTCGTCTCTCAGTTCACAGAAACTGGCTTTCAAAATGGTATGCAAACAGTAGCACATTTGCTTCAATGTTAAATGAAGACATCAAAGTCAGAGAATATCTATTCAAAAAACTTAAGCATGCCTCTGTTGGACGTGTTTTGATAGAGCGTCCTTCTAAAAACGCTAGAATAACGATTTACAGTGCCCGTCCTGGAGTTGTTATTGGAAAAAAGGGTGAAGACATTGAAGCACTAAGAACCGAGCTACAAAAAAGAATGGGAGTACCGGTTCATGTTAATATTGAAGAAATTAGAAAACCAGAACTAGATGCCCAACTAATAGCCGACAATATAGCTCAGCAACTTGAAAAAAGAATTATGTTTAGACGCGCGATGAAACGAGCTATGCAAAATGCAATGAGACTTGGCGCTCAAGGTATAAAAATCATGAGTTCGGGACGTCTTAATGGGATAGAGATAGCTAGAACTGAATGGTATCGTGAAGGAAGAGTGCCGCTTCATACTCTAAGAGCAAATCTTGATTACGCAACTTCAGAAGCGCAGACAACCTATGGGATAATAGGTATTAAAGTTTGGATTTTTAAAGGTGAAGTTTTTGGTAAAGATAATATGACATCTGCTACCAGCAATAACGACGAATTCGAAAGAAAAAAACCAATTAAGAAAGACAAATTAAACTTTCAAATTTCATCTATTGATAATGTAGATTTATCTAAAGATTCTGGAGATAGTGATGCTTCAACCAGCTAGAACAAAATACCGAAAACAACAAAAAGGTCGAAATACTGGGATAGCAACAAGTGGTTCTAAAGTCAGTTTTGGAGAATTTGGATTAAAAGCAGTTGAACGAGGTAGAATAACAGCGAGACAAATAGAAGCAGCTAGGCGAGCGATGACACGTCACATTAAAAGAGGTGGGCGAATATGGATCAGAATTTTTCCCGACAAACCTATTTCTCATAAACCAGCAGAAGTTAGAATGGGAAAGGGAAAAGGAAATCCAGAATATTTTGTTGCAGAGATTAAGCCAGGAAAAATGCTATATGAAATGGATGGAGTTAATGAAGCACTGGCACGAGAAGCGTTTAAGCTGGCTGCTGCAAAACTTCCTATTAAAACAACATTTATCATAAGACAGCTTGGTGGTTAATAATGGATGCTAAAGAATTGCGAATCATGAGTGTTTTAGATCTAAGAAAAGAACTACAAACACTACTAAAAACTCAGTTCAGTATTAGAATTCAGCTTGCAACACAGCAAATGACTAATACAAATCAATTACAACAGAATCGGCGTGATATTGCTCGAGTTAAAACTATAATTACTGAAAAATCAATTGCATAATGAACAGTCTAAGTCTAAAGCGCACGTTTACAGGAAAGGTCACTAGTAACAAAACAAATAAAACTCTGACGGTATTAGTTAACAGAAGAGTAAAGCACGAGTTATATGGGAAAATCATCACACGTTCAAAGAAGTATCATGTGCATGATGAGAATAATGAAGGCCACATTGGTGATACTGTGATAATTGAGGAGACTCGGCCAGTCTCAAAAACTAAAACGTGGCGATTAGTAAAATTCGTATCAAGGTCAACATAAAGCAAGAAGAGTAAATTTGAAAATACTTGAAAGTTAAAGTAAAATGTAGAGTTTTGTCAGAAAAAAGAAGAAAAATAATCTCAGATTGTCTGAAATTTGTTTACATTTTGCTCAGTATAATCTTTTTTGACTATAAAATTGAAGCCCTAGTGCGCCAATATAAATAATCATAATGTAAGAGTTTAAATATATAAAGTGAGTAATCGATGATTCAAATGCAGTCAATCTTAAAGGTGGCAGACAATACGGGTGCACGTTCGGTTATGTGTATAAAGGTACTCGGTGGATCAAAACGAAATTACGCAAATATTGGTGATGTAATAAAAGTCAGTATTAAAGATGCAGCGCCTCGCGGTAAGGTTAAAAAAGGCGATGTATATAATGCTGTAATAGTACGCACAGCGAAAGGCATAAGAAGAACGGATGGTTCTCTGATAAAATTTGATAATAATGCCGCAGTACTATTGAATACAAAACTTGAACCAATAGGTACACGTATTTTTGGTCCTGTTACGCGTGAGCTGAGAAGCGCTAAATTCATGAAAATTGTTTCACTTGCTCCCGAAGTACTGTGAATAAAGCTGGATATAGAAATGAGAAAAATTAAAAAAGGCGATGATGTAATTATACTTTCTGGAAAAGATAAAGGAAAGCGGGGATCTGTAGTTAAAATTATTAATAATGACTATGCGCAAGTGCAAGGTATAAATACACAAAAAAAGCATCAAAAGCCCAATCCGACTAACGGAACAGCTGGAGGAATAGTAACTATTGATATGCCTATTCATCTGTCAAATGTTGCTATATATAATTTTTCGATAAAGAAGCACGATCGCGTAGGCTTTTTAGTGGATTCTGATAATAATAAATTAAGAATCTTTAAATCAAATGCTGAAAAAATATAATATTGAATAATACGATGAGCCGCTTAAAAGACGTCTACTTAAAAGAAATTACTCCTTTTCTCTTAAAGGAATTTTCCTACAAATCAATCATGGAAGTTCCTAAAGTAGTTAAGATTACGATCAATATAGGACTTGGTGAAGCCACTACGGATAAAAAAATCATTGATCATGCAGTTACTGACTTAAAAAAAATAACAGGACAGAAACCTATTATAACTACTGCACGTAAATCAATTGCGACTTTTAAAGTTCGTGAAGGATATCCTATTGGTTGTATGGTTACATTGCGAGGAGGAAGAATGTATGACTTCCTGGAGCGATTGGTTTCGATAGCAATACCAAGAATACGAGATTTTCGTGGAATTTCATCTAAATCATTTGATGGTAGAGGTAATTTTAATCTTGGTATTAAAGAACAAATAATTTTCCCCGAAATAGAGTACGATAAAATAGATGCGTTGCGCGGCATGAATATTTCTATAACGACAACAGCTAAAAGCGATGAAGAAGCTCGTTCGTTACTTAAAGCATTTAATTTTCCTTTTAAACATTAATCATATGGCAAAGATTTCAATTATTAATAGAAATTTAAAGCGTCAAGAAACTGTATTAAAGTATTCAAAATTAAGAAAGAAGATAATTGCAAGTATTAATGATCTGTCATTATCAGAAGATGAGAGATTTGAGGCTCGTTTAAAATTACAAAGTCTCCCTAGAGATTCAAGTCCTGTAAGGTTGCGTAATCGATGCTCACTAACAGGAAGACCGCGTGGTGTATATGCTAAGTTCGGTCTTGGGAGAAGTAAGTTGCGAGAAATAGCAATGAGCGGAAAAATACCTGGAATAACCAAAGCAAGTTGGTAATAAAATTTATAAAAAACAGGATGTGATATGAGTTTAAGCGACCCTATAGCTGATATGCTTACAAGGATTAGAAATGCGCAGATGGCTAAAAGAGAAAGTGTGTATATACCTTCTTCTAAAATGAAGCAATCTATTGCCTTAGTCTTGCAGGAAGAGGGATACATCGGTTCATTTCAAACACAAATTATTAATAATATCCCAAATATTCACATTAACCTGAAATATTATTCGGGGTTTCCTGTAATTGAATCGATTAAGCGTGTTAGTAAACCAGGAATGCGAATTTATAAATCAGTAACCAACCTGCAAGAAGTGTTAGATGGTTTAGGTATATCTATCGTGTCTACATCAAAAGGTGTGATGACTGGACGTAAGGCTAAGAGAATGGGTGTTGGCGGTGAAATTATATGTGAAGTAGTTTGATAATAAGTACCAAGAAAAGAGGAAATAGCCAATATGTCAAGAGTTAGCAATAATCCCATAAATATTCCTTCAGGAGTTGAGGTTGATATAAATACAGCAGGTATACAAGTAAAAGGGCCAAAAGGATACCTTTTTCAGGCTGTTGGATCAGACTTGAGTTTAAATAAAGATAATAACATTATTAGAGTCGAAGTTCTGAAAAATACTCAGCAGGCAAAAGCGTTGTCTGGTACCATACGTTCCCTTGTGTCTAATATGGTGCAAGGTGTTTCAGTAGGCTTTGAAAAAAAGCTCATTCTAGTCGGCGTTGGATATAAAGCTCAATTTAAAGAAAATTTATTAAATTTGAGTTTAGGATATTCTCATACTATAAATTATCCAGTTCCTGATGATATAAATATTGAATTGCCTACTCAGACAGAAATTATTATAAAAGGCATTAATAAGCAAAAGGTTGGGCAAGTTGCTGCAGAAATAAGAGCATTCAGACGACCTGAGCCATATAAAGGTAAAGGTGTGCGATATGCGGACGAAACTATTAAGCTGAAAGAAACCAAGAAAAAATAAATTCTATTTTTTACAATGAAAAACTTAAAAGTAAAAAGACTAAAGCGTTCAATAAAAACCAGAAAAAAAATACAAGAACTAGGAATCTTGCGCTTATCAGTTAATCGCACAAATCAACATATTTATGCTCAAATAATTGATGATACTAAAAGTATTACATTGGCGAGTGCATCTACTGTCGAGCCAGAGATAAAATCCGAGTTGAAATATGGCAACGATATATCATCTGCGATAATAATAGGAAAGCGAATAGCCGATAAAGCTAAAATTTTAGGGATTAAAGAAATAGCATTTGATCGTTCCGGATATCAATATCATGGAAGAATAAAGGCTCTAGCTGAAGCAGCTAGAGATAATGGATTAAAATTTTGATTAAATTAAAATCACATAACCATGGCCAAATCAATTAACAAAAATAGTAACTTAGCAGAAATTAAAGACGACGACTTACGAGAAAAAATGGTTGCCATAAATAGAGTAACCAAAGTTGTTAAAGGCGGGAGAATTTTAGGTTTTGCTGCACTTACTGTCGTTGGTGATGGAGATGGCGGTGTTGGTATGGGAAAAGGAAAAGCAAGAGAGGTTCCTGTTGCAGTGCAAAAAGCAATGGATGAGGCAAGGCGTTCTTTAATTAAGATAAAGCTTAAGAATGGCACAATTTATCACCCTATTATAGGCCGACATGGCGCTGCTAAAGTTTATATGCAACCTGCACCTGACGGAACAGGGATTATTGCTGGAGGTCCGATGAGAGCAATATTTGAAGTTATGGGTATGCATAATATACTTGCTAAATGTATTGGATCGACGAATCCATATAATGTTGTGAGAGCAACCTTGCAAGGATTACATTCTATGAATACTCCTGCCATGATAGCCGCAAAACGTGGGAAAACAGTAAATGAAATTTTGGATCTAGACTGATGAGCGAGCAATCAAAGAAAACAATTAGAATAACTTTAGTTAAAAGTCTAATTGGTACAAGGAAAAATCATAGGCTGATAATCAAAGGATTGGGTTTAAAAAAATTACATAGTACATCGGATTTAGAAGATACTCAGTCAATTCGAGGTATGATCAAAAAAGTTAATTATCTTCTAAAGTGTGAATGATTATGTTTCTAAATACGATTAATAAACCTGTTGGTTCCTCTAGAACAGGAAAAAGACTTGGCCGAGGTATAGGAAGTGGGAAAGGAAAAACTTCAGGTAGAGGGCATAAGGGGCAAAAATCTAGGGCTGGCGGATATCATAAAATAGGTTTTGAAGGCGGGCAAATGCCTTTGTACCGTCGCTTACCGAAACGAGGTTTTAAAAGTCTACAACACCACAATAAAGCGTGCCTAAGGATCAAAGACTTAGATGGCATTGAAGAGAGTACGATTAGTATTGATACGTTAAAACAATATAAATTAATTCCTAATCATATTAAATATGTGAGAGTTTATCTATCTAACGTTACTGTAAAAACTAATAATATTACACTTCAAGGCATTCACGCTACTAAAGGTGTTAAACAGTTACTTCAAACAGCTGGTGTTTGAAAACCAAAAATACTAAAGGGTAAAATTGGCTACAAAAGGATTTACACACAAACCAATTGATCGATTTGCTGATTTAAAACGAAGACTTTGGTTTTTATTATTGGCTCTAATTGTTTATCGAATTGGAGCACATGTGCCTGTGCCTGGAATAGATCCTGATGTTTTGAAAGATTTATTTGACTCTCAGCAAGGCGGCGTGCTTGGAATGTTCAACATGTTCTCGGGTGGGGCATTGTCGCGCTTCTCTATTTTTGCTTTAGGGATCATGCCATATATATCGGCATCTATTATTATGCAGCTTGGAACTGTAGCTGTGCCTTATCTCGAGGCTATAAAGAAAGAGGGCGAAAGCGGAAGAAGAAAAATTACTCAGTATACTCGGTATGGTACTTTAATCTTAGCATTAGTCCAAAGCTATGGGATCTCGATAGCCTTACAAGCTCAGGCAGGTTTAGTATTAAATCCAGGTTCAATGTTTATGCTAACGACTGTTATAACATTGGTTACAGGTACTATATTTTTAATGTGGTTAGGTGAACAGATAACAGAGAGAGGCATTGGTAATGGAATTTCTTTGATAATTTTTGCAGGTATCGCGGCAGGTTTACCAAGTGCAATTGGAGGGACTTTAGATCTAGTCAGTACAGGGTCAATGCACTTTTTAGTGGCTTTGTTTATATTTATTGCTGCTACTTTTGTAACGGCCTTTGTTGTTTTTGTAGAAAAAGGCCAGCGTCGCATACTTGTAAACTATGCTAAAAGGCAAGTTGGGAAAAAAATATACGGAGGTCAAAGCTCGCACTTACCTTTAAAACTTAATATGGCAGGAGTGATACCTCCTATTTTTGCATCAAGCATCATATTATTTCCGGCTACATTAGCTGGTTGGTTTGCAAGCGGCGACTCTATGGTTTGGTTAAAAGACGTAAGTGCCTCTCTTTCACCAGGTCAGCCCTTATATGTATTTCTTTATGCGACGATGATAATCTTTTTTTGTTTTTTTTATACTGCGCTAGTATTTAATCCTAAAGAAACAGCGGATAACCTTAAAAAGAGTGGAGCATTTATTCCAGGTATACGACCTGGTGATCAAACGACGCGTTATATTGAAAAAATAATGTTGCGTCTTACTTTGACTGGTTCAATTTATGTCACACTGGTATGCTTATTGCCAGAGTTTTTGATTTTGCAATGGAACGTTCCGTTTTATTTTGGCGGGACTTCTTTACTCATAATAGTTATAGTTACAATGGATTTTATGTCTCAAGTACAGTCGCATGTTATGTCATCTCAATATGATAGTTTACTAAAGAAAGCAAATTTGAAAGGAAATACAAATCGCTTACCTGCGAGATAATAGATTTCTTATGACTAAAGAAGATACGATTCAGATGCAGGGTGAGGTGCTCGAAACATTACCTAATGCTACATTTAAAGTAAAGTTAGAAAATGGTCACATAGTACTTGGACACATATCAGGAAAGATGAGAATGCACTATATACGAATTTTGCCTGGTGATAAGGTTACAGTTGATCTTACACCATACGATCTAACGCGAGCACGTATAACGTTTAGAGCAAAATAATTATTTATTTTTTACTTTATAATATTTAAAACTATGAAAGTAATGGCCTCAGTGAAGCGGATTTGCAGAAACTGCAAGATAATCAAAAGAAACAGAGTTATAAGAGTAATTTGTATAGATCCACGGCATAAACAACGACAAGGCTAGACTACTAGATTAACTAATATGGCACGAATTGCTGGAGTAAATTTACCAAATCATCAGCATATATTGATTGCACTTACATCTATATATGGCATCGGAAAAACTATTTCTAGAAATATTTGTAACGAGGCAGGTATACCAATCAATACAAAACTTAAGGAGCTGACAGAAGTTCAACTCGATGTTTTGAGAGATTATATCGGTAAGTTAAATATTGAGGGAGATCTTCGTAGAGAAATATCTATGAATATTAAAAGACTTATGGATCTTGGATGTTATCGAGGGCTTCGTCATAAAAAGGGACTCCCCGTACGAGGTCAAAGAACGCGAACTAATGCGCGCACACGGAAAGGACCTAGGAAAGCTATTCGAGCAAGATGATCATTCACTTAGAGTTGACTAATTATGGTAAAAGCAAATACTCGCGTCAAAAAGAAAGTTAAAAAAAATATATCTGAAGGAATCGCGCACATACATGCATCTTTCAATAACACAATTATTACAATAACTGATAGGCAGGGAAATGCACTGTCGTGGGCAACATCTGGTGGTTCCGGATTTAAGGGGTCTCGTAAAAGCACTCCATTTGCTGCGCAAATAGCTGCTGAAAATGCAGGTAAAACTGCTATCGAATGTGGTGTTAAAAATTTAGAAATTAAAATTAAAGGACCAGGCCCAGGTCGTGATTCTGCTGTACGAGCACTTAATGGCGCAGGTTTTAAAATCACCAGCATATCTGATGTTACTTCAGTACCCCATAACGGGTGCAGACCACCAAAGAAACGTCGCATATAAGGAGAATATTGTTGGCTAGATATCTGGAATCTAAGTGTAAGCTCTGTCGCAGAGAAGGTGAAAAACTTTTTTTAAAAGGTGAGAAATGTTTTTCAGACAAATGCGCAATTGAAAGAAGGAATTATCCTCCCGGACAACATGGACAGAAGAAAAGCCGGTTGTCGGATTACGGAGTACAATTAAGGGAAAAACAGAAGTTAAGACGTATTTATGGACTTCTTGAAAAGCAATTTAGGAATTTATATAAAAAAGCTGATAAGCAGAAAGGTATAACAGGCGACAATCTGTTACAAATGCTTGAAAGTCGTTTAGATAATATAGCATTTTTAATGGGATTTGGATCTTCACGAGCCGAAGCACGACAAATAGTTAGACATAATTCAATACTGGTTAACGGTAAACGTGTTAATACTCCTTCGTTTTTAGTTAAACCAGGAGATTTAATTGAGCTTTCTAATAAGGCAAAGGAACATATTCGCTTAAAGTCATCTATTCAGGCTGCTGATAATAGAGGTTTTCCAGCATGGATAGAAATGGATGTGAAAGAAATGAAGGGTCTGTATAAAAATAGGCCAGATCGCACCGACTTGCCATCAACGATCAATGAATCACTTGTAGTTGAGTTGTACTCTAAGTAATAGAAGCATTAGTACTACATTTATTAAGGGCATTAAATGCAAGTTAATGAATTATTAACACCTCGTATAATTGATGTTCAAAATTTATCGCCGCTACATGCTAGAGTGGTAATGGAACCTTTTGAGCGTGGCTACGGATATACATTAGGAAACGCATTGCGTAGAATATTGTTATCTTCTATGACTGGATATGCACCAACTGAAGTAAAGATTTCTGGTGTAGTTCATGAATACTCAACTATCGATGGCGTGCAAGAAGATGTGGTTGATGTTTTGCTTAATATCAAAGGCATTGTCTTAAAGTTACATGCGGGTGATGAAACTACTTTAAGATTGTGTAAAAATGGCAAAGGAGTTGTGACAGCAAATGATTTTGAAAAGAGTCATGATGTCGAAATATTAAATCCAGATCATGTTGTCGCACATTTGACAACTGGTGGAAAAATTGATTTACAATTAAAAATCTCTAAAGGTAGAGGGTATTTACCTGCGAGTGCTCGTAAGTCTCGTGAAACTGATAGAAGCATTGGAAGTATTATGCTCGATGCATCTTTTAGTCCTATAAAACGAGTAAGTTATATTGTGGAAAGCGCGCGTGTTGAACAGCGTACTGATCTGGATAAATTAATAATGGATATTGAAACTAACGGCGTTGTTGATCCGGAAGAGGCTATTCGTTACGCAGCACGTGTATTGGTGCAGCAATTATCAGTATTTGCTGATCTTGAAAGCACACCAGTTCCTACTGAACAGCCGAAAATTCCACAGATTGATCCTGTATTACTTAGACCTGTAGATGACTTGGAATTAACAGTTCGATCTGCAAATTGCTTAAAAGTCGAAAATATATATTATATTGGTGATTTAATACAACGTACAGAAGCTGAGCTTTTGCGCACACCAAATCTTGGACGAAAATCACTTAATGAAATTAAAGAAGTTTTAGCTGCGCGAGAATTAACACTAGGAATGAAACTCGATAACTGGCCGCCAGCAAACTTAGAAAATTTAACCAAGGATATGAATCATGCGCCATCATAAAGCATTTAGAAAATTAAATCGTTCGAGTAGTCATAGAACTGCTATGTTTCGTAATATGACTAATTCGCTGATACATCATGAGTTAATAATGACTACTCTACCTAAAGCTAAGGAATTGAGACGTTTTATTGAGCCTATGATCACTCTAGGCAAAGTATCCAATTTAGCAAATAAAAGAAACGTATTTAGTTCATTGAGAGATCGTGATAGCGTTGTCAAGCTATTTTCAGAATTGGGCCCGAGATATATCAATAGACCGGGAGGATATATTCGAATTCTAAAAAATGGCTATAGAAAGGGCGATAATGCACCTATGGCTTTAGTTGAATTGGTAGATCGGCCAAAATTAATTAAAACTGCACCTGACAACATTGCTATAACGACTAAAGAGCAAGTTTAATTATTTAATGTGTCATGACTACTTATAGATTATCGAATCAATGAAGGATCACGACAAATTAGCTAAAACCTTTTATCATTTATTAAATGATTATAGATCTCATACTTATGAATGTTTATCATTTAAAATGAGATGCTCTAATCAAAAAATTTATGAACTGGTTATATATTTGCTTAGAAATGGATTAATAATAGAGTTAAAAAAAAAGAATACGGCTAATTGAGTACCTTGATTGCATTAAATACGATGAAATTGCATACCAGTTATCTAATTATAATAAATTCTATAAGGTCATTATTTTTGAAAGTATAGGCTCTACAAATCAATATATAATCGATAATATCGCATTAATTTCACATATTAAAAAAATTCCAGTTGTAATCGCTGAGTGTCAAACAAATGGTAGAGGAAGAAGAAATCATAAGTGGTATTCAAACACTTTTGGTAGCCTTTCATTCAGTATTTTATGGTCATTTAAACAAGATTTTAGATATCTATCTGGATTAAGTTTATTAGTTTCCTTATGTCTGGTTCGTGTACTTAAAATATTAGCACCAGCTGATTACAGAATTAAATGGCCAAATGATGTACTGTATAATCAACAAAAGATAGCAGGCATTTTAATAGAGTGTAAAAGCGATTTGCAAAGCGCTTTGACTGTGGTAATTGGTATTGGTATCAATATAAAGTTACCTGAATCTCATATTACTAAAATTGAATATCCTGTAGTTGATTTGTATCAAATTGCTGGGTACAAATTAAATCGCAATGAATTACTGGCGCGTTTTCTTATAGAGTTATATCAGGTTCTTGTGATTTTTAGAACATTTGGATTTGAACCTTTCCGTGAGGAATGGTTAAAGTTTCATTGTTATCAGAATCAGCCTGTAGAATTGCATTTACCGAATAATGAAGTAATTGAAGGTATAGCTGTCGGTGTGACGAATGAAGGAGAATTAATTCTCAAAACTGAATCAGGGCATCGTAATTATTCCATTGGTAATATTTCATTAAGACCTAAATTTTAACGCTAGTGACATTAATATTAGTTGTTGATGTTGGGAATTCTTTCGTCAAATGGGGTATCAATAATGGTCATCACTGGCTCGTAAAACAGCAAGTAGATTATTTTGAAATTGAAAAGTTGGTTAATGAGTGGAAAAAATACGCCAATATTGACTATGTCGTTGCTTCATCGGTTTCTAATCAGTTAATAACCAGGCAGCTAAATGCGATTTTCACTGCTTTTAATTATAAAACACATTGGATAGTCTCGAGATCTTACCAATGCGGTATTAAAAACAATTATAAATTTCATCAACAGTTAGGCTCTGATCGGTGGGCAGCGATGATAGCTGCCTGGAACAAATTTCATAACTCATGTGTAGTTGTCAATGTTGGTACTGCAATGACCGTTGATGTGATATCCTGCGAAGGGTTATTCCTAGGTGGTTACATTGTCCCCGGCCCTTTTTTGCAACTCCAAAGTCTTGCTACTAGCACCCAGATCCAGATCAGTGTTGATGCTGTCGTCAGCAATCCAGAAATATTTCCTACAACAACATCAACGGCTATGCATAATGGTATATTCATTGCTTTGTCCGCAATGATAGAAAAAGTTATACAGCTATTTTATAAACACCAAGGGTACCATCCTCAGAATTGTGTTTTGAGTGGCGGGGGGGCCAGATTTATTCGCGATCATATTGATTTTCCAGTTACTGAAATTGATAATTTGGTCTTAGAAGGCTTGGTTGTTATAGCACATGATTTACTTCAAGCAGATTCAAACTGATATTTCATGATTTTATTTGAAGGAGCGTCTTTTTATACATCTGCTAACAGCCTAAAAGATTTACCTGTTCATGATGGAAAAGAAATAGCATTTGCAGGGCGTTCAAATGCTGGAAAATCTAGTGTAATTAACACCCTTACGCGTCGAACTAAGCTTGCTTTTACAAGTAAGACGCCTGGGAGAACGCAACAGATCAATTATTTTCGTTTAAATTCCGGTCATTTTCTTGTAGATTTGCCTGGTTATGGTTATGCCAAAACACCCATTGTAATTCGGAAACACTGGGAAACATTTCTTACTCAATATTTATTAACACGTGATGAACTTATTGGTCTTGTTTTGATAGTGGATATTCGGCATCCACTTAAGGAACTCGATGTAAAAATGCTTGAATGGTTTTCTGCAACACAAAAATCTATTCATATTCTGCTGACGAAATCTGACAAGCTGAGCAGACAGGAGGCTATGGTTACGTTAAAACTAGTGAATGACTTTCTAAAGGTAAATTTCCCAACAGTGAGTGTTCAATTATTTTCGAGCAGTAAATCCATAGGTACCGAAGACGTGAACGGAATCATTCAAAATTGGATTGGTGAGTATTTGTGATCTATCCGTAGTATCATTTTTTCGGTCGACAGTAGAAAAAGACAAAAGACCCCCGGTTAAAGGGGAGTAAAAACCGGGGGGGAACCGCCTGCCTTAATATCACTTAAGGCCCCACCTTCAGGGAGGAAAAGGTAGGGGACACTTGTTCTTATGCCCGAAAAGTAGACAGTTCCAACTTAATATAAGTTCCATTTAAATTAATTTTTAAGATTATCGATAAAATACTATTATGATCAGTTTGCTGAGCCAGTTTCCACACAAAAGGATGCGTCGATTACGTCGTGACAGTTTTTCACGTAGGCTTGTTCAAGAAAACCAACTACTTCCAAGTGATTTGATCTATCCAGTTTTTGTTCTAGATGGCGTCAATCGTGAGGAAAATGTAGATTCCATGCCGGGAGTGAGCAGAACGAGTGCAGATCTTTTGATGAAAAAAGCTGAGCGATGCTTAGAACTGGGTATTCCCGCGATGGCACTTTTTCCGGTAATTGATGCAAGCTTAAAAACTTTGACGGCCGAAGAAGCTTATAATCCGGAAGGTCTGGTGCCTAACGTTGTGAGGAAGTTAAAGCAGAGTTTCCCTGAATTAGGTGTGATTACGGACATTGCATTAGATCCATATACCAGTCATGGACAAGATGGATTAATTGATGAATCCGGGTATGTGTTAAACGATGAAACTGTCTCAGTACTCATTAACCAGGCATTAACTCATGCAGAAGCAGGGGCGGACGTAGTGGCTCCTTCAGATATGATGGATGGACGGGTTAAATCCATTCGTGAAGCATTGGACGCAAAACAATTTATTTATACGCGTATTCTGGCATATTCAGCTAAATATGCATCAAGCTTTTATGGTCCTTTTCGCGATGCGGTAGGTTCTGCGGCCAATTTGGGGAATGGAAATAAATATACTTATCAGATGGATCCTGCGAACTCGGACGAAGCTTTATGGGAAGCAGGGCTTGATCTGGCTGAAGGTGCAGATATGATAATGGTCAAACCTGGTATGCCGTATCTTGACGTTGTGCGACGAATCAAAGATGAATTCAAAGCCCCCACCTTTGTGTATCAAGTCAGTGGCGAATACGCCATGCTTAAAGCAGCAGCGATTAACGGCTGGCTTGATGAAGAGGCATGTGTTCTTGAGTCGTTACTTTCCTTTAAAAGAGCTGGTGCCGATGGTATTTTGACGTACTATGCTCTTGATGCCGCAAATTGGCTGTATCAAAATTCCGCTGATTCAATTTCGAAGTGAACACCTATTGATGGTTTTGTGTAGCACACCATCTTCCCGAAGGTCATCTCAAACGGGGTTCTGAATCCAAGTTCTTTGCGTGGCCGATGGTTGAGTCTATCCACCGCCGATTGCTGTTCTCGTTCAAACCACGTTTCCATGAATGTACGGTTATTGATCCATGCGCCTGTCGCTCTTCCTTATGACTATTAGCTGCCCATTCCAAAATATTCGCCATTGTTTTAACAGCAGTGAGCTTAATCAATAGCGGACATTATCACTTTGGACTAATTCTACTTTGTCAGATTATTCCAGAGCCACTTTCCGTCGGACGGAAGACTGTTTAGTATGATGCCGCTTATGAAAATAATTTCAGCCAGCTCCTCGGCTGTAAGCTGACTTTGAGGCAGCATGTGAGCCAGTGCCATAACCAAGTCATTGACGGATAGCATTGACCATTGGCGGCGTCCCGGCACCTTTTGCCTGACCAGAAGAGTGTTCTTATCTTGATCAACGCCATGTGATAATGCCATGTATATGTATACATCGGCGCACTTGATAATCGGCCATGCTGCATTCGCTTTTTGCTTCATGCAAGCTGAGTTCAATGGTAAGCGTCCAGTCCAGCCAACTAAAAATCAAGTCTTAATCTGGTTATCTTCGGTTATTTCAGAAGGGTAACGCCTGACATCACGGTAACGGCAGGACCCGCATATCAAAGCGTGACAGGTTAGTGGCGTATCGCAGGCGGTGTATTGTCGTGAAAATGGATTGAACGCCAAGACATTCGGAAACTGGCTGCCATCTTACCGGCAGGCTCATTGAGGCTCTGTTGTTCGGACGGATATATACTGGACATACTGACAGATGTTTCACCGCAATGGCTGGCCTATCTTTGTATTTGTCGCATTCTTTCATCAATTCAGCCAAGGAGTACAGATCAATTTTTACGAAAACTTTCTCAAAAAACACGCGTGCAAAGCCAAGGGCGAGGCTACAATCATCGTCGCGTTGCCAGATCTCTTTACTGGCTTTGGGTTGGTATGCTTCCCATATTCGCCAGATTTCATCCGCCAAAGTGCGTCTGGATTCATTTTTCTTCTTCCGCGTATTTCCTTCCCAGCCTTGCAATGTTGCAAGACTAGTGATACAGCATTACGTAGTCCAGCGATACCATCAGGAAAGTAGTATTCAACTCCAGGGGTGTGTGTACTGTTTCAGTGAAGGAGCGAGCAAGGTGTATTGCATGCCATCAGAATCTATAAAATAACCCGTTTCACTGATTTTCTCAGCGATTAGTTCATTTTTGGGCTTTAGAGATCATCATGAACGTTTTTATATCTGTATTTTTCAAGGCTTCTATCAATTCAGAATCTTCTTTGATTTTTATCATCGCATGTAGTTGAGCAAGCGAATCCTTTCGCGTTGCATGCCTGGCAAATCTCAGTGTTTTCTTACGCTCTGCGTAATTCATTGCGAACAGTAGATTTAGGTAGTCTCTATGTGAGATTTCTGCTTTCAAAGCAAGGCATAACATACGGTATAGTTTATAGTCAATGCGTCTGCTGTCATGCGGTACACTCATTCCCTGCCGCGATGAGTGTAGACCTTTTTTGAAAAGATTCCGGCCAGGCATTGGGGTATCGTTTCAAGCCAGGCGCGGTAGATACTTGCGCTTACACCTGTACGATGACGTGCAAAGGTGATAGAAACGAATTGTAATTTTCCAAAAATATTAGTGATCTAGAAACGTGACCATCGCATGTTTATAGTGGTTAGGTAACTCTGACAGGATATCAATCTGTATAGGATTAAATGAGACTTTAGTGTACATTTCAGTACAGTTTGAAGATTTCGTTTGATCATAACCAATACAGCTGTACCGATCATCGTCTTGAATCAATCTTAATATAGCAATAACAATAAAACCATGACCCAAAACACCAATAACCTGGCCGCTTATATCTGGTCTCTGGCCGATTTGCTGCGCGGCGACTTTAAGCAAAGCCAGTACGGTCGAGTGATTCTGCCGTTTACTTTGCTGCGCCGACTTGAGTGTGTGCTGGAGCCAACCAAACCAGCCGTGCTGGCGGCGTACGAGAAAGTCATCGCCATGAATGTCCCGGAAGAAGCGCAGGAAAAGCTGTTGCTCAGAACCACGGGCGGTTTGTCATTTTTCAATATCTCCAAAATGGATCTGGCCAAATTGGGGGAGGCGGGCATCGCGGCCAATCTGGAATCGTACATTCAGGGGTTTTCCAGAGATGCGCGGGAGATTTTTGAGCACTTCAAGTTCAGGGAATTCATCGGTGAATTGAACGATGCCAACCTGTTGTACAAAATCGTGCAGAAAGTACGGCAGACTGATTTAAGCCCCGCAGCGGTTTCCAACCACGAGATGGGGCTGGTATTTGAAGAACTGATCCGGCGCTTTGCCGAAAGCTCGAATGATACCGCCGGAGAACATTTCACCCCGCGCGATATCGTGCGCCTCACCACTTCGCTGGTGTTCATGGAAGATGACGATGCCCTCACCAAACCGGGCATCATCCGCACCATTTACGATCCGACCGCAGGTACCGGCGGCTTTTTGTCGGCGGGCATGGAATATGTGCACGAATTAAACCCGCAAGCGGTGATGCGCGGTTATGGGCAGGAACTGAATCCCGAGAGTTACGCCATCTGTAAAGCGGACATGCTGATCAAAGGGCAGGAAGTCAGCAATATCAAGCTGGGCAACACGCTGTCGAACGATCAGCTTTATGCTGATAAATTCGATTACATGCTATCCAATCCGCCGTTTGGCGTCGATTGGAAAAAAATCGAGCAAATCATCAAAGACGAACATACCCAAAAAGGCTTTGCCGGGCGCTTTGGCCCCGGCCTGCCACGGGTTTCTGATGGTTCGCTGTTATTCCTGCTGCATCTCATCAGTAAGTTGCGCGATGCCTCTGCTGGTGGGGCGCGCATCGGCATCATCCTGAACGGCTCACCGCTGTTTACCGGCGGCGCGGGTTCGGGGGAATCCGAGATTCGCCGTTACATTCTCGAAGCGGATTTGCTGGAAGCCATCGTCGCATTGCCCACCGATATGTTCTACAACACCGGTATTGCCACCTATGTGTGGATATTGTCGAATAAAAAAGCCGCCGAGCGCAAAGGCAAAGTGCAGCTGATCAATGGCGTCAATCTGTGCAGCAAAATGCGCAAATCGTTGGGCTCCAAGCGCAATGTGATGGAAGAAGACGACATCGCCACCATCACCCGCGTCTTTGGTGCGTTTGCAGTGGTCGAAGCGCGTGAACTGGACAAACCCGCTGAACAAAAAAGCAACCGTGGCCGCCAGTCAGAAACCCCCAAAACCGTCGCCGCGAAAACCTTCGCCAGCAAAATCTTCCCGACCCATGCCTTCGGTTATCGCCGCATTACCATTGAACGCCCGTTACGGCTTTCCTATCAATTCAGCGATGAACGCCTGGCGGAATGCCGCTACGCGCCCGGCGCACTGAATGCGGCGATGCAATGGATTTATCAGGAATACCAAAGCTGGGAAGGCAAAACTTGGACGGACGCGGAAGACTGCCCTCACTATGGTGATGTGGCTGAACACGAAGAAGCCATCCGCCGTTATCTGAAAACGCATTTTGCCGAGCTAAAGGAAAAACAGATCAAGGATCTGCTCGATCGACAAACCTGGCTGGAACAAAAACAGGTACTGCTGAAAGCCAAACAACTGCAAACCGCCATCGGCACCCAGCAATGCGATGACATGAATGGTTTTGACGAAACGCTCAAAGCCGCCTGCAAGCAGCAAGGCATTGCGCTGGAAACCAAAGAGAAAAAACAAATCACCGATGCGGTGAGCTGGAAGAATCCGACAGCGGAAAAAGTCATCCGCAAAGTCCATACTGGAAAAGCGAATCCCATTTATGGACTGTTTGAAGTCATTGGCGCAGATGGCAAGAAAAGAGTGGTGGAATATCAGGCCGATGGCGACTTGCGCGATTTTGAGAATGTCAGCCTGGATCCCACTCAATCCGTGAATGCGATCAACGAAGCCTACTTCCTGAAAGAAGTGCAGCCGCATGTGCCGGATGCGTGGATCGATGCCAGCAAGAAAGACGACAAGGATCAGGAAATCGGCATTGTCGGCTATGAAGTTCCATTTAACCGGTATTTTTACCAGTATCAGCCGCCGAGGGATCTGGCCGAGATCGATGCGGATCTGGACGCGGTATCTGCCGAGATTATGAAATTGCTGCAAGAGGTGCATTCGTAATGCCGGGGAGGTATCGTGCTTATCCTGAGTATAAGAATTCTGGGGTTGAGCGGCTAGGTTCTGTGCCAGTACATTGGCAACTGACTAGAATAAAGCATATTGCAGAGATGACTCCGAAAAAACCAAATATTAAGCGCGATTTAGAATGCAGTTTTGTTCCGATGGAAAAGCTTAAAACAGATTCAATTATTTTGGATGAAACACGTTCAGTTGATGATGTTTATGATGGCTATACCTATTTCCAAAATGCAGATATTTTGATGGCGAAAGTTACGCCATGTTTCGAGAATAAAAACATTGCAGTAGCTAAAGGGATGGTTAATCAAATTGGGTTCGGCTCATCTGAGATATATGTAATTCGAGTCAACGAGAAAGCCTCAAACAGATATTTATATTATCGTTTACAAGAAAACAGTTTTATGGATATTGCCACTGCTGCAATGACCGGAGCTGGTGGTTTGAAGCGAGTTCCACCAGATGTGGTAAACAATTTTACTGCTGCTTTACCTTCACCAAGTGAACAAGAGAGAATCGCCAATTTCCTCGACCACGAAATCGCCAAAATCGATACCCTGATCGAAAAACAGCAACAGCTCATCAAGCTGCTCAAAGAAAAACGTCAGGCCGTGATTAGCCATGCCGTGACCAAAGGGTTGAATTCCAATGCCAAGATGCGCGACTCGGGGGTTGAGTGGTTGGGGGAAGTGCCGGAGCATTGGGAATTGGCAAAATTAATGCACAGAACGTCTAGGATTGGGGATGGACTCCATTCAACTCCTCATTACCAAGATGGAACTGAACATTATTTCATCAATGGTAATAACCTTATTGACGGGAAAATTGCGGTTGGTTCAATCGCTAAAGAAGTGCCAGAAGAAGAATATAGAAAACATTATATTCATTTGGATGAAAATAGTATTCTACTTTCTATCAACGGTACTATTGGTAATGTTGCTCGTTACAATGGTGAGAAGGTTATTTTGGGTAAAAGTGCAGCATATATAAATTGTGCGAGTGATTTATTGCCAGAATACTTAATGTTTTATTTGCAGAGTAGCAAGCTTAAGCATTATTACGATTTAGAAGTAACAGGTACAACAATTTTTAATTTGTCACTTAAGTCGATTAGGCAGATGAAAGTGTGTATTCCTCCAGAGCATGAGCAAGTAGAAATCTCAAAATATTGCGTTAATCAAAAGCGAGAGTATGGATTGCTAATTGATAAAGCTAATTTCGCAATCGAATTAATACAAGAACGCCGCACCGCCCTAATCTCCGCCGCCGTCACTGGCAAAATTGATGTTCGAAACTGGCAAGCCCCCAATGGCTAATGATAACAACACCCTGGCTGAAAACATCACGCGCGTGATTCATGCGCATGCACAGGTGGACGCCATTTATCTGTATGGCTCACGCGCGAAACAGACGGCGCATGAGCACAGCGATTGGGATATCGCCGTGGTATTCAGTCATTTTGAGCCGGATGTGAATACGCGTTTGCTCCGTCCGCAAATGCTGGAAGCCGCGCTGGAGCGTGAATTAACACTTTACAATCAGATCAGCGTGATCGATCTGGAAGCAGCGCCGGTGCTGTTGCAATACAGCATTGTGATGTCGGCGGTGAAATGGTTTGATCGAAACGTGCCGCATGTCAGGCGGCTTGAGCAAAGCATCTTGTCGAAATGGGAGAAGGATTATGAGAGATATTGCCTATGAGCAGGCATTGCTCCGGCATCAACGCAAAATGTTGCGCATTTTGGACGAATACAGCCGCGAAGAGGGCAAATCCTGGACCGAGCGTGATTTTCTGGCGATACAACGCGCCTTGCAGATTTATATCGAATCGTTTATTGGCATGGCGCGGTATTTTGCCCAGCAAAAATATGATTTGTCTGTGAGCCAATCCCGCGAAGCGATCGACGAATTAAAAAACCGTGGTGATTTGAGTCTACAGCAGCATGCGGAAGTGCTGAAAATGATCGGCTTTCGCAATGTGCTGGTGCATGATTATCTGGAGATTAATGACAACATCGTGCAAGCAGTGGTTACTAAAAAGGATTACGCCATCATGGAACCGCTGGTTGTGCAGTGGCAGCAGGCATTGGACACCTTAGGCAAGGACGCAAAACAGCCGTGAATTTCACACCCCACACCGGCAAAGCCAACGAGCTGACGTTCCAGAACGACATGCTCAAGCACCTGCTTGCCAATGGCTGGCTGCTGGGTAAGGCAGAAAACTATCATCGCGAATTGGCTTTGTACCCGGAAGACTTGCTGGGTTTTGTCAAGGAAACGCAGGATGAGCAATGGCAGAAATTCTGCACCCTGTATCCGTCCAATCCCGAACAAAAGTTTCTGGAGCGCGTTGCCAATCAACTGAATAAATCCGATCCCAACGCCGCCGACAAGGCGATGCGCACTTTCGGCACGCTCGGCGTGTTGCGCCATGAGTTGCGCGACCGCGGCACGCGGTTCAGCTTGTGCCAGTTCAAACCGGAACATGAATTAAACCCGGATACGCTGGCGAAATACCAAAAGAACCGTTGCCGCGTGGTGCCGGAGCTGGTGTATTCGCCGTGGGCAACGGACGAGCATCTGACCCAGACGGGAACAAAAGCCAAGGCGTGGCGCATCGATTTGGTGTTTTTTGTGAATGGCTTGCCGGTGGCGACACTGGAACTGAAGTCGGAATTCAAGCAGGCGGTGTTCAACGCCATCCAGCAATACAAAACCACCCGCTTTGCGACCGATCCTGTCACCAAGAAGCCCGAGCCGTTGTTGACCTTCAAGCGCGGTGCGCTGGTGCATTTTGCCGTAAGCCAATACGAAGTGTATATGACCACGCGGCTGGAAGGTGACGATACGGTCTTCCTACCATTCAACAAGGGCACGGCGGAAGGCGGCGCGGGAAACGATGTGCCCGAGGATGTGAACCGTTACGCCACCGATTATTTATGGAATGAGGTTTTGCTGCCAGATAATCTGCTGACCATTCTCGCGCGCTATGTGCATTTGCAGATTGAAGAGAAAGAAGACTGGGAAGGGCGCAAAAGCAAAAAAGAAACCCTGATCTTTCCGCGTTATCACCAATGGGATGTGGTGAATAAGTTGATGAATGCGGCACGGGCTGAAGGCCCCGGCCATAAATATCTGATCCAACACAGCGCCGGTTCGGGCAAATCCAATTCGATAGCCTGGGTGGCGCATCAGTTATCGGCACTCTACAACCCGCAGGGCAGCAAGCTGTTTAATTCCGTGATTGTGGTGACGGATCGCACGGTATTGGATGACCAGTTGCAGGATACGATCAATCAGTTTGAGCATGTGGACGGTGTGGTTGGGCGCATCAATCGCCAGGAAGGCGACGGTTCCAAATCCGAGAAACTGGCTGCCGCGCTGGAAAATTCGCAGCCGATTATTATTGTGACCATTCAGACTTTTCCGTATGTGTTGCGCGCGATTGAGAACAGCGTGAGTCTGAAACAACGCTGTTACGCGGTTATTGCCGATGAAGCGCATTCATCGCAAACCGGTTCCACCGCGCGCCAGTTGAAAGAAGTCTTGATGATCGATGCGAAAGCAGACGGGGAAGAAGAACTCAGCAGCGAGGATATTCTGGACGCCGCTGTGGCTTCACGCCGCGCTTCCAATAATCTGAGCTATTTTGCCTTCACGGCCACACCGAAAACCAAAACACTGGAACTGTTTGGCCGCTTGCCGAATCCGAATGAGCCGCCATCCAAAACCAACAAGCCGCAAGCCTACCATGTGTACAGCATGCGTCAGGCGATTGAGGAAGGTTTTATTCTGGATGTGTTAAAAAATTATACCAACTACAAGGTGGCCTATAACCTCGCGCAGAAAATCCAGAGCGCGGATCAGGAAGTCGAGAGCAGGAAAGCCAAGGTTAAGCTCAACCAATGGGTGCGCCTGCATGAATACAACATCGCGCAGAAGGTGCAGGTCATTGTCGAGCATTTTCGTTCCAATGTGCTGGGACTGTTAGGCGGACAAGCGAAAGCGATGGTCGTCACCAGTTCGCGCAAGGAAGCGGTGCGCTACAAACTGGGGTTTGATAAATATATTACGCAACAGGGTTATCAAAAGATCCATGCCATGGTGGCTTTCTCCGGCGAAGTGGAATTCAGCGAGAAAGATCCGAACGCGACTGCGTTGCTTGGCGAGAAATTCACCGAAAGCAACATGAACCCCAATCTGAAAGGGCGCGAACTGCGCAAAGCCTTTGATACCGATGATTATCAGGTGATGATCGTCGCCAACAAATTCCAGACCGGTTTTGATCAGCCCAAACTCTGCGCCATGTATGTGGACAAGAAACTCGGCGGGGTGGAGTGTGTGCAAACGTTGTCGCGCTTGAATCGCACCTATCCCGGCAAAGCGGAAACCGGCACTTTTATTCTGGATTTCTTCAATGAACCGCAGGATATTCTCGATGCATTCCAACCCTATTACCAGACTGCTGAACTGGCCGATGTTTCCGATCCGGACTTGATTTTTGATCTGTTTGATAAACTCAAAGCTGCCGGTATATTCACCTGGAACGAAGTGGAACAGTTCTGTGCTGCCTTCTTCACCAAAAACAAAAGCAATGCCGCCATTGCCAATATCTGCAAGCCCGCCGTAGAACGCTGGCAGAAACGCTATCAATCCGCAGTGGAAGTCTACCGATTGGCGAAGGAGATGTTTGAGCGCAGCAAGAAAACCCGTGATGCAGTGCTGATCGCCAATGCGGAAAATAGTTTTAAAGAATGCAAAAAAGAAAAAGACGCACTTGATATTTTTAAAAAGGATCTGGGTACTTTCGTGCGGTTCTATGAATTCATATCGCAGATCGTCGATTACGATGACAAATCATTGGAAAAACTCAGCCTGTATGCGCGGCATTTACGCCCCATGCTGCGCGAAACGTTGATGGAAGAGGATGATATCGATTTAAGCAGCGTATTGCTCAGCCATTACCGTCTGTCCAAAATTCGCCAGCAGGACTTGAAATTACAGCAGGATACTGGTGAATATCAGCTTAAACCCGGTGAAGGCTTGGGTACGGCCAGCGCTAAAGATAAACAGGAAGAATTTCTGTCGCAGATCATCAGCCGTTTGAATGAGCTTTTTATTACCGATCATCTGACAGAGAAAGACCTGGTGAATTACGCCTACACCATCCGGGATAAAGTCAGTGAGAATGCCTTGGTCATGAAGCAAATCGCCAATAATTCACCGGAACAGGCAATGCTGGGAGATTTTACCAAAGCCGTGGATGATGCTGTCATGGATAGCAGCGAGGCGCATCAAAATCAGATGATGCAATTATTATCCGACCCAGCCAAAGCAGCGGATTTTGCCAAGGTGATATTTGATTTGCTGAAGCTGGCGAAGTAAGACTTGGTAGATTTGTTGAGCTTAGTTTTGCATAGTGATGTATACATCGGCAATACACATGCAGTTAGATGCAGTTAGGCCTCTCGATGTATCGGTATAATTTCTGCGCCGGGTTTTTAGCTTATCCAGATAATCAGCCCATTGCTGCATCATCTTGCGTCGTTCAGGTAGGTGGGCCGTACGATTATAAGCCCGCCCGTTAGGATCACGTACCGCGTGAGCAAGCTGATGTTCGATAAAATCAGGACGAACGCCTAAAACTTCATCAAGTATTGTTCGCGCTACTGCCCGAAATCCATGTCCGCTCATTTCTTCTTTATCAATACCAAGGAGCCTCGCCCTCGCTACGATCGCTATTCTCGGACAGCCTCCTTGGTCGGCTCGTGCTGATTTCTGAATCTTGCGGTTATCCGCTTGGATTCACATCATTGGCGACGAGCTTGCGAGCCTCATCACGGCGCTCACGTGCATCTTTCAAACTAACGTCAGGGTAAACACCGAGCGATAATAGTTTTTCCTTACCATCAAACATAAAACGAAATCGCCACCACTTACCCCCGGTTGGGGTAGCAAGAAGAAATAATCCTCGCTCATCTAATAGCTTAATTGGCTTCGCGCCTGGTTTTGCATTACGGATTGAGATGTCAGTTAGTGGCATGGGGTAACTTCTAAACATGAATTCGGGCTGCCCCGGAGAGTTACCCTATTAATTTCTGGATGGTATAGCTCATGATGTTATCCATTAATGGACGCTGAATGCAATAAAAAACCCGCACTTAGGCGGGTTTTAAGACATTCTTGAATCTTGTTGGATGGTTAAATGGTGGAGACGGCGGGAATCGAACCCGAATTTATTCTTTTGGAATCAATCATTTAACTACTTCCTGTGCTATATATGTGTCATTTTTTGTAATAAAACCTAAGCCGGACAAGCCGGAACCAAAAAAGTTAAAATCTGCGTAAACTACCTTTCAAGGAGACGTTGATCATGAAACCCCTGACCGAACGTTATCAAACAGATCTTCTTGGTGTACTTTCCTGTTACGACAGAATAATTATTACTGGCACCTTGCCGGGTGCCTGTTATGCAGGTGGCATGGCCAGCTTCCTGAATTCCCGGCACATCAAGATATTCGACTACGCCAAATTATTTGCTGACCCTTGGCGTGAACGTCTTCGTCAACGCGCGCATGAAATAGCTGACGCGCAGAATGTATCTATCGAGCATGTCAATAAGCCGCATATTCGTAAAGAAGACTTGGTTGCCAAGGTAGTTGAACAGCGCGGCAAGCATCCCGGATTGGTACATATCCTTTCCGCGATGGAAGCGTGTTCTGCATATAAACCCTGGCATGATAAAAATACCCATAAGACCTTTCTTCGTCCAACCTCTGGAAAATGTTTGCATTATTACTTTTACTTCATCGACGAAGAGGTGGGACTGTGTTATCTGCGCATGCCGACCTGGTGTCCTTTCCGCTTGCAATTTTACTGTAATGCCCATGCCTGGCTTGAAAACAAACTCATCGCAAACGGTATTGGTTATGCAATGGCCGACAATGCATTTATCCGCATCGATGATTTTGCCCGAGCACAGTCTCTGTCAGACCAACTCAAACCCGATGATCTGCATCGCATTCTTGATCGTTACGCCAGAATGTGTTGCCCGGTACAGGATGAGTTCCAACAGCACTATCACTGGAGTCTCATGCAAACCGAGTATGCAACCGATCTGGTGTTCCGTTCCGATACCGTTTTGCGTCCCCTCTTTGATGACATATCCCGTCAGGCAGTCATCGCAGTGAAGGCCGAGCATGTATCTTCTTTCCTTGGCAAAAAGATTACACCGCAGTTGGCGCAGGAACTCGGTTCTCGATTGTCCACCCGCATTGAAGGAACCTGTATCAAACATCGCATGGGCAGTGCATCGGTCAAAATATACGACAAGTTCAAGCGCGTGTTGCGTATTGAAACAACAACCAACGACGTTTCCTTTTTCAAACACCACCGCAAGGTTGAACACCGGGATGGCTCTGTTACACGTGAGCTCGCTCCACTCAAAAAATCCATTTACAGCATCATTGATCTGCGCGAGATTCTTCTCGGTTGTAATAGCCGCTACCTTGACTTCCTATCCTCACTCGATGATTACTCCAATGGACGCCGTGCCTTACGGCAACTGACCGAAACAAAAACGGATCATGGCGCCCAGGTTCGCGGCTTCAATTTCTTCGACGCAGCTGAACAAAATTTGTTACGCGCCATTCAACGGCCTGAGTTCAACATCCATGGTCTTCGCAGAGCTGATCTTAAGAGATATCTTCCCTCAGTTTCTAACGGAAAACTATCTCGCTATCTCAAACGGTTACGTATCCTGGGTCTGATCAAACGAGTCGCCAAAACCTATCGATACTACTTGACCCGTATCGGTCGATCGGCTGTTGCAACCTGCGAAAAATTGACAGAATTCACCATCGTGCAAACACTTGCTACTACTCGATAAACACAAAATTCTTATCATGATTTGAGATGATTTGACTGATAAGAGACTAATGATTAATGTACTGTAAACCATAAATTATGTTGTTATAAGGTATGCCGTATTGCTGGGTAAATTTGTTATAGATGGTAAATATATCAATTGATAGAATCTAGAGAATTATTTATTAAAAATCGTTGTTTTCCGGTTCATTACGTTAATGTTTAGTTTGAATATTATAATAATCAAATGGTTGCGATTTATTCACTGTACTTAATAAGGTTTGTGAGATTATTTTTTGTTCTTCTGATGGTGTTTTTTTCTCCATCAATTTCGCCATCTTTTTCTCCTTTTTCCAAGTCTCTGATCATGCTTCTGCACGCAGAGAAAAATAAATTTTTCTGTACCTTAGAAAATTTTATGCTGCATGTTTCATAAAAATCTTTATATTTTTCGACCTGCCTAAATTTATAAATATCATTTTCAACTCCTGAAAGCAATCTATGAGCTTTTTCAAATAGTCCATAAATTTCTGTGCCATCACTTTTACTCATTGCAATGAGAATAAATAATCTGGCTTGTTGTGTATCAATATTACTCGTATGATAATTATCACGTTGCGCTGCTAACGCGTAGGCTTGATCTATGAAGTTTTGTGCTTTGTTGTATTCCTTAAAGGTAATATTTGCCATACCATATTGGAGCCAAAAGTGTGGATCTCTTATAAGCCATGGTACTGATGTTTTCAAATCCTCATAATATTTTTTTAGAGTGCCCTTTTTATTTGTATCGGGCAGTAACCGCTCAACAAAAGAAAATTTCAGTGTTGATTTGAAGATTCTTTCTTGCTCAAAGTCTTTTTTTATATTGGCATTAGTGTTGAAATGTTTGGCTATTTTTTGTAATTGATCGGTTACATAGGAAGGTAAGAAATGATTTTTAATTAAAGATAAGCAAAAGATGCTTGATTTTGTCTGAACCTGACGGTCAGATAGTTTAAATAGTTGCCTAAAATCATCATTATGGCGTAATAAAGAAGAATAGATGTCATTGTTTCCAGCAACTTCAGATACTAAACTAAAACTAGGCTTAAGATCTAATAGTTCAATAAGTGCGATTGAGAATATCGTATCTTTATGTTTCTTATCCTTTATTAAGTTATAAAGAAGTTCGCTAATTTTGTTTTTTATTTGAGGCGCATCGAATAAGGATAAAAGCGCTAAAGAGATTTGGAATGAATTGTTTTGCTTTAAATATTCTATTTTTCTATCTTTAGATAGGCCAGCTTTATCTCCCCAAACACCAATGTTATCGATAATATCCACAAATTTAGAAGATTCTTCATCTGATAATGTATCTATATTAATTTCATTAAATTCGAAGTTAATTGACTTTAGATGAGATCTTAACTTTTCATGCTCTGAAGTTCTGGTGGAAGCGATTAAATTGATATTAGTCTCTTATCAGTCAAATCATCTCAAATTATGATAAGAATTTTGTAT
>CAZXBP010000014.1:0-29946 GCA_964639015.1 uncultured Nitrosomonas sp.
CGGCGCCGTGCTGCGCATCATCAAATGCATATGAAGTGGTCTGGTATATCGGAACGGCAACGGCTTTGGTCGTAGGATCCGGACTGTAGCCGGCATGAAGCGCCAATGTTTCGAGTTTCATAGCTAATTCCTCTGTAAGTATCAGGGATTAATGGACATTACAAACGCGCGTGGTGGCGAAAGTATAGCGGATAACCTGACAATTTTTTAGTTCGACCCGATCTCCTGCTGCACAAATGCTGATGTCGACAGTATTTTCACCAGTATTTCTGGACAGGACATAGCGAAAGAATCGTTGATTCTCCAGGAATTTGTACAGTTAAAATTTTTTGTGAAGTTTTTGTTAGTTTTTTGTGAAGTTTTTGTGATTTTTTTGTGAACTTTTTGTATAATGGTTATTCAAAATACAAAAAACATGATTCACATTTTTAACATTCTTTAATTGGAGAAATTAAATGGAAAAACTTCCTGGTGCTTATTACGCAATCGTATTCATTCTGCTCATGTTTCTGATACTGGAATCATTCGTATAATTCAAAAACAGTCCGGTTGCATATGGACTGGTAAAGTAACAATGATGCAATTAATGCTGTAATACAGGCTATCTTCTTACTTGTTGCATTGAAATCTGAAGCGTAGAACGCGATGCCATTAGCGTTCTACGCTTCAATCGCTTTTCAGTATCAAATTCGGTATTTCAAAGCATGGCGCTGAAGCGCTTGCATGAATAAATTTTATCCCAAACAACTTTCTGGCTTTCAACGTGTTAATTTTTATAGTAAAAAACCTTGTTTTTGCGTTATTTCTGCTTGGCGCTGGCTTCAGCATTTGAAAGCTGCGCATCCGTGTTAAGCGCCACTTAGTCGTTCTGTTGCATGCGACACAGGGTATTTGTCGCAAACCGGCTGCGCCTGCGCGGAGTTTCCCTATGCTTGACCATAATAAATACACCTTCTGTATTGAATCCGACTCATTAAAATTTGCATTTTTCAATGCATTACGGGATAGAACTTCAAATCAGATTCAATCCGCCATCTGATTCAGCCTGCTTGTAGGAATGGGCGTAGAGCGGGAGCGCGCTCGCCTGCCATATTTGTTCAGCCACGCATCGTTATTATTGTGGGTGCAATGGCTACCCAAAATAACATGCAACACTTTGTTCTCAGGTAATATTGCATCTTTTTTATTCATTCAATAATAAACGTAATAAACGGACAGAGTGTAACGCTTTACATCGGTGTTGGCATAAAACCCAAATTGCGAGCATCCGATTCTTGAATTGTCCGCTACTTCTTTTCGTTGCTGCATTTTGCTTCTCGGTCTTGTTTAGCTCATTTTTTTCATTTTAAACCTTGGGTTTTAGGTGAGGCTTATATGGATTCACGCTAAATCTGTGCTTTATTGAATCCCGAGGACAATTGCATTACAGCTCCACTATTACTGATTGCACAAAAAATATTATTCGATGCGGGCTTGAAATTCATCAACATAGTCCTTATCATTATCAGCACTCTTTGTGGTCGAGTGCTAATATTTGTTCATGGCAATATTATTGAATTTATTAGTACGGTTTATCAAAAGAATGAAAGATTGTTTTATTCGTTTTCAGCAATAAATTTTTAATAGGAGATACAAGCATGAAAATTCGTCCATTGCATGATCGCGTGATTGTCAAACGACTGGAGGAGGAACGTAAAACAGCTTCCGGTATTGTGATTCCAGACAGTGCCGCCGAAAAACCTGATCAGGGAGAAATACTCGCCGTGGGTAAAGGTAAAGTTGCTGATGACGGCAGCGTGCGCGCGTTGGAAGTCAAAGTGGGCGATAGAGTATTGTTCGGCAAGTATTCAGGCCAAACAGTCAAAGTTGAAGGTGAGGAGCTTCTGGTGATGCGCGAGGAAGACATTATGGGTGTAATCGAAAGTTAATGATGCCGAAATAGCCGAAACAACAAACTTGCTAAACAATTGTGTAAAGAATTAGGAGAAAGATAATTATGTCAGCTAAAGAAGTTAAATTTGGAGATGTGGCGCGTCATAAAATGGTGGACGGTGTAAACGTTCTGGCAGATGCTGTAAAGGTTACGCTGGGTCCAAAAGGCCGTAATGTTGTTCTCGAGCGCGCATACGGCGCACCGACTATCACGAAGGATGGTGTTTCGGTTGCCAAGGAAATCGAGTTGAAGGACAAGTTCGAGAACATGGGCGCCCAAATGTTGAAGGAAGTATCCAGCAAGACTTCTGATGTTGCAGGTGACGGAACGACGACAGCAACAGTATTGGCGCAAGCCATCATCAAAGAAGGTATGCGTTATGTTGCTGCGGGAATGAATCCGATGGATCTGAAGCGCGGTATCGACAAAGCCGTTACCGTTACTGTCGAAGAACTCAAGAAAATGTCCAAGCCTTGTGCAACTGCCAAGGAAATCGCCCAGGTTGGCAGCATCTCTGCAAACTCTGATGCCGAAATCGGGCAAATTATTGCTGAGGCAATGGATAAAGTCGGCAAGGAAGGCGTTATCACGGTTGAAGATGGTTCCGGGCTCCAGAATGAACTGGAGGTTGTTGAGGGCATGCAGTTCGATCGTGGTTATTTGTCACCCTACTTTGTGAGCAGCGCCGAAAAGCAGATCGCTTTGCTGGATAATCCATTTGTTCTGCTACATGACAAAAAAATCTCCAATATCCGTGATCTGCTGCCAATTCTGGAGCAGGTTGCTAAAGCAGGTAAACCTTTGCTGATTATCGCTGAAGATATTGAAGGCGAAGCTTTAGCGACGCTGGTGGTTAACAATATTCGCGGCATTCTGAAAACCTGTGCGGTTAAAGCGCCAGGCTTTGGTGACCGCCGCAAAGCCATGCTGGAAGATATCGCTATTCTCACCGGCGGTACGGTTGTTGCAGAAGAAGTCGGCCTCACATTGGAGAAAGTAACTTTAGATAATCTGGGTCAGGCAAAACGTATCGAAGTCGGCAAGGAAAATACGACGATTATCGATGGTGCTGGCGATGCTGCAAATATTGAAGGCCGTGTAAAACAAATCCGTAGGCAGATCGAAGAAGCAACCAGCGACTATGACAAGGAAAAACTGCAGGAACGCGTCGCTAAATTGGCCGGTGGTGTTGCGTTGATCAAAGTGGGCGCTGCAACAGAAGTGGAAATGAAAGAGAAAAAAGCGCGTGTGGAAGATGCCCTGCATGCAACACGCGCCGCCGTTGAGGAGGGAGTGGTTCCGGGCGGTGGTGTCGCTTTCTTGCGGACCGTGTCAGTTGTTAAACAGCTGAAAGGCGATAATCATGACCAGGATGCAGGTATAAAGATTGTACTCCGTGCTCTGGAAGAGCCGTTGCGTCAGATTGTGACCAACTGCGGTGATGAGCCTTCCGTCGTCGTCAACAGGGTTATGGAAGGCAATGGTAACTTTGGTTACAATGCAGCAACAGGTGAGTATGGCGATCTGGTGGAAAGTGGCGTGCTGGATCCGACCAAAGTAACACGCTCGGCATTGCAAAACGCGGCATCAGTGGCAAGCTTAATGTTGACAACCGACGCGATGGTTGCTGAGTTGCCTAAAGAGGAATCTGCAGGCGGCGGCATGGGCGGTATGGGTGGTATGGGCGGTATGGACATGTAATCTGTTCATGCGACGCAATCGCGTAAAATAATAGTACGTGATTGTCAGATGTCATCCGGCAACAACCCTTTTTTTGAGGGTTGTTGCTTTTTTTTTTAGCGTAAAGACGAATTAATTGCGCTGATATTGCATCGATCACAAGTTTTCTTCTTTTTGATTATGAATCATACATGGTACATTCTGGCTTATGAATACATATAACGAATATTCACCTTCCGGAGATTTTCTCAAAGATCGTGTGATTCTTGTGACGGGGGCTGGCCAGGGGTTGGGCCGTCAGGCCGCATTGGCCTATGCGCAGCATGGCGCTGTAGTTATTCTTCATGGTCGTAAAGTTGCAAAACTGGAAAAAGTTTATGATGAAATCGAAGCCTTGGGTAAGGAGTGCGCGGTTATTTACCCTTTGGATTTGGAAAAGCTGACAGAAGAGGATTGTTCTGTTCTTGCTTCAGCTATTGCGCAGCAGTTTGGGCGTTTGGACGGCATACTGCATAATGCTGCATTTCTTTATGGGCCAAGTCCGTTGACATTGCAAACCGTCGATCAGTGGCAAGCTTTGTTAAAAATTAATCTGATAGCCCCCTTTGCTATAACAAAAGCCTGTCTGTCCTTATTAAAAGCCGCGCCGGATGCCAGCGTTATTATGACTGCAAGCACCCAAGGTCATAATCCAACTGCTTACTGGGGCGGTTTTTCGGTTGCCAAAGCCGGACTCGAAGCTTTGGTCAAAATTCAGGCTGATGAGTGGAATGAATTTCCCGGTTTACGTATTAATGGACTCATACCCGGGATCGTAAATACGCCGCAGCGTGCCAAAACACATCCAGGCGAAGTAAAAAAAACATTGCCACAGCCAGAAGATTTGATGCCGGTCTATTTGTTTCTCATGGGGCCGGATAGTAAAAGAATCAATGGGGAAATCATTGCATGCCAGGCGGCGTCCTGAGTGCTTATCATGGAATAACAAGGTATAATCGACTGCTGGCTGTGAATAAAATTAATAAGTGAGTGAGCTGTGCCCTGTTATTGCGAAAGTGGCGGAATTGGTAGACGCACTAGATTTAGGTTCTAGCGCCGAAGGGTGTGGGGGTTCGAGTCCCCCCTTTCGCACCAGCAAGGGCTCGAAAATAGACTGTGATTCATTGGCCATAGTAAGGCTTTACGTTTTTTATCTAATTTACTCGTTTTTAATTGTAATCGATTCAGGATATCAGGAAATTTAATGCAATCAAATGTTGAAAATCTCGGTGCATTGGAACGTCGTATAGAGATCTCGATTCCTCAGGACGAAATACAGGATGAAGTTAATAAGCGCCTGAAGGAGCTGGCGAAAAAAACTAAAATGCACGGATTTCGTCCTGGAAAAGTTCCTTTTAAATTGGTTTCTCAAAGATACGGTGCGCAAGTACAGCAGGAAGTCGTCGGAGATGTTCTGCAAAATAAATTCGCCAATGCTGTCAAAAAGTATGACTTGCAGGTCGTGGGTTATCCAAGTTATGAAGTTAAGCAGTATGATAACGATAATGAGCACTCCACGGAATTAGTGTTCAACGCCAGGTTTGAAGTTTTTCCAGAGATCGTTTTTGGTGATTTCGGGCAGGTAAATATCGAAAAACCTGTGACGGCAGTTGGTTCGGGCGATGTTGATAAAACTATTGAAATGATACGCAAGCAACATATGCAGTATCAAACAGTAAATCGGGCTGTCCTGGAAGGGGATCGCGTTAAAATTGATTATCGCGGCACGTTGGATGGAAAGGACTTTGATGGTGGCCAGGCGACCGATGTTCTGCTGGTTGTGGGGAAAGGCAAGTATATGAAAGATTTTGAAGAAGCCATTGTCGGTATGTGCCTTGACGAGGAAAAATCTTTTGACGTCACTTTTCCCGATGATTATCACGGCAAGGATGTGGCCGGGAAAGCGGTAACTTTTACGATTAAACTGAAGTCGGTGGAATTGCCAGTACTCCCGGAGGTCAATTCTGATTTTGCCCGGTTATTAGGTATCGCCGACGGCGATGTGGATAAAATGCGTGATGCAGTGCATCATGACCTTGAGCGTGAAGTTACACGGCAAATTAAAAGTAAACTCAAAGCGCAGGTGATGCGTTGCCTAATGGATGTAAATCCTATTGATGCACCCAATGCTCTGGTGAATCAGGAGATAGCGCGATTGATGGAAAATGCGCGCAAGGATCTAATTGCGCGAGGATTGGATGCAAGTGAAATGCAACTAAAACCAGATTTGTTTAAAGAAAAGGCGGAGCATCGTATCAAGCTGGGGCTTATTCTAGCCGAATTAATGAAAGTACATCATTTGAAAGCTGCACCTGAGCAAGTGCGTAGTGTGATTGAAGAGGCTGCGCAGGCGTATGATAATCCGGAAGAGGTAATTAAGTGGCATTATTCTTCCGAAGAACGATTGCAGGATGCGGAATCACTCGCATTGGAAGAAAATGTGGTGCAGTGGGTGCTGGGGCAGGTTAATATGGTTGAGAAACCTGTGACTTTTGATGAATTGATGGGAATCGCTTGATATGAAGTTTGAATCTGATTCGCTCGATAGAATGGAACCAAGAAATCTTGGGCTCATTCCAATGGTTATTGAAACAAGTGGCCGTGGTGAGCGCGCTTACGACATTTATTCCCGGTTGTTAAAGGAGCGAGTGGTTTTTTTGGTCGGTCCTGTTAACGAAACGAGTGCAAATCTTGTTGTGGCGCAGCTGCTGTTTCTTGAATCTGAAAATGCTGAGAAGGATATTCATTTGTACATTAATTCTCCTGGAGGTGTGGTTTCGGCCGGGCTTGCTATTTATGATACGATGCAATACATTAAGCCTGATATCAGCACATTATGCATCGGACAGGCCGCGAGTATGGGGTCATTATTACTGACGGCGGGCACCAAAGGAAAGCGTTACTGCCTGCCGAATTCGCGTGTTATGATTCACCAGCCACTCGGGGGATTTCAAGGCCAGGCTTCCGATATAGAAATTCATGCTAGAGAAATTCTTTATTTGAAATCAAAGCTCAATGGAATTATGGCACATCATACCGGGCAACCTGTGTCTGAAATAGAGAAAGATACGGATCGGGATAACTTTATGAGTGCGGAAGAATCGGTTAAATATGGATTAATTGATGCCGTTTTGACGCATCGAGACTAACGGTCGATAAAAATTAAAGAAGTTGTGGGGGAATATAAGTGACAAATTGCATTGCTATCGCATCACGATATAAAAAGAATTGTTTTTTTCAATCAAGTTAGCACCACTAGCATGATGTTGCCAGGATAGATTAATATGCCAGAGAAAACGAGTAGCGAAAAACTGCTTTATTGTTCTTTTTGCGGTAAGAGTCAGCACGAAGTCAGAAAATTGATTGCTGGACCTTCGGTTTTTATTTGCGACGAGTGTATTGAGCTTTGTAATGATATCATTCGTGAAGAAATGCAGGGAGACGAAGCAACCAAACTGGTTAAGTCCAATCTTCCGGTTCCGCATGAAATTCGTCAGACGCTGAATCAATATGTGATTGGCCAAGATTCGGCCAAAAAGATTTTATCTGTTGCTGTCTATAATCATTACAAGCGCCTGAAGAATCTGGCAAAAGGGGTTGATGGCGATGAGATTGAATTATCTAAAAGTAACATTCTGTTAATCGGTCCGACAGGTTCCGGTAAAACCTTGCTTGCTCAGACGCTGGCGCGTCTTCTGGACGTGCCTTTTATCATGGCGGACGCGACTGCGCTGACTGAAGCCGGTTATGTCGGTGAAGATGTTGAAAATATCATCCAGAAGCTGTTGCAAAAGTGTAATTATGATGCCGAGAAAGCGCAACGCGGCATCGTTTATATCGATGAAATTGATAAAATATCACGCAAATCCGATAATCCTTCGATTACGCGTGATGTATCCGGTGAAGGTGTGCAGCAGGCACTATTAAAGCTGATAGAAGGAACAATAGCGATGGTTCCACCACAAGGTGGGCGGAAGCATCCTAATCAGGAGTTTGTTCAAGTAGACACTACAAATATCTTATTTATTTGTGGCGGTGCGTTTGATGGTCTCGATAAAGTAATTCTTGCGCGCACTGAAAAAGGCGGTATTGGTTTTGGCGCTGATGTCAGAAGCAGTAACCGTAAGGATATCAATAAAGTGTTGCAAAGTGTTGAGCCCGAAGATTTGGTGAAATTTGGTTTAATACCTGAATTTGTCGGTCGTTTGCCGGTTGTCGCGACACTGGATGAATTAAATGAGGAAGCGCTTATCCAGATTTTAACAGAGCCCAAGAATGCACTGGTTAGGCAGTACTGGAAAATGTTTAATATGGAGGGCGGCGTTGAATTGGAATTTCGTGAGCCTGCGCTTAGGGCAATCGCCAAGAAGGCGCTATCTCGAAAAACTGGAGCACGGGGGTTGCGTTCAATTATGGAGGAGATCCTTCTCGATATTATGTATGACCTGCCGTCAATGGAGAATGTCGCTAAAGTCGTGATTGATTATAATTCGACAAGCGAGGATATTAATCCGATTCTGATTTACTCTGATCAACAAAAAGTCGCTAAAACATCCAGTTAGTGTTTAACTGCATTAATCTATTATTAGATTTCTGACCACTATGTTTTTTAAAACATAGTGCGGACCCCTAAAAATAACAAGCCAGCAACTATTGCAGAGGGTAACAGCGTCTGTATTCTATTGTTTGTAATTTTGATCTATTTTTATAAAATAATTAGATAGATTCAGTAAGTCTGCGCGTCTAATGCAAAACGATAAAACATAAGAAACGTATCTATTTTTGTTGCCCAATTAAATACAGATTCCTGTATATTCATCTTGAGTTTCTAAAAAATGGCTATATGTCGTTTCTATTACTAATTTAAATTACGAGCATTGGATAGATATGAATTCTAGCGTTGATGAGCCCGAACAACTAATCCTTCCTCTACTTCCGTTAAGAGATGTTGTCGTGTTTCCGCACATGGTGATTCCGTTGTTTGTCGGACGGCAAAAATCAATTAAAGCACTTGAGCTCGCGATGGAGTCCAATAAGAGCATTCTTCTGGCAGCACAGAAAATGGCTTCAAAGGACGAACCTGCGCCGGATGATATGTACACAGTGTGCAGCATTGCAAACGTTCTTCAAATGCTGAAGCTTCCTGATGGTACTGTGAAAGTGCTGGTTGAAGGCAGTCAGCGGGCGCGCGTTTTGGACTTCATTGATTCAGGCACACACTTTAGCGCGCAAGCCGTTCAGATCAATGAGGAGAAAAGTGAGTCTCCAGAGACTGAAGCCATGCGTAGAGCATTGATGACTCAATTTGATCAGTATGTAAAGCTTAATAAAAAAATTCCTCCTGAAATCATAACTTCTCTTGGTGGAATTGATGAGGCAGGGCGTCTGGCCGATACGATTGCGGCTTACTTACCGCTCAAACTTGAACAGAAGCAGGAAGTGCTGGAAATTTTCGATGTAAAAACAAGACTCGAACATTTGCTTGGATTGTTGGAGACTGAGCTTGATATTCTTCAGGTCGAGAAACGAATCCGTGGCAGGGTTAAGCGGCAAATGGAAAAAAGTCAGCGCGATTATTATCTGAATGAGCAGGTAAAAGCAATTCAGAAAGAATTAGGTGAGGGCGAAGAAGGCGCTGACCTGGAAGAAATGGAACGCAAGATCAAGGCTGCGCACATGCCGAAGGAAGCGCGTGAAAAAGCAGGGGCCGAGCTTAGGAAGCTGCGACTGATGTCGCCTATGTCGGCAGAAGCTACCGTGGTCCGTAATTATATTGATGCGCTGGTTGCTTTGCCTTGGAAGAGAAAAAGCAAAATCAGTAAAAATCTTGAGGCCGCAAAAGCCATTTTAGATGAAGACCACTACGGACTGGAAAAGGTCAAGGAAAGAATTATAGAGTATCTGGCTGTGCAGCAGCGAGTCGACAAGCTGAAAGCGCCGATACTGTGTCTGGTCGGGCCTCCTGGTGTTGGTAAAACATCTCTGGGACAATCTGTTGCCCGTGCGGTTAACAGAAAATTTGTTCGTATGGCTTTGGGCGGCGTTCGGGACGAAGCAGAAATACGTGGTCACCGGAAGACATATATTGGTTCAATGCCAGGAAAAATTTTACACAATATGGCAAAGGTGGGTGTTAAGAACCCATTGTTTTTGCTGGATGAAGTTGACAAGATGGGTATGGATTTTCGCGGTGATCCTGCTTCGGCATTACTGGAGGTGCTTGATCCTGAGCAGAACCATACTTTTGTGGATCATTACATTGAGGTTGAATACGATCTGTCGGACGTGATGTTTGTGGCAACTGCAAACTCACTGAATATTCCACCTGCGTTACTCGATCGTTTGGAAGTAATCCGGTTATCCGGGTATACCGAAGATGAGAAACTCAACATCGCGTTAAAGTATCTTTTACCCAAACAGATGAAGAATCATGGTTTGAAGAAATCTGAACTGATTCTTTCCGATGCGGCGCTGCGTGATACTATTCGGTATTACACCCGAGAATCTGGTGTGCGGGCTTTGGAACGCGAGATATCAAAAATTTGCAGGAAAGCGGTAAAAATTCTGTTGTTGGAACAAAACAGCGATAAAGTCTCAGTAACGGCGCGCAATCTAGACAAATTTCTTGGTGTTCGGCGCTTTTCTTATGGTGTTGCCGAGAAAGAAAATCAGATTGGCCAGGTTACAGGGCTGGCGTGGACCGAAGTTGGCGGTGAATTATTGACAATAGAGTCTGTTGTTTTGCCTGGTAAAGGTAAAACCATTACTACCGGAAAACTCGGAGAAGTCATGCAAGAGTCGATACAGGCTGCATTATCGGTTGTGCGTGGCCGGTCACATCGATTGGGAATTGCAGAAGACTTCTACCAGAAAAATGATATACATATTCACTTGCCAGAGGGGGCGACACCGAAAGACGGGCCAAGTGCGGGAATTGGCATATGTGTGGCAATGGTTTCCGTGTTGGCTGGAATTGCTGTCAGATCCGATGTGGCGATGACTGGCGAGATCACCCTGAGGGGCGAGGTACTGCCTATCGGCGGGCTCAAGGAAAAGTTACTGGCAGCGCATCGTGGTGGTATTAAGTGCGTGATTATCCCTGAGAAAAATGTCAAGGATCTTGCCGATATCCCGGATAATATTAAAGATCAGTTGATAATCAAGCCCGTGAAGTGGATTGATCAGGTTCTTGATATTGCCTTGGAGCATAAGCCGAGACCTGTTTCTCCGGCGATTCCTCCGGCGGCCTTGCAAAAAAATGTAAAAGATGAGATAGCCGGTGGGGATGTGATTAAACATTAATAGCCGGCAAAGCTCTGCTTGTTTGCTCTGGCTTCGGTTTTTCCTGCTTTATTGGGCAAACTCGCAGTAGTTTCTTCAAAATCAAATGCTAATCGCTGATAGGGATTAATTTTCTAGTTCCGATTCAATCGGGAAAATTGTTGCTATACTTCTACATTAATTTAATGGAATGCATATAAAATGATAACTGCAGACACCATAAAGCAGCATATAGAGACTTCGTTACCCTGTGAGTTAGTACAGATAGAGGGTGATGATGGATATCATTTTCAGGCAATTATTGTCAGTTCGGAATTTAGAGGTAAGCGCATGATTCAGCAGCATCAGCTGGTATATCGTGCGCTGGGTGATAGAATGAAGCAGGATATTCATGCGTTATCAATGAAGACATACACGCCAGAAGAATGGACTGCAAGGATTTGATCTGATTAGTCAACCGTTTCGTTGGGGTAATGGTTTCCATTACGATTTCCATGGTGCGGGTCGTGCTCATTTTGATGTTCGTGATTATGACCATGCCCATGCTTATGATCTTCGCTGTCCCCATGTTTGCTGATTAGATTGCGATACTGATCAGCGGACATGTCGCCGAGCTGCTGCACAAAAAACGTCATCGCCCATATCGTTTCATCATCATGTGTCAGTCCCCATGCTGGCATCGCGGTCATTTTTATGCCATTTTTAATGATCCAGAAATAGGCTTTTGCTTGAGTCGCTATGGCATCCGTGTCGGTCAGCGATTTACGCTGATAAAATACCGGTGCTTGCGGATACAGGCCTTGAGCAAGTTCTGTGAGCGCTTGTCCGGGAGACAAGTGGCAAACGGTGCACATTGCATCATAGTGTGCTGCGCCCGTAGCCAGGTATTCGGTTTCCTTCATGATGGGCACTTCCAATACCTTCGCACGGGCGGCAATGGAATTGTTTCGCATCCATTCAATCAGTTTTTCCGTAATAAGCCAATGTTTTTCGTTGGCGGCAATATTGTAGGTGCCTGTACTCATCACATATCCGGCAGCTATTGTAGCGACAAGGATAAACCCTGAAATGGTTTTTAATATTGCTTTCATTTTATGTACATCCTCAATGAGAAGTGTGGTCTACCAATCCGTTAGGCATTTGGATTACTTACGTGAGTGAGTATGAGTGCTGCTTAAATCTATTCCTTATCATCGAATTCACGATAAGTTATCCGGCTAATTACTCTTGTTCTGGTAATCTGTAGTTTGTTCATAGCAACAAAAGATCATGCAACTGTAACTTCCTGGGACATATAAACATCTTGAATAGTGTTGAGCAGCCTGATACCTTCGGAAAAAGGCTTCTGGAACGCTTTTCGTCCGGAAATAAGCCCCATACCACCGGCCCGTTTATTAATGACGGCTGTGCGAACGGCTTGGTGTAAATCATCACTGCCGGATTCGCCACCGGAATTAATCATGCCTATTCGACCCATGTAGCAATTAGCGACTTGATAGCGCACCAAATCAATCGGGTGGTCGGTGGTCAATTCATCGTATACTTTTGGACTTGTTTTTCCAAATTTAAGCGCAATAAATCCGCCATTATTAATTGCCATTTTTTGTTTAATGATGTCTGCGCCAATAGTTGCAGCAAGATGATTGGCCTGTCCGGTTAAATCGGCGCTGACATGGTAGTCCTTGTCGGTTGTCTTAAAGGCCGGGTTACGCGTGTAAGCCCACAAAATTGTGGCCATTCCAAGGTCATGCGCATGTTCAAATGCTTCACTGACTTCCTGAATCTGGCGACGGGATTCAGGGGAGCCGAAAAAAACCGTTGCGCCTACTGCGCAGGCACCCATATCAAAAGCCTGATCAACGCTTGCGAATAGCGTCTGATCATAGTGACTGGGGAGTGTGAGCAATTCGTTATGATTAATTTTGAGAATCATAGGTATTTTGTGCGCATATTTTCGCGCGATGCTGCTGAGCACGCCGAATGTTGAAGCGACGCCATTGCAGCCGCCTTCGATAGCCAGCCGTACTATATTTTCAGGATCAAAAAACAATGGATTTGGTGCAAAAGAAGCGCCAGCGGAATGTTCCACACCTTGATCGACCGGAAGTAAAGATAAATAACCACTGCCTGCCAGTCGACCGTGATTGTACAAGGCATGAAGGTTGCGTAAAACACTCGGCTTGCGGTTGTTGGCGATAGATACGCGATCTATGAAATCCGGCCCGGGTATGTGTAATCGTTCTTTGGGAATACCTTTACACACATGATTTAGGAGTAATTCACTTTCTTCTTTCAAAATACTGGCAATGCTGATTGTCATGATTCTCTCCAAGAGCCTTATACAGAATTGTATCCTGCGCCAAATATTATAATAAGACAATGATTAAGTTCTATAGTTTTTTAATTTTTCCTGAACGCTGGTTTTATCCAGATGCGGTGCGAACAGTTCGATAAAATCAAATACGAAACTCTGTAAATAACTGTTGCGACTGATGCCGATGCGTGTAGTGCTGGATTCAAACAAATGACTCGCATCAATGGCCCTGAGTTGTTTATCGCGTTTTGGGTCAAATGCCATTTTGGCCAGTATGCCAATGCCTAGACCCAGTTCGACGTAAGTTTTTATAACATCAGAGTCAATAGCAGTTAATACAACATTTGGAATAAGTTCTTTCTTTTCAAAAGCCTGATTTATTTTTGAGCGTCCAGTAAAAGCAAAGTCATAAGTGATGATGGGGTATCGACTGATTGCTTCCAATGTCAATACTTTTTCCTTTAGCAACGCATGATCCGGTGGTGTTACGATGCAGCGGTTCCATTGATAACAGGGCAACATGATCAGTTCATGGAAATGCTCTATCGCTTCGGTGGCAATGGCGATATCTGCCTCTCCCGAGGTAACCAATGCTGAGATTTGGGTCGGACTGCCCTGGCGCAAAATGAGTCGGACTTTGGGATGCAAAGAAGTAAAACGCTTGATTACCGGTGGTAAAGCATAACGTGCTTGTGTGTGCGTCGTGGCGATAGTAAGTGTGCCGCTAGTTTCGTGCGTATAGTCCTGCACGGCTTTTTTTAGATTTTCGGTTTCCTGTAGTATTGTTTTTGCAATCTGAATGATGACCTTCCCCGGGGGGGTTATTTGTGTCAATCGTTTACCATTGCGGACAAAAATCAGGACACCGAGTTCTTCCTCAAGGAGTTGAATTTGCTTGCTGATCGCAGGCTGTGAGGTGTGAAGTTTTAGTGCGGCCTTGGATAGATTAAATTTTTGGTTGGCTACTTCGCATAAATAGCGGAATTGTTGTAGTTTCATTGATATTATTTGTAATAACTAAAAGATATATCAAATTAATATAATATTATTTCAGATTATATATTAAATTTGTTAACATGCGCCCTTTTTATAATAAATATGCATTGGAGAAACCGGTATTTTCTGATTCGACGGTATGCTGGGAGTCTGTCGGACTTAAGCAATCGTAGCGAACCGAGTGGGAGAGCGAGCGCGGATTTTCTCAATTTTGAGGCGCATAGCAAGACTATGTAACGAAAAATTGAGGAAATATGAGCCGTTATCTCATTGACGCAGTAGATTAGTCTTATGTCCGACAGACGCCTGAGTTTTTGTTAAGTTAATGTTTTTTTGTTCTTCACCGGGAACAGTATCAACGTTAATCAATTTCTTTTACTTCTGGCTATTGCAGTAATATTGCATTGACTATATCAGCGAGCCAAGCTTATTCGTTAAAAACACAGCTCAGGATGAACTCGCCAGAAATAGAGAGAACTCTGGTTTTTGGTAGAATTGCAGCAATAGGAGATACGCCGGTCGGATTGGTGCTGTGAGCGGGCATGCCTGTGGAAGCAACCGTCATTGGTTCGACAGAAAGGTCAGCGCATTGCGGTTGCTTTATACAAGCATACTTAGTTTTTGCGATGGAACATGGAAGAATTAGGCTGCTGCGGTTTTCTGTATGAGTATTGGACTAAATTGCATTAAAGTTGTATAAAGCCAGCTGTTTTGAGATTGAAATGGTAGTTCGAGTGCGGAGAAGGATCGGTACGGCATCTTAAATTTCCTGGAAATAGAAGTTTCTCAAGATGCCAGTCGAACACCAAACTGAGGATTAATTTATGAGCACAAATGAAGAAAATAAACCGAAACAAGTAACCTGGTTTAACGGTTGCGGTGGAAGGATTGGTATCGTAGTTGGCGAAAAAGGTGATTTTGCCTATATTGGCCTGGCGCTGAAGCATGATGAAGATGATGACGTCGATCATATTATCAAGTATGGTGCAAAGTTTCCGCTCGATGCGGCAAAATTGTTACCTGTTTCCAAGTATTACAGCAAAACTGAAAACCAAACTTAAATTATAATATTCAATCATTACGGTTGATTGCGTTTTCGGAATCGAAGTGAACGCAGACTAAGGTTGTGGGGATTTAAAATGTATTGTTACGACGAATATGACCAACGAATGCTCGATGAGCGTGTTGCACAGTATCGGGATCAAGTGCGCAGGCGTTTGTCCAATGAATTGACGGAAACAGAGTTTCTGCCTTTGAGGCTGCAAAACGGACTCTACATGCAGATTCATGGCTACATGTTGCGTATTGCTGTCCCTTACGGTCTGATCTCTTCAAGACAGATGCGCATGTTCGCCCATATAGCGCGCAAGTATGATCGTGGTTATGGTCATTTCACGACACGCCAGAATATTCAGTTTAATTGGCTGAAGCTGGAAGATACGCCGGATATACTGGCTGATCTGGCATCGGTTCAAATGCATGCCATTCAGACTTCCGGTAATTGTGTTCGAAATATTACGTCTGATGAGTTTGCTGGCGTGGCTCAGGATGAAATTGTCGATCCACGGCCGTATGCAGAGATACTGCGTCAATGGAGCACATTTCATCCTGAATTTGCTTATCTGCCGCGTAAATTCAAAATAGCTATTAGTGGCGCAAAAGAAGATCGGGCAGCAATTCTTGCGCATGACATAGGCCTGTCTGTGGGAAAAAATGCGCAAGGCGAAACGGGCTTTCGTGTATTGGTGGGCGGCGGGCTTGGAAGAACGCCGGTCATCGGCAGCGAGATTTGTGAGTTTTTGCCATGGCAGCATGTGTTGACTTATGTGGAATCGATTCTGCGCATATACAATCAGTTCGGTCGTCGCGACAATAAATTTAAAGCGCGCATCAAGATACTGGTCAAGGCGCTGGGAATTGATGAATTCAGGCGTCTTGTCGAGGAAGACTGGGCTAGCCTGAAGGGCGGCCCAGGCACTTTAACCGGTGAAGAAATCGAACGTGTGGCAGGTTTTTTTACCGATCCGACGTATGAAGTGCTGACTGACAACGATTCCAGTCTCAAGGAATTCATGGTGGATAACCGCAATTTTTCAAACTGGATGACACATAATGTACGGCCGCATCGCGTGCCTGGTTATGCCATTGTCGTTTTGTCAGTGAAAAAACCCGGTAATGCACCCGGCGACGTGACTCATGAACAAATGGATGCCGTGGCGGACCTGGCGGATCACTACAGTTTTGGGGAGATGCGGATTACACACAAGCAGAATCTGGTTTTTGCAGATGTCAAGCAGGCTGATTTGATCGCGCTGTGGCACGAATTGAACAAACAGGAGCTGGCTTCGCCGAATATCGGCATGTTGACGGATATTATCAGTTGTCCTGGCGCTGAATTCTGCACTCTGGCCAATGCGCGTTCCATTCCTTTATCCAAGCTAATTGCCGAGCGTTTTGAGAATCTGGATTTTCAGTATGACATTGGTGAAATTTCTTTAAATATTTCCGGATGTATGAATGCTTGTGGACAGCATCATATCGGAAATATAGGTATAACCGGCGTTGAGAAAAAAAATCACGAAGAATGGTACCAAATTTCCATCGGTGGTGCCGAAGGCAACAACTGTTCATTAGGCAAGATTCTTGGTCCGTCGCTGACTTTTCATCAGATACCTGAAGCGATCGACCGCATTTTGCAGGTTTATTTGCGAGAGCGGATCGACGAAGGCGAACGTTTTATCGATACGGTACGCAGAATAGGGCATGCGCCATTTAAAGATCATGTTTATGCTACGGATTTTGCTGAAGAGCCAGTAAAATTCGACGACAAAAACGCCGTAATCGCGGCGCAATATGTTGTTCCATTTTTTTCGCCACGGTTCTAATTATGCTGATTATCAAAAATAAAGCTATCGTTGAAGATGACTGGCGGGTGCTGCGACTGCATGACCAGGAGACAGCAGAAGCAACAGTTGTACCAAACGGTAAAATAATTGTACCGCTGAAAGTCTGGTTGGCGCAGCGTGTTGTATTGCAGCAACGTAATGATATCGGCGTCTGGTTTGCCAGCGATGAGCGTCCCGAGGATTTGGCGGAAGATGTACACAGGTTTTCTGTGATAGCCGTTGATTTCCCTAAATTTTCGGATGGTCGTGGTTATTCGATTGCCTATAATTTGCGAGCTCGATTGGGGTATTCGGGCGAATTGCGGGCTATTGGCGATGTATTGCGTGATCAGTTGTTTTATATGCAGCGCGTCGGCTTTGATACATTTGAGCCTCGATCAGACCGGAATGTCAATGATGCATTGAAAGGTTTGAAGGATTTTTCAGAGGTCTATCAGACTTCGGTTGACCAGAAACAACCGTTGTTTCGTCGTGTTGTACGGCATGGAATGGGTGCTGCAGGTTCAAAAAATGATTGATTTGTCGGAAAGAATTGAGCAGGTTGTTACGTTGCTGACTGAAACAGTCCGTGACTATGCGCCTGTTGCGTTTTCCAACAGCCTGGGTGCTGAAGATATGGTCTTGACCGACTTGATTGATAAGTATCAGATCGATATTGAAATGTTCAGTCTCGATACGGGGCGGCTGCCGCAGGAAACCTATGATTTGATGCAGACCGTTCGTGAACACTATAAAACCCAGTTGCGTATTTATTTTCCGAACGTCAAGCAGATTGAAGAATATGTTGCCGCGCATGGCATTAATGGTTTTTACGAGAGTGTCGAATTGCGTAAAGCCTGTTGTCATGTACGTAAGGTGGAGCCACTACGTCGCGCGCTGTATGGCAAACGAGCCTGGGTTACGGGAATGCGGCGTGACCAGACAGCGACACGCGTGGATTTGAAAGTGTCGGCTTATGACATCAGTAACCGCATGCAGAAAATCAATCCCCTGCTCGAATGGACTAACGATGAAGTGTGGGCATATCTCAGAGCGAATGACGTTCCGTATAACAAGTTGCACGACCGATTTTATCCGAGCATCGGTTGTGCACCGTGCACACGCGCAATTACACCGGGCGAAGACACCCGCTCCGGTCGCTGGTGGTGGGAAGCGCCGGACGGCAAGGAGTGCGGGCTGCATACCAATAACGTTATTCCGATCAAATAAAAACAGCTTTGATTTTGGAATTTTTTTTACAGTTAACAGTACTGAAGCATTGCTGGTTTTTTCCAATTAGAGAGAAAAAGTATGAGTAATCGTCCGTTCACCCACCTTGATGCACTGGAGAGTGAGTCCATACATATCATGCGAGAAGTGGCGGCAGAGTGTGCTAACCCCGTATTATTGTTTTCGGGGGGCAAAGATTCTATCGTTTTGTTGCGTTTGGCAGAAAAAGCATTCAGGCCCGGTCGTTTTCCATTTCCACTTATGCACATTGATACCGAACATAATTTTCCGGAAGTGATCGCGTTTCGTGATCGCCGTGTCGAGGAGATTGGTGAGCGTTTAATAGTGCGCAGTCTTGAGGATTCGATTAAAAAAGGCAGAATCGTTTTACGCTCAGAATCGCAAAGCCGTAACCCATTTCAATCGGTTACCCTGCTTGATGCCATTGCTGAATTCAGTTTTGATGCCTGTATTGGCGGTGCGCGTCGAGACGAGGAGAAAGCGCGCGCCAAAGAACGCATTTTTTCTTTTCGCGATGAATTCGGTCAATGGGACCCGAAAAACCAGCGTCCCGAATTGTGGGATCTATACAATACCCGCACGCATCCAGGAGAAAATATTCGTGTATTTCCCATTAGTAACTGGACCGAACTGGATGTCTGGGAATACATCGCGCGCGAGAAACTGGAAGTCCCGGAGATTTATTTTGCTCATGAACGTGAAGTCATCCGACGGGAGGCCGGACTGCTGCCCGTATCTCATCTGGTGCAGCCCAAACCGGGTGAGCAGGCCGAGAGAATGGTTGTACGTTTCCGTACCGTGGGCGACATGAGTTGTACCTGTCCTGTCGCATCGACTGCCGCTACCGTCGAAGATATTATCGCGGAAACAGCGATGACGCGTATTACAGAGCGTGGCGCGACGCGTATGGACGATCAGACCTCGGAAGCTTCAATGGAATTGCGCAAGAAAGAGGGCTATTTCTAATTTGTTTAGTTGATTAAAAGATCACCGCCTGCGGTCAACCGGAAGTTCGCACATTTTGTTTTAACAAAAAGCATTGTGTTGAAAGCGGTGAAATGAATTTCCAGAAGGAAACCAGATGTCAGAAGTTGAAAAAATACCGTTTGAACAAGCCGAGTTACTACGTTTTATTACTGCCGGCAGTGTTGATGATGGAAAAAGCACCTTAATCGGACGTTTGCTGCACGACTCAAAATCTATTTTTGAAGATCAGCTGAACGCAATCACCCATACCACGCGTAAACGCGGATTGGCGGGGGTCGATTTGTCGCTGTTGACGGATGGATTGCAGGCCGAACGGGAGCAGGGTATTACTATTGACGTTGCCTATCGGTATTTTGCGACACCCAGGCGAAAGTTTATTATTGCGGACACACCCGGGCATGAGCAGTATACGCGAAATATGGTAACCGGTGCTTCGACAGCCAATCTGGCAATTATTCTTATCGATGCGCGTAAGGGCGTTTTGACGCAGTCACGCCGCCATGCGTATCTGGCAAGCCTGGTCGGCATTCCACATCTGGTCGTCGCGGTTAACAAGATGGATCTGGTTGATTATTCACAATCTGTATTCAATGCTATTTGCAGCGATTTTTCCGCTTTTGCGGAAAGACTTAATGTGCATCATATCGACTTTATCCCAATGTCGGCACTGCTTGGTGATATGGTGGTCGAGCGCGGCGATAAACTGAACTGGTATAAGGGCGCAACATTGATCGATTTGCTGGAAAATATATCGATCAGCCATGATGTCAACCGCGAGGATTTTCGTTTTCCGGTGCAGTGGGTATGCCGTCCGCAGACGAAAGAATTACATGACTTCAGAGGCTATATGGGACGAATAGAATCCGGTTCTGTTCGTGCCGGGGATGCCGTGACAGTCCTCCCTTCGGGGTTAAACTCACGTATCAGGGAAATTATTTTATACGAAGGCAATATCAACGAAGCAGACGCGCCACAATCGGTAACACTGACTATCGAAGATCATCTTGATATCTCACGTGGTGATATGCTGGTAAAGACTGGCGATATTCCACAGGTCACCAGCGGTTTTGATGCAATGTTATGCTGGCTATCCGAGCAGCCGCTGGATCCGGCGCGCAAATACCTGATTAAACATACAACCCGCATTGTCAAAGCGATAATTGGCAGGATTGACTATCGTGTTGATGTCAACACGATGAAGCATGAATCGATTGAGCAATTGAAGATGAATGATATTGCGCATGTCGGCATTAAGGTTCAGCAGCCGCTGGTTTGTGATGACTATTTGCGGAACAGGTCGACAGGATGCTTTATTGTGATTGATGAAAGCAGTAATAATACTGTTGCTGCCGGCATGATCAGTATTCCGAAAAGTTAACTCAAAAACCTGCTAATCAGCTGCTGAAAGCGTGTCAGTTCTTTCATGCATGCATGATTTATAATCGTTTTTTTTCGTAATTTAAATCTTATTTTTATCTTCTATGACAACTTTGGATTCAACATCCTTCGATTCCTCGATTGTTCGCGTACCCAATTTTCAATTCGATATGACCGTGTCCGATCTGTATCGGCGCGACGGCTTACTCAGGCTGGATCAGGCATTTCTGGATTATCTTCATGAAGGTGATGCGTCGCTGTATGAGAAACTTAAAATCGCGCGCAAACAACCGGATGTTTTGCAACCCAAGGATGAATCTGCGTTACTGATTGAAGTTGCGCCGTGGTTGGATGACTTCATTGCGAAATTGTTTAATATCGAAACTGAAATCAATGCGCTGGCTGCGAAGCATCATGAGCTTGCGCCACTGTATTTCTGCAAGCGGCAGTTTGTGCAGCGGCGCGCAAAAGGTAAAGTCAGTGCGGATGAATTAGCCGGAATTGATGGACTGGCGTTGGAGGAAGAACTGGCTGCTGAATTTGATGCACCATTTTCGGAGCTCATTTTTGCCACACACGTTGCACAATGGATAGAAGATGAGGCTGCCAATGAAGCGCGTCTGAAAAAAGCGCTGCACTATGCCGCCTGGGCATTAAGAACACCGGAAGGCCAGACACATACGCAGGCCGGTATTTTGTTTAAATCACCGGCCAAGCTCGATTTTCAGCATTTACTCGCGCTGGAGACCGACGAATCCAACGGTTTTCCGTTACACCGGCTTGGTCATTTGCGGCAGCGTAACGGCTTTGCGTTGACCGATCAGGGTACTGATCTGATGGGTGCTTTGGATGAGGCGAACTATTGTATCTGGTGCCATGAGCAGGGTAAGGATTCATGCTCAAAAGGCCTGAGAGACAAACCGAAATCGGCGGATGAGCCGGCGCCATTCAAAAAAAGTGAGCTCGGTGCATTGCTGGCTGGATGCCCGCTGGAAGAACGTATTTCAGAATTTCACAAACTGAAAACGCAGGGTGTGGCCGTTGGCAGTCTGGCGATGATCGTATTGGATAATCCGATGTGTGCGGGCACCGGTCACCGGATCTGTAATGACTGCATGAAGTCCTGTATCTATCAGAAGCAGGATCCGGTTGATATTCCTCAAGCGGAAACGCGTACTTTGAAAGATGTCCTGGCGTTGCCCTGGGGCTATGAAATTTATAGCCTGCTGACGCGCTGGAATCCGCTGAATTTGAAACGGCCTGTGCCAAAACCGCTATCCGGTAAGAAAGTGCTTGTCGTTGGTATGGGGCCCGCTGGGTATACACTTGCGCACCATCTGATGAATGAAGGGCATACCGTAGTTGGGATCGATGGGCTTAAGATAGAACCTTTACCGGAACAGCTCGCCGGTGTCAATATGAAAGGCGAACGGGTGCCGTTTGAGCCGGTTTATGATGTCAGTGATCTGGAAGAAAATCTGGATGAACGTATGCCTGCGGGGTTTGGCGGTGTAGCTGAATATGGTATCACTGTACGCTGGAATAAAAACTTCCTCAAATTGATCCGCCTGTTACTGGAACGCAGAGATCAGTTCGCCTTGTTTGGCGGAGTGCGCTTTGGCGGCACGCTGACAACGGATGATGCGTTTGCAATAGGTTTTGATCATGTCGCACTTGCGGCAGGCGCGGGCAAACCAACGGTATTGGATTTGCCGAATGGTCTGGCGCGCGGTGTGCGCGCAGCTTCCGATTTTTTAATGGCGCTGCAGTTGTCCGGCGCCGCGCAGCGGGATTCAATCGCCAATATGCAGTTACGTTTGCCGGTGATCGTGATAGGCGGTGGTTTGACGGCAATTGATACAGCAACAGAAGCACTGGCCTATTACCCAATACAGGTCGAAAAGTTTTTGCAGCGCTATGAACTGTTGTCTGCTGTTCAGGGCGAAGCTTCGATTCGCAATATCTGGGACGCCGAGGAAACCGAAATTGCTGACGAATTTCTGGCACATGCCCGCGCCATTCGCGCTGAGCGCGCAGTCGCCGAACAAGAGGAACGCGAAGCGGATATTCTGTCGCTGCTGCAGTCCTGGGGTGGCGCTACAATCGCCTATCGCAAGCGCCTAATCGACAGCCCTTCCTATACGCTGAATCATGAAGAGGTGGAGAAAGCACTGGAAGAAGGAATCTGGTTCGCCGAAGGTTTGACGCCGAGCCGCGTTAACGTCGACCCGTGGGACCATGTGCGATCTGTTCATTTTACAGTGCAAAAACGCGATGACGCAGGGGAGTGGCGTGTAACTGGCGAAGTCGAGTTGTCCGCGCGCGCACTGCTCGTTGCAGCCGGGACGCAACCGAACACGGTACTGGCAAGAGAAGATGGAAATACTTACAAGCTTGATGGCCGTTATTTTGCCGCGTGCGATGAAGAAGGCAAGCCGGTTAGACCGGCTTATGGGAATCCTAAATCCGGTACGGCTTCGGTATTACTGAGCTATTACAAAGACGCACAGGACGGGCGTTTCATCAGTTTCTTTGGCGATTTGCACCCATCATACTCAGGTAATGTTGTGAAAGCCATGTCCAGCGCCAAGCAGGGGTATCCGGTGGTTGACCGCGTTCTCGGCAAGATTAAGCCGTTTTCCGATAAAACGGCAGAACAGTTTTTCATGTTGTTCAACCGGCAATTGCGACCGATAGTCCATAAAGTGGAGCGGCTGACACCGAATATTGTTGAAGTGGTAGTGCATGCGCCTCTGGCAGCGGAGCGTTTTCATCCGGGACAGTTTTACCGGTTCCAGAATTATGCATCGCTTGCACCCGTAGTGAGCGATACACGACTGGCGATGGAGGGCATTGCATTAACCGGCGCTTCAGTCGATATTGCGCAGGGATTGGTATCATTAATCGCACTGGAAATGGGCGGCTCTGCGGATTTATGCACTTTATTGAAACCGGGTGAGCCGGTTATTCTGATGGGACCGACAGGCACGCCAACTGAAATTGAGGCGGGTGAAACCGTAATTCTGGTCGGTGGCGGACTGGGTAATGCAGTGCTTTTCTCCATCGGCGCAGCAGCGCGTGCTGCAGGATCCAGAGTGTTGTATTTCGCTGGATACAAGAAGCGCATTGACCGTTATAAAGTGGCGGAGATCGAAGCCGCAGCTGATACGGTTGTCTGGTGCTGCGATGAGGCGCCGGGATTCCAGCCGGACAGGGTGGGCGATAAACATTTCGTCGGTAATATTGTTGAAGCGATGGTTGCCTATGGCAGCGGTCAACTGGGCGATCAGCCTGTTCCGATGATCGAGGCTGATCGCATTATTGCGATCGGATCCGATCGCATGATGGCAGCGGTAGGGGTGGCGCGGCATAATCAGTTAAAGCCGTATCTGAAGGCCGGACATTTTGCGATAGGCTCCATCAATTCGCCGATGCAGTGCATGATGAAAGAAATCTGCGCGCAATGTCTGCAACCGCATAAAGATCCGCAGACCGGTGAAGTGACTTATGTCTTTTCGTGTTTCAATCAGGATCAGCCGCTGGATTCCGTTGATTTTTCCGGTTTGTCGTCACGTCTGCGTCAGAACACCGTGCAGGAAAAATTAACCAGTCGCTGGATCAGAAGTTGTCTTGACAGGAATTGATTCAGCCGTCCTGTTTTCCTGATGATTTGCCGGATTTGAGCAATTGCAGCGGACAAAGAAAGGTGCTGCTTTCTACTTGCCCAGTAAATTAGACTTGAGTCCGGCAGGTGCCTATGAGAGGCTGTCCGAGAGTAGACTGATCTACTACGGACGCTGGAGCTTGGCCGGACTTTCCGATCCTTTTCGTTGAGTAGAGCGACTATTCGCCTCAAATGGTCGAAAAATCCCGCTCACTCAATTAACACCAGCCTCGCCACGACCGCTATTCTCGGACAGCATCCTAGCCGTCGGTTTCGTGCAATAAAGTATTTTTCCTGGTGCTGTCGACGACAGCATTCAGTTTCTTCAATGCTTTTCTGCCGAGCAGCATCGGTGTCGAGAAATGCGAGCGATCGATCAGGTTGACCATAATCGTGTGAGGCTTGCCATCAAACTGAATTTGCAAATTGACAACCGGACGGGAGTGGTATCTGCTTTCCTGAGCATGCTCGCTGGCACGTTTCTTTATTTTTACATGCTGCACAATCGGTAAATTGTAGTGAGCTGGTTGTTCCAGTTCAGGGTGTGCAACAGTGAAACTCGCGTATTCCTGCCCGTCTATTTCGTAAAGCAGAATATTTTTTGCTGAGATTGAAGCTGTTTCGGCGCCTGTGTCCAGTTTAGCTGTCAAGGCGATCTGGTGCATGGTCAGTGTTACTGGCTCCAGATAACCATAAGCCGATTTGATTGGTTCAGCGGACGTTGTTGATAAAAAAAATGTTGATGAGATCAACAAAACGATAAACAAAAAATGCAGATGTCTGGTTTTTGATTTCATGACAGGTAGTACTTGCTGATTTAATTTAAGGAATGTTTGTTCATTTCCTCCCGAGTAGGGGAAGTGGTTTATGCGTGCTTTCTGCAAAATGGAGCAGGATTAGTGCGCTGGCAACTGCGGCGAAAAAACACCACACCGATACAAATGTTACCGTATAGATAGAAAATGCCACAACAAAACCAAGCGTAATGATATATCCCGTCAAGCGCAGGTTTCTGAAGCTTGAGAGAATAAAAGGCGCACATGTGGCCAGCAGGTATAGCAGTATGATCAGCGGATAAGCGTGTATATTGTGGTCGTAATAAATATGCTGATCGATAATTTCTACGGTTACAGGCTGTTTCATCAGTTCGATAATCGCGTAAATACTTAACGCAAACCCTGCAATGCCAACAAATCCTATCATTCTTTTTCTGCGACCGTCTGCCTCGGCAAAGTAGATTGCCAAAGGTGCATACAGTGGCCAGATGACACCGACAAATCCTCCGTACAGATTACCGAGCCAGAATTGCATGTATAGATTATTGTGTGCCAGTGAAATCCACAGCAATCCTTCAGTAATTTGTTGTGCGGCAAAAACAAATGGAATCAATGCAACAGGGTAGTCCTGTGTTTCCTTGACTTTTCCGATAATGATTGTGCCGACTACCAAAAGGCTGCCGCCGACGATAAAGCTTACTTCTGCTGAAAAACACATTGTTATTTTTGCTGACAATCCTGCCGCACTTATCGGAATATTGATCAGATTCTAACATAGAATCGTTTTGTCGATTTGAAGCGATTGAATCATCAGGAGTGGAGTTAGGGCGCAAACCGGTTTGACCTAAGTCTCAGTTGAATGGAGTTTAAAGTGCGTTGATTTTTATTTTTGGCAAGGCACAATTCGTTGTAATAACGCCGCGGATTCAACGAATTGTAACAAACTTAAAAAGTGGCGTGCTATAAACGCCATGCTTTGATTCACCATCCGGATGAACCGGCATTGCTCGAATTGTTTCATGTATTTCTATCGTTAGTCATCCCGGATAACGGTCAAATAAGGTTTTTAGGTTTAATCAGTCCTCAATTTAGGTATACTGTAATATCTATTTTCGTGGAAGGAGAAGAGAAAATGTCCGATCACATTTATAAAATTATGGAGCTTACCGGTTCATCGGCGACTGGCATGCAGGATGCAATTGAAAACGCCATAACGCGCGCAGCAAAAACAGTTCAGGATATGCGCTGGTTTGAAGTGGTGGAAACCCGTGGGCACATTGAACAAGGGAAAATCGGGCACTGGCAGGTTACGATCAAGGTCGGTTTCACTTTGCGGGATTGATTTGATCATGATCATGATTCAAATGTGTATCAACTGTTATTCCTAATAAACATTCAATACGACGATGCTCTGGATAAAAGCGCTGCATATTATCTTTATGGTCACCTGGTTTGCCGGATTGTTCTATCTGCCGAGTGTGTTTGTTTATCATGCGATGTCCGAGGAAACGCCGGGGACGTAGCGTTTCAAAATCATGCAGCGCAAACTGTTTTATGGCATCATGACGCCGGGTGCGATACTTACGGTTATTTTTGGGGTATGGCTATGGCTGGGGTACGGTTTCTCAGGAATCTGGCTTTACATCAAGCTGGCGCTGGTCGTTATTTTGATCATATACCATTACTATTGCGGAAAATTCGTATCGGCATTTAAACAGGATATCAATCAACATGGCCATGTTTTTTATCGTTTCTTTAATGAATTGCCGGTGCTGATTTTATTTGCGGTTGTAATCCTGGTGGTTGTCAAACCCCCATTGTTTTAACAGTTTACGAGTCCGGTTCGTGGCGACTGACTGTTCTTAGGAATGATGAATTTCAATTGATACGAGGAGAGGCAGCTTAAATAAAACTCCGCATTTCAATGCGCCTTTTTGGGCTGGTACGGAGTTTATGGGCTGCCTTGCTTCTTCTTTATTTAGCTCGATATAAGTACTACTTTTCTAAACTGTCCCTGTTGCTGTTGATCGTGTTGCCTTGTTGGGGCGACGTGCGAAATGCGGGTTAACGTTACGCCGTTTGTCCGGTGTGCTGATCAAGTGTCTGCCTTTGCGGTGTGTCGGGGTGCTGTTCTTTTTGTTGCCGTCATTATTTTGTCGGCTGGCTTTGCTGCGCGGTTCAAGACCGGGAACGATGTGCGAAGCTATTTGGTGTCCTGTGTAGCGTTCGATGCGCTTCAAGTGGATACCGTCCTTGTTGGAAGCGAAAGAAACAGCGATGCCGGCTGCGCCAGCGCGCCCTGTACGGCCAATGCGGTGTACATAGTCTTCGGCGAATTTAGGCAGGTCGAAATTGATGACGTGCGTGATGTCGGAAATGTCGATGCCTCTGGCAGCAACATCGGTAGCCACTAAAATGCGCAGGTGACCTGTTCTGAGTTTTGTTAGCGTCCGATTGCGTTCACGCTGATTCATGTCGCCGTGCAGTGCTGCAGCTGTGTGTCCGCCTGCGTATAAATTGTCCGCAATAAGGTCGGCGTTACGTTTTGTGGCGGTGAACACAATAGCCTGCTTTAAACCGGCATCGCGCAAGACATGATCCAGAAGTTTGTTTTTATGCGTCAGGTCGTCCACATAATGCAGGCGCTGTTCGATGTGATCCAGTTTTGTCTGACGGTCTGCTATTTGTATCCGCTTGGGTGCGTTGAGCAATTGTGCGGCAACTTTTTCGATAGCCGGATCCAGCGTTGCAGAGAACAAAACAGTTTGTCTGCCTTGCGGTAAGCACGAGGCAATCTGTTTGATATCCGCCAGGAATCCCATGTCAAGCATTCTGTCCGCTTCGTCCAGAATAAGTGTCTGCAGGCGGGAAAAATCAACGCGCCCGCGCTGGATGTGATCGATCAGCCGGCCTGGCGTGGCAACCAGAATATCGACGGGTTGTGATAACAATTTGTTCTGCAAAGGATAGGGCATGCCGCCGAGAATGCTGATAACTTTCGTGCGAGGGGTGTATTTACCATATTTTTTGGCGGCGTTTGATACCTGATCGGCCAGTTCACGCGTTGGCGTCAAGACCAGAATGCGCGGTCCGCGGCCGTTTGTTTTGCTGGGCGCTGTTAAATGATGCAGTGCAGGGAGCATAAAAGCAGCCGTTTTACCGGTGCCGGTCTGTGCTGATGCGATGATGTCGGTGCCGGAAATAAGCTCCGGTATAGCCTGTTCTTGTATCGGCGTCGGCGTGCTGTAACCGGCTTCGTGAACGGCTTTCAGAATTAAAGGATGCAAATTAAGGTTTTCAAATGACACGGTGTTTCCTAAATGAATTTAAAGAAGCTGAATTGTTCAGCGGAAATATACTATGTAAAAGTGATACAGAAAAAAGCTGACGCTTATCGTTTATTAACCATGTCTGTGATGGCTAAACATGCGCGGTGGCTTAGAAAGGTAGCCGAAAGCTGATATAAGAAGAAGAACGGCGAAGTGCGCAAACGAATAAATAATACAGCCTGAGGATTATAGCACGCCAGAGGCTTTGTTTAAAAAATTATTATGTCTTTCGAAACAGGAACGGAAACCTGAACTGAGAAAGTCGCTGTACTTAGTCTTGCCAGATTGGCTATGGTTATAATACTTTGATACTTCATGCGGAAATAAGTAATATTGTTCAGCATGAACAAATCCAAAAACCTGTTTATATGCAAACATTTCCTGTGAATTTCACCAATCGTGCATATCCGAAAACACACCGTATTTCCTGAAGAATTCCCCGAAGCCTAGGCATCCGATTGGGGCGAGGACGAATTCAGGCTGTGGATGGCGTTCACCTACAAAGGCGTGCGGCAGGCATTCCGCTGGTGCGAGCCGGGGACGTTTTTGATGGGGTCACCGGAGGAGGGGTCGGAACGATATAGCGATGAGTTGCAGCATGAAGTGACATTGAGCAAAGGATTCTGGATTGCCGATGCGCCGGTGACACAGGCCTTGTGGCAAGTCGTTATGGGTAAAAATCGCAGTCGGTTTCAAGGCGATGAGCGACCTGTGGAGAATGTCAGTTGGGATGAAACACAGACATTTATCGCCAGAATGAATGGACTGAAAGCGGAGTTGAAATTGTGTCTGCCGACCGAAGCGCAATTGGAATATGCGTGCCGAGCAGGTAGCACTACACCGTTTTGCTGGGGTAACCAGATTGATTCAACGCTGGTTAATTTCGATGGCAACTACCCGTACAACAATGGCCGCAAAAGTGAATACCGGGAACAGACAGTCGAAGTGAAAGCATTGCCGTGTAATGACTGGGGACTGTATCAAATGCATGGTAACGTATGGGAATGGTGCCAGGATAAGTATGGGGACTACCCGTCAGGCCCGGTTGCCGACCCGAAGGGCCCAGAGATCGGTGACTACCGCGTGCTGCGCGGCGGCAGGTACTGCCGTTCTGCTCACCGCAATTACAGCGATCCGTCCTTTCGCGACTCTATTGGCTTTCGTCTTGCCCGAGGTCACTGAGCTCAAGCCGGTCAGGCTGCAATGGCCGGAGGACATTGCAAGAAGTCATCGAAGCAGGCTAACCGCAGTCTGTAGGGTGCAATAACCAACGGGCATTGCACCAATATGGGCGTAGCTTTAAGGTGCAATGCGCTTCGCTTATTGACACCCTACCGGATTAATCCAGCGTGCGGATGAGATATGTCTGAATTGCTATATAGTGTCTGCCCGAAAACTAACAATTCAAATAAATAACAATGGATTACGTTTAAT
>CAZXBP010000015.1:0-29674 GCA_964639015.1 uncultured Nitrosomonas sp.
GCCGGAAATAAAAATCAACGCACTCTAAATCCCATTCAACCGAGGTTTTTAGGTTTAAAATAACTGTCGCAAAAGCCTCCTCCAATTATTTTTTAGGTAGAGCATGAATAAAAACTATCAGAATCTGGTTCACAGACTTGAAGAAATATCGCGGTTAAAGGGGGTGATGAGTATCATCCAGTGGGATCAGGAAGTGACCATGCCGGCAGGTGCTTCGGAAGCCCGCGCCAATCAGATTTCCGCACTTGCCGGTGTGATTCATGAACGCATCACGGATAGAATGCTGGGTGAGTGCCTGGATCAATTGAGTGTGCAACGCGATGATTTCAGCGCGATTGAATGGTGTAACATCGAAGAAGCGCGCAGAGAATATGATTTAATGACCAAAGTGCCCGGACAACTGATTCAGGCAATTGCGGGATTAAGCTCGCGTGGTCATGCAGTCTGGGTGCAGGCGCGCAGAGAAAACCGGTTCGCGGATTTCGCGCCGGTGATCAAGGAATTCCTTCAGTTGAAGCAAGCGTGGGCGGCCTGCGCTTATCCGGACAAAACAGCCTATGATGCCAATATTGCGTTGTTTGAATACGGCACAACGGCGGCGGAAATTTCAGTTGTTTTTGATCAGTTGAAACCAGCGCTGATACCGTTTATTCAGGAACTGGAACAGCATACCTATCAACCCGATGTTTCCATTTTACAGGGCCATTTCCCGGTTGAGCAGCAGGCGGCGCTGGCGCGGAAAATCAGCCAGGATATCGGTTTTCAGTTTGATAAAGGGCGCATGGATGTTTCGGTCCATCCATTCTGCGGCGGCAGTCATCCGACCGATGTGCGGATAACAACGCGCTACAACGAAAATGATTTTATCGGATCCCTGTTCGCGGTTATCCACGAGACAGGACATGCGCTCTACGAACAGGGACGTATGCCGGATGCCGCTGATCTTCCGGCTTCCGAGTCGTTGACCATGGGCATTCATGAATCGCAGTCGTTGTTCTGGGAGCGCATGATTGCGCACGGCAGGGAATTCTGCACACATTATTTCGAAACTATCTGCGAAGCCTTTCCGGGTAATCTGCAAAGAGCGACTATTGACACCTTTTATCAGGCAATCAATGCCTGTAAACCCGGTTTTATTCGCGTGGAGGCTGATGAACTGACGTATCCGCTGCATATTATTCTGCGTTTTGAAATTGAGCAGGATTTGTTTGCAGGTAACGTGTCTGTCGATGATTTGCCCGAAGTCTGGAATGAGAAAATGAAAAAGTATCTGGGCATCATTCCGCCAACGGATACCTTGGGTGTTCTGCAGGATTCGCACTGGAGCAGCGGTGCTTTCGGTTATTTTCCTTCCTATACCCTGGGCGCGATGTATGCCTGTCAGTTTTATAAGGCCATGCAGGCAGCATTGCCGGATACTGAAAACAATATAGCAGCAGGGCATTTCGCACCGATCAAAAACTGGTTACACGATAATATTCATCGCCAGGGAAGGCTTTATACGCCGCGGGAACTGGTGGTGCAGGTAACCGGCGAGCCTTTGAATCCGCAGCATTACATCCATTATCTCAAGACCAAATATGCGGCGATTTATAAGTTGCAGGCATAGTCAATGCGTCGTACCTGGTCGGAAACAGATCAGATGAAGTAACGCACTATCCATCGACTTCGAAATTTGAACCTAAAAACCTCAGTTGAATGGGATTTAGAGTGCGTTGATTTTTTTCCGGCAAGGCGAAATGAGGCGTAAAACGCGTTATTACAACGAATTGCAACATGACCGGAATTAAAAAGCAGCGTGCTATAAATACCATAGTGTGATTCACCATTTGGGTAAGCTGATATTGTTCAGGTTGTTCCATTTATTCATACCGTTAGTCATCGCGGGTAACGGTCAACAAAGGTTTTTAGGTTCAACTTGAATCCGCCAATTTGTATATTTCACATCGCACGATAATTCTTTTTCTTCATGAATATAAGCCGTTTGGCGTTCTGACCGCGCAGCGACGATGGAAGTAAACGGTAATCATTGGCGTTGATGAACATGGGTTTTCGCGCTTCTGATGGCGAGTAACTGAAAGTTTAAGCAGGTATTTTCAGTTACTTATGCTGAAAACGTGTAGTGTCAAAAATCATACTGGAAACGGTATAAGTTCTTCACGAATTTTTCACACCTGCTGTGTTAAATTTTCGCTGCACTTGCGTTAAATTTTCGCTACACAAACAAGTTAACAGTTAAATAAACAATTTTTTAAGATGAATTTTTTATCGGGGAGAGGATTTTTATATGAGTTCTGAAACAGTAAAAGAAAACAATCCGTCAACAGGCAACGAAAATTTAGCTCCGGATGGATCTGTCGTTTTGACGGCCGATAAACAATTTGGCGCAGCGGCGTTTCAAGCGAAATATGCCATGCGTGACGCCTTTGCCGGCACGATTACCGGCGCGATGGCGATACCATTGTCTATCGGCATCGCGATGATGTCGGATTATCCGATCAAGGTGGGTCTGGCAACCGTCGTGTTTGCCAGTTTTATAGGCTGGATTTTTGCCTGGTTCAGGCCGGGCAACTATATCGGCAGCCCGGGCATTGCAGCGGGACTGGCGCCGGCGCTGGCGCTGGGTGTAGCCACTTTTGGCCTGGAGAACATGGCGTTCTGCATATTTCTGACCGCGATCATGCAGGCGGTTTGCTGGCATTTTAACTGGCAGAAATACCTGCTGGTTGCCGTGCCGGTGTATCTGGTGGAAGGTCTTCTGGCCGGTATCGGTTTGAAAATTTTCCTGAGATTTTTTCAGTTTACCTATGAAATTCCTGAAGAATCGGTTACCGAGGATTTCTGGAATGACGCGCGCATACAGATGCTGGTTATTTCTGCTGTGGGTTTTGGCGTGTTTATTTATTTGTTCTCCAAATTCAAAGATGTGCAACCGGCGATTCCTTATTTCGCTTTGATACTGGGTGGGGTCGCAGTAGCACAATTCATTACCGTTCCGATGATTTATGTGGAGGACGTTGACCTGGCGTTGAGACTGCCGATTCCGACAGATTTCACGTTAACCATGATGATTCTGATGATTCTGTTCTGCGCAATGCTCGCCACCATCGACGTGATCGAGCAGGTGATGAGTAATGCCGCGATTGAGAAAATCGATCCGCTGAAACGCAAATGTAACAGTAACAACAGTCTGCTGGCGATCTGGATCGCCAATCTGGGTTCAAGCTTCTTCGGCGGCATGACCAACCTGGACGGTCTGGCGAAAAGTACCACTAACCGACTGGCGGGTGCATACACCAAATTTTCCCTGGTGTTCATTGGTTCGGTAGTGGGTTTCTTCATGATGAACACGGAGTATCTGGAGTATCTGCCCAAATTTGCCCTGGCGGCGATTATGATGTTCTCCGGCTATAAGATGATTGCCGGCCTGGTACATGTCACGCATTACGGTCCTTACGCCATGATGCTTGCATTGCTGACAGGTATCCTGGTGTTTGAACTGGGTATTTTTGAAGGCATGATGATTGCGCTGATTATCCACGCCGTGATTCATTATATGGTTTACACCAAACATGACAATATGCCTGGCAGGGATGTTATCAAACGCTACTTTGAAAATCTGAAGCGTGATAGCGGCAACTTGCAATAACAGGTGATTTGTATTTAATATGGAATCGAAAAGGCGGGTTGATCAGTTGATAAACCCGCCTTTTTTTAAATCATGTTAATGGTAATCAGGTAAATAATCATATAAGGATTTCAACATGTTCAAAAAAATTATGGTAGCTGTAGACGGCAGCGAAACGGCACAGGTCGCACTGGAAGAGGCGCAGAATATTGTCAATTCCTATAACGCGGGATTGTGTATCGTCCACTGTATAACCGGTGAGGAAGACGCTGACAGAGCTGCGGGCAATGCTGTATTACAAAAGGCGAAGGAATCTGTCGATGCATTGAGCATTGAAACCCGTCTGCTGGAGGCCAATATTGCCTATGGCACAAACGGCGTATCGGAAGCGATCGGAAATGCAGTCAAGGACTGGGGCGCTGATTTGCTGGTGGTGGGTACCGCCAATCGCAAAGGTTTGCAGCGCTTCGTGATCGGTTCTGTGGCCGAACAACTGGTGAGTCTTGTCGATGCATCAATTCTGCTGGTGCGTCCGCAGGATTAACGAGACCGGATAGTTAGCTGTTTTACAGGGTAATTATTCATTCCAGATTTTGCATTAGGCGATGTGCTAATGGTAGTGATTAGAGAGAGCAATTGAATATTTTCAGGTTCTTCTGATCTGGAAGCGGGTTGTGTTTTAAGTTTTTTCTTTCAGGGAATTTGGATCGGAATCGCTAGTGCTATTCGTTAGTTATCATCTAGGAATTTCTAATGGAAAATCTGGGTTAATCATAATCACCCTGCACAAACATTTGTTTTGCAAAAGCTTAACCTTTTTTTAACATTAATTTGACATTGCTTTATTTACAATATTCCGGGCTGAATAAAGTCCTGCTGATCCTAAACAAACGGTATGCGACACAAATAATAATATCCGGTTCATTGTTCAGAGAAACGTATGCAAGCCGACATATTCCAGGCCATTAATTTATCTATAGCGCATTTCAAAAATCGCTGGCAATAATCGTTTTCACCGGGAAAAGGCTGTATCAGGGTTTGTATAAAAACTGGGTTTTGAAAAGTAATAAATATAAAAAACTTAGGCATTCTTAATCGGCATATTTCTCGAGCTGAGCGATTGCTTTTGAGAGCATAAAGGTAAATTAATATAATGGGGATACTGAGTACACTGTTATTGACGCCGTTTTTAGGCATTCTTGTCCTGACGCTCATTCCGGGAGGGAATACAAGTCAAATCCGATTTATTGCAAATAGTTTCGCCACGGTGGTTTTTTTATTCAGCTGCTGGCTGGTAGCGGATTACAACCAGCTTTACGGTGAAATTCAATATTATGAGCAATTCATTTATAACCCGACCTTCAATTCCGCATTTGCGCTAGGCGTTGATGGCGTATCGCTACCGATGGTGGTTCTGGCATCGGTGCTCACTTTAATCGCGCTTCTGGCGTCTTTCAGCATAGTGCAGAACGTCAAAAGCTATTATATCAGCGTGCTGCTGCTCGAGTTAGGCATGCTGGGCGTGTTTCTCTCTCAGGACTGGTCGCTGTTTTACATTTTCTGGGAATTAACGCTGATCCCGCTGTTTATTCTGATTGCGCGCTGGGGCGGCGTTCGCCGCGGCGCGGCAAGTATCAACTTTGTTCTGTACACCATGGGCGGATCGATATTCATGCTGATCAGCCTGATGGCGATCAGTCAGTATATGCCGGAGCATGGCGGCACGTTGATGACTGATATGACCGAAGCCGCCCGGAGTATGCCCAGGAACGAGCAGCTCTGGGTTTTGATGGGTTTTTTAATTGGCTTTGGTGTCAAAATGCCGATTTTTCCATTGCATGGCTGGTTGCCGCTGGCGCACGTGGAAGCGCCCAGTCCGGTCAGTATTCTGCTTTCCGGTATTTTGCTCAAAATGGGTGCATACGGTCTGATACGCGTTGTTGTCATGCTGCCCGAGGCGACGCTGGTTTTTCAACCCTATCTGTTGTTCATCGCGCTGTTCGGGATGATCTATGGCGGCGTGCTTGCCTGGCGGCAATCGGATCTCAAAGCCATGGTGGCTTACTCGTCGGTAAGTCATATGGGTATCGTGCTGCTGGGTATTGCCACGCTGAATTTTACCGGAATAACCGGAGCAGTCCTGCAAATGACGGCGCACGGACTGGTTGCGGGTGCTTTGTTCCTGCTGGTCGGTCTGTTGTACGAGCGTACGCACACCCGAAATATACTTGACTATAGCTCTCTTGTGCAGGTGATGCCGCGTTTTGCCTTTTTTATGACAATCACGCTGTTTGCGGCAATGGGAATGCCGGGTACGGTCGGATTTGTGGCAGAAATACATGCGGTGATCGGCGGCTATCAGCAATGGGGTAATCTGATGTTGTTCCTGGGATTGAGCATTCTCATCAGTGCGGCCTATGCGATGCGGACTGTCGGCATGCTGTTCACCGGCCCCGTTAAACCGCAGATGCGGGAAATTGAAGATTTAAAATTATATGAATTGACCGCAGCCGTTATTCTGGTTGCTGCAATCGTGTTACTGGGCTTGTGGCCTGCGCCTTTGATTGATCTGTCCGTGGCGACCATAACCCAGATGAATGATTTTATCAGTCAAAGTATTCACTAGGATTAACTATGCATGCACATCACACTGATTTAACAGATAAAAAGTCTGTAATTTTGCATTATCTGGATCATCTTGGACATATTCTGCCTGGACAGGCGACTATACGTGAGTTTGTTCATCATAATTCCATTCATGGTTTTCAGCATTTGCCTTTCGAAGATGCAGTCAAGGAAGTCGAGGCGTTAACGGGAGTGCATGGTTATTTGTCAGACGAAAGAAACCGGGCGCTGTATCAGAAAGGCTCGATTAACGACGAAGATCTGACTGCCGCCATAGCGCATCATAAGGAATTAAAAGCCGAAGAATACATTATAAAGACGGATCGGTTATCGGTTTCCCGCAACGATATTTATCGAGTTGCTTTACTCTACGATTTGCACAGTATTTCAGCAAGCAACCTGAATTGGCAAATTGAAGAATTTGATGTGTTGAGCAAAATTCAACCGGACATACCGGGCTCCATACGTGAAACCTTACTTGCAACAGCACAGAGTGAAGGGCATTATGCCGCTTCGCTATGGAGTCATATTCTGGATCAGATGGAAATTGACAAGATTCCATTGCACCCGGAAAACATGGTCGACCTGTCCGAAGAACAGGCCAATGCATGGCTGGATAGAATTCGCGCGGAGCTTCCGGATAGCACCAATTTGATGGTTCATCAAAAAATGCGCATGGAAGCGCAAGAAAAACTGGATGAGATGCTGGATCAGATTGGGGTGCGATTGACGATGCGGGATTTTGTCAAAACATTGACCGGGGTTGATATTCTTTTTTCCGTGCGCGTGCAGCTTATCCGGATCTGTGCATCAGCGCTGGATGAGGGTGTCTCGGCATGGCGGCTGCCAGATTGCAGCGATGCCGGATTATATAAAGCATGGAAGAACGTGGTTAATTATGATGCGAATCCTTTTTTGCATGATCTGCCGGATTGGCAGCGTGTTATCTCAGAAGCACCCGACGATCCGGTAGATTGCATTATTAGCCAGTTAAAATATATGGAAATTCCAGAGGAACGCTGGGAAGGCTATCTGCGTCTGGTGGCGCTGGAATTGCCCGGGTGGTCAGGCATGATTAACTGGAGACAGACTCACCCGAAATACATGGCGGAAAGCGGGCCAACGCAAGTGCATCTGGCGGATTATCTGGCCATACGGTTGCTATTGGATCGGCTCTGGTTGTCGCAGACATGCGAGGAGAACTGGAACATTGACGCAAAACTCGGTACTTTCAGATATTACTTTCATAAGTATCTGTCGGAATTCATGGTGCGCAAGCTTTTTTATCAGGGCGGTTTACCTGAATACCTGACAAATCTGGTTAAATATCTTTTTCTTCATTCCGGCTCAGAGCGTTATGAGCAATCTGAATGGCAGGAACTGGCGGATTTGATCTGGACATGGCAGTTCAGCTCAATGGCAGATAGCAGTATTGTGCACACACCATTCAATACGGGCTGGCGGCTGTTTCGCCTGTGTCAGCATTTAGGCATCAAAGCTTCACAAATTGAAGCTATTCAGAAAGATGATTTGTTAAGTATGCTGAAAGTTGTGGATGAGTTCACCGCCGATAAAAGGGGCAGTGTGTGGTTGTATGCTTATGAATACCATTTCAGGGAAAATTTTTATCACGCCATTCATGCCAATCTGAACCGGGGAAGATGGGCCAGGCGCGACCAACGACCGGAAGCACAGATTATTACCTGCATGGATGACCGTGAAGAAAGCCTGCGCCGTCATCTGGAAGAGATCAATCCGGCCATTGAAACGATAGGCGCTGCCGGTTTTTTTGGTATTCCCATGAATTACAGGGGAATAGACGATATTAACCGGAAAAAACAATGCCCTCTCCCGGTAACACCCGTCAATGAAGTCGTTGAGGAGCCTAGAGACGGTGTCGAAAATCTGGTTGCCGCCCATCAGAAAGGGGTCACACTTTTCAGAAAAGTGGCCTATTTGTTTAATCAGTCGCTTCGCCGCAGTCTACTCTTCTCACATGCAGTAATCGATGCTTTGGCGCCGATTGTTTTTTTCGGCATGCTCGGCAAGGTTTTTTCACCACGCTACGTTCTGGCATTTAATAACAAACTTCGGCAGGCTATCGAGAAACCCGTGCCGACGCGTTTGAATTTTATTGCATCGCAGTCGGATGTGGCTGCGACACCTGAAAATCCTCGTTTTGGCTTTACAGATAATGAACAGGCCGACAAGCTGACTTTGTTTTTGCGGACGACAGGATTGACCTATGGTTTTGCGCCGATTGTCTGTTTATTCGGTCATGGTTCAACGAATCAGAATAATCCACATGGATTTGCTTATAACTGCGGCGCGTGCAGCGGCAAACGGGGCGGGCCTAACGCGCGTCTGTTTGCGGCCATGATCAACCGGCCGGTAATAAGGCAGTTACTGGCCGAGCGTGGTATCCATGTTCCTCAAGATACCTGGTTTGTTGGTGCTGAACACGACACATGCAGCGATGAATATTTCTGGTTTGATACTGAAGATATTCCTGAAAGCGCGTTACCAGCTTTCGAGTCTATTCGGAAATACCTGGACATGGCCAGACAGGCATCAGCCCAGGAACGGTGCCGCCGTTTTGTATCAGCCAATCATCCCAGGGTACCGGGTAACGGCTATGCGCATGTACTGGAGCGCGCGAACGATTTTTCACAGGCTTTTCCTGAATTTAATCATGCAACGATAGCGGGAGCAGTTATTGGTCGCCGCTCAGTTTCTCAGGGCGTGTTTCTGGATAGGCGGGTTTTTCTGATTTCCTACGATGCCACCCAGGATTTGGATGGGAAGCTGCTGGAAGGTCTGCTGCTGGCAGTTGGTCCTGTCGGGGCTGGTATCAATCTGGAATACTATTTTTCAACGGTGAATAATGATTATTTTGGTGCCGGTACAAAGGTTACACACAACATTACCGGTATGTTCGGTGTCATGGAAGGCACCAGCAGTGATTTAAGAACAGGACTGACCAGTCAGATGGTCGAGATTCATGAACCTGTCCGGTTGCAGATTTTAATTGAAGCTAAAACCGAGATTCTAGGGCAGATTTACGAGCGGCAGGCAGTTATCCGTGAGCTGGTTGGCGGAGGCTGGGTCTTGCTCGGTGCCATCGATCCTGATACGGGCGAAATCTCCTGTTTTGAGCGAAATGTGGGATTCGTGCCATGGAAACCAAATGAAAGAGTGGTACCCGTGGTCGATTCATCGAATGCATATTTTCAGGATATGAGTGAGCCGCTGCCGCCGGTATTGGTTAAACAACCCGAAATGACGGGAGCATAAATATGGACGTACTTGTTATTTTTATTCCTTTATTTCCGTTCATCGCTGCTGTCATTATTGGCTTTGGGTATTTTTCCAGTCAGGTCATGGGGCTGCGGGGCGAGTTGTCGAGTTCGGATGTGGCGCGAAATGCGATTTATTTGTCATCGGTATCTGCCATTGCGTTGTTGATCGCAGATCTGGCCGGTGAAAACTCAGGGTCTAAAATGGTGGGACAGTGGCTGGATAGTGGTAACTTTGTGGTGAATCTGAATTTTATTACCACGGGTTTTAATGTTGTTGTCGCCGCTTTGTTTTCAGTCATTCTGGTCATTATCACGTATTTTTCAAAGAACTATATACATCAGGAATCCGGTTTCCGCCGGTTTTTCTTCGTTCTCAGTCTTTTTTCATCTTCGATGTTCCTGCTGACCCTCTCAGGTAATGCCATTGGAACTTTTATTGGCTGGGAATTGGCCGGACTATGCTCTTATCTACTGATATCCTATTCATATGAGCGTCCTGTTGCGGTAATCAATGCAACACGGGTATTCGTGACCAACCGGATCGGTGACACAGGCTTTATTCTTGGAATTGCCTTATCGTTTTACTTTGCCGGAACAGTGGATTGGTTGAGTTTGAATGAAATGGCGAATAACCTGGCAACGCCGACGGTCACAGTAATTAGTCTGTGTTTTGTTGTGGCCGCAATGGCCAAATCTGCACAGTTACCATTTTCTCCCTGGCTGGCGCGTGCAATGGAGGGCCCGACGCCTTCAAGCGCGGTATTTTATGGGGCGGTAATGATTCATTCGGGAGTTTTTCTGGTCATTTTGTTGCAGCCAATTATCGACAAAGCGCCATTTACCATGGGATTGCTGGTGATCGTCGGTCTGTCTACAGCTATTTACAGCTACCTGGTCGGTCTGACTCAGACGGATGTTAAGAGCTCATTGTGCTTTGCGATTACCGGACAGCTGGGCTTGATGTTTTTGACGTGCGGATTGGGGTTATGGGAGCTGGCAATGTGGCATATGTGCGCACACGCCATTGTCAGGTGTTTCCAGGTATTAACTGCGCCGTCGCTGATAAAAAATGTAAATGGCAATCCCATGAAACCCGTGTCCTCGTTTTTCATGAATAAACGATGGTTATATATTGCATCAATCCAGCGATTCTGGCTCGATCCGATAACTGACAGAACACTGGTCAGACCAGTTTATGGTTTGGGACATGATCTGGATCGATTCGATAAAAACATTATTGACCGTGCCATGGGTGATCCGGTTTCATCATTCACGGCAATATCTTCATTGACTCAAGTAGAAAGGGAAGCACATAAGAATAGAGTAGATGAAATTCAGATGGAATTTGTCCGGGGAAAAGGCATCATCGGCAAGCTGCTGGAATGGGTGGCCAATATCATGAGCTGGTTCGAGGAACGTCTGGTGCTTCGAGGAATTGGTATGGACTTGGTTACCATCGGCAGAAATCTGGGGCATGCCGCCAATATGTTCGAGCTGCTTCTTCTCAAGCCGCGTTATCTTGTCCTTTTTGTGTTCATTGTATTAATGCTTGCTGCTTCGATCTGAGGAATCCATGAATAATGCAAATATAATTTTGTGGTCTGAAATGGCGGGTTTCCCCGTATTGTCAGTACTGACGCTCATTCCGCTGATCAGCATGATTCTGGTGATTCAGATTTCCGCTTCGAATGTTGCGCTGAGAGTGGGCGTTGGCGGAGCAATTCTGACGCTTCTCACCGGTATCTATATGTTGTTCAAGTTTGATGTCGATCATGAGATCGGCATTCAGTTTTACGAGCAATATCAAATTTTCGGACTGTCATATAGTGTCGGCGTCGACGGCACTAATATCCTGTTTGTAATGCTCACTACGGTTCTGGCTGTATTGGCGCTTATCTATACTTTGACGACGCGGCGTGTTTCTGATCGCGTGCATATTGCATGTTTGCTCGGTTATGAAGCCATTCTGATCGGTGCGTTCACAGCCATGAACGCCATGCAGTTCTGGTTCTGGTGTTTTCTTGAATTGATACCGGTGATATTGATGACGCTTCGGGCCGGATCGGGACAAAATCGGCGCTGGGTTGTCGCCTTGCTTCTGCAGCACTGGGGAAGCGGGCTGTTTATGGTGTTGGCGGGGTTTTTGATGTTCGGATTCGGCGTCATGATAACCACCGATGTACTGTCTTTCGATTGGCTGGTACTCAAAGAAAATGATGTCAAACTTGAGTATGCAACGCTGATTTTTTTTCTGCTGTTTTTTGGCTTTGCGATACGCATGCCGTTGTTTCCGTTTCATGGCTGGCTGCCGGTACTGGCGGAACAGGGGACTGTCGCCAGCGTCAGTATTTTTCTGGTCAGTTTGAAACTGGGTGTTTATGGCGCCATGCGATTTTTAATACCGTTACTTCCCGAAGTTGCGGAAGAATGGACATGGTTTGCTGTGACACTGTGTCTGGCAGGCGTATTTTACGGCGCGCTGCTGGCGCTGATGCAGATCAATATTCGCAGGTTGCTGGCGTTTGCCATCATCAGCCAGACCGGGCTACTGGTGATTGGGATTTTTGATTTCAATAAATACGGCATGGAAGGCAGCATCCTACTGTCGATTACGTATGGATTGGCTGCGGCAGGTATGTTTTTCAGCCTCGGGATGATTTATAAACGCACGCATACCGCTTATATCCCGCGTTTGGGCGGCATTTATGACATGAATGCCGCGATTGCGGTTTTGTTTGTCGTCTGCGCATTAAGTACCATGGTGATGCCGGGAACACCCGGTTTCGACGGCATTCATCTGTTGCTTGAAGGCACCATTAAAGGGCAGGGCTGGCTGGTTGCTATCGCTATTCTGATCGGGAACGTTCTGGCGGTCGGTTTGTTGTTACGAGCTTTCCAGCAGATCTTTATCGCGTCGCCCAAACGCTACCAGGGTCCCTTTAAATCGGCCATACAAGGCGCTACGCTACCTTCGCCCAGAAACGAATGGGCCATAGCGATAGTCATCTGCGCCATACTGATTACTGTCGGTATGCATACCTCACCATGGCTGAACATTATCGATCAGAACATTCAATCAATCAGCGGCACCTATTCCGGTCTGGAAGTCTCGCAATCAGAGATGCTGGCTGCAAAGCACACTATTACGAAGGATTATTAGCATGATCGAAGCGGATTTTCCATTTCTGAGTTTTCTCATCATTATTCCTCTGGCTGGCGCGATTCTGGTCGGTTCAATACGGAATATCGATATCGCCAAGCATATCGCGTTTTATGTGGCGATACTGACTTTGCTGTTATCGCTTTTTACGCTGATTTTGTTTGATCCTGGCCATGGTGAATTTCAGCTGGTTGAGCGCTATGCATGGATTCCTCTGCTCAATATCGAATACCTGGTGGGCGTTGACGGCATTTCGATTTTGTTTTTGCCGATGACCGCGTTGCTGACATTAATTACGATGCTTGCCGCCTGGAATTCGGTTTCTTTACTGACGCGTTTCCACTTTGCGTTGCTGTTGGCACTGGAAGGTGTGAGCTTCGGAATCTTCTGCGCACTGGATACGGTACTTTTTTTCCTGTTCTGGGAACTGACGTTGCCGCCGTTCTTTTTCCTGATCGGTTTGTGGGGTATCGGTTCTCATCGCCGCAGCGCGGCGATGAAATATCTTTTGTACATGATTGCAGGTGGCGTGCCTATTTTGCTGGCGTTTATTCTGCTGGCGTCAAACCACGCGCATCATGTTGATGAAATCATTCCGCTCGGGCTTTCTTTCAGCCTGCCGGTATTGTTGAATACACCGCTACCCGAGAATCTGCAGACCATTGTTTTTGTGCTTCTGTTATTGGGTTTTGCTGTAAAAGCACCGCTGGTTCCGCTGCACACATGGATGCCCACGGTGGCGATGGAAGGGCCGACGCATATTGTTGCTTTGCTTGTCGGTTTAAAATTAGGTGTTTACGGCATTCTTCGGTTTGCAATGCCGCTGGCGCCGCTGGCGGCGGCGGATTTCAGCTGGCTGTTAAGTGTGATAGGCGCTGTTACACTTATTTACGCCGCCTTGATTGCACTGCAGCAGACAAATTTGCGTCGGTTGCTGGCTTATTCCAGTGTGAGTCACGTCGGTTTGGTGATTGTCGGCATTGCGTCATTGACTGCACAGGGCTTGCAAGGCGCAATCTTTCAGATGATTAATTTCACATTCATGGCCAGTGCGCTGATGCTGATTGCAGGATTCATACATCATAGAATCGGCAGTACCGAGACAATTCATCTTGGCGGACTGGCAAGTGTGATGCCGAAATTAACCTTTTTTTATTTTCTGTTTGCCTTGTCGAGTATCGGATTGCCGGGGACCAGCGGTTTTCCGGCCGAACTGTTAATGATCATCGGCGCGCTCAATACACATTCTATTCTCGGATTTGCCGCTTTGTCCGGCGCAATACTGAGTGCCGCCTATATGTTATCGTACTCGCGCAAGGCTTTCCTTGGTCCCGTAATACACAATGACATAAAGCAGGTTTTTGATTTAAAACCAAGAGAAATAGCGTTATTATTTATCCCTGGATTGCTGGTTTTGATATTCGGCTTTTTTCCGGATTATATATTGAATATTAATCAGTCTGCTTCGGAAACATGGTTGGCAAGATTGACAATTCAAACGCCTTAAAATTTTTAATTTATATGGAAAGAACGATGATGATGACTACACAAAATACAGGTATCGATTATCTACTTGACTTGAATGCCAAGCACTCGCAGGCTTTTATGGATCTCTCGTCCGAACGTCGCAGATACAGAGGAGAGCATCCAACTGAAATAGCGGCGCTCAAATGCATGGATGGCAGACTGCATTTGCCGGTGATGACACAAACCGCACTGGGTATTATTCAACCGTTCCGCAATCTGGGCGGTAAATTCGATCTGGGCTGGCCTTTTTTCCAAAATATAATTGAACAATGGGTGCAGTATTCAATCGGACGTGGCCGGCACTGTCTCGTGTTTGTAACCTATCATTATGCACGTGGCGATGCGCATCGTGGTTGTCGTGGTTTCAATTATGACACCAACGCAGCCAGGGATGCCGCGATAAAACTCAAGGACCAGTTTATTCGCGTTTATGGCAGGGGCGCTGTCATGCCGATTGTCTGCGGTATTGAAACCGATCTGGATGCGTTAATTTTACATGGTGAAGATGATGCGACGGCCATTGATCTGGCGAAAATCAAGCAATCTTCACAGTTGGAACTGGAAGAATTGCTTTATTCCTTGTATCCGACAATGCCAGAGCGGATTGTGCGGGATTTGATTCCACTTGTACGTGGTAATATCAGACACGTTGCAGAAATTCGTGCATCGAATAGACCCATTGCTGACGCAGAGCACAAGGAATGGGTTCTGGGCGTGGGTCGCGGGTTTGACTGGCTGCATGCTATAAACACAGCTTTCATTGTGGGGCCGTTTGATCCGAACTTGTCTGTGGCTATCGAGACCGCGGCAAAACTCCTTAAAGGAAATATTGACGACGGGCGCGTCGATCCAAACGGCATTGTTTTGTTGACATCCGCAGCATTTCGTGACGAGGCCGGTCCTGAATATCATTTGGCCAAGGAAAAAGCACTGTTTCTTAGCGATTTTGCACAGAATATTATCAGAGATAAAGTGCCGGACCTGGTGCCCCATCTACAGATATTGACCGGCTTTACCGATATGGATACACGTAAATTTGAAGTTATCGAGCGACTGGAGGCGGCGCCGGCTAAAAAGAAAAAAATCGCATAAATTTTCTGGCACGCAATCAACCAGAAATTTTTCCGGCTTCAGGCTAAGGTGTTCCATTCAGTGTGCGTGGTCAATCTGCAAAACACATGTATGAGGCACGAAAGCGTTCGCGCAGGTTCGACTTGCTTGAATCAGAACGGACCCGAAGCGGAAGTTTGAACCTGCCGGCTCAGACCGGCAGGTGATCGCTTTAAATTGAGCACTACACTGTATTTCTCGGAAATCCGGATACGTCTTTCGTCATGTTTAAGCTATGCTTTGTGGCACCGATTGCTGTCGATGTCGATGATTATATGAGCTAAGCCCCAGATAGCGTAAATGCGATGGATGCTCAGTATTTCACGGCATACGTCTCGTTTTTCCACGTGGTTTGCCACGATTGCTTAAGTCCGACAGATTCTCTTGTTTACCTTATAATGCGCATTATGGTTCAACCTGGGAGGCTGTCCGAGAAGCCTCAGTTGAATGGAGCTTAAAGTGCGTTGATTTTTTTTCGCTAGGCACAAGGAGGTGTAATAACGCGTTATTACAACGAATTGTAACGCAGCAAAAATTAACCAGCGGCGTGCTGTGAACACCATCGTTTGACTCACCATCCGGATCAGCCGGAATTTCTCGAATTGTTTCATGTATTCATACCGTTAGTCATCTTGGATAACGGTCAACCGAGGTTTTTAGGTTAAGTAATCTGTTTGCGATGAGCAGGTCGTTTTCATGATTTTATAGGTTAATCAGGGATAGAAATTAACGTGACGCATACTAAAAGATCGCGGGATATCCAGATCAGAAGTACTAATCTGGAAATTGACGATATCGTTTCAAAACTCAGGGCGTTGCGTACTGCATCGCTGGAGAGCCGCAAGCGGCATGACAGGCCGCCGAAGCTGCCGTCACGTAAAATACTTGCCGGTGTTGCCGAAGGACTGAGCGCGGCGCTGTTTCCCAACCGGTTGGGATCGTCCGAGTTAGCGGATGAAGGCATCGATCATTATGTCGGTCACACGCTCAATGTGACGTTACGGGATTTGCTGGTGCAGATTCAACATGAACTGCATTATAACTCCAGCCTGGAAACACTCAGCGCTGAAGACCGGGATAAATCGATCGCCATCACGCAGGCGTTCGCCAAACGACTGCCCGATATCCGCGCTTTACTCGACACCGATATTATCGCGGCTTACGAAGGCGATCCCGCGGCGCGTAATGTGGATGAGGTATTGGTTTGTTACCCCGGCATCATGGCGATTACGCATTATCGTCTGGCGCACGAACTGCATCGGCTTGGCGTGCCGTTGATAGCGCGCATGATTTCAGAAATCGCGCATTCGGTCACGGGGATTGAAATCCATCCCGGCGCGCAGATCGGCGGCAGTTTTTTTATTGATCACGGTACCGGCGTGGTCATCGGCGAAACGGCGATTATCGGACAGAATGTCCGGCTGTATCAGGCGGTGACTCTGGGCGCCAAGCGTTTCCCGGTTGACGAGAACGGTACGCTGGTAAAAGGCAATTTACGTCATCCTATCGTCGAGGATGATGTGGTGATCTATGCCGGAGCGACTATTCTGGGGCGCATTACCATCGGGCGTGGATCAACGATAGGCGGCAATGTCTGGCTGACGCACAGTGTTCCGCCGGGAAGCAATATCACCCAGCCGCAAACACCCGGTAAATGACCGCTGTGAAGGTGAGCAAGTGGTTGCCTGCCTGTTCAGTTTCCCGGCCTGAAAGCGGCAAAATGGTCTGCGATGAGTCGGATGCCGATTTTGTCACCGACCTCGTGATAGTAATGACTGGGCACCAGCGCCAGCACGCTATGACCCTCCGGCAGCCGCAGCGTATAGAGAATTTCCGCGCCCTTAAAGGCTTTGTTGGTAATAACCGCCTGTTGCGGACTTGCCGCGTCGTGAACAATATCATCGGGACGGATTAATACATCAGCCATGCCGTCCGCAGCACATTCCGGCGGAATTGTGCTGTGCAAAATACCCAGCTCGGTTTCAACCCGGTCTGTGTCAATCACTTTGCCGGGCAGGAACATGCCCTGGCCGATAAAATCTGCGACCGACCGGGTTTCCGGGCGATGATACAGATTATAGGCGGTATCCCACTGCTGAATTTCACCTTCAAACATGACGCCGATTTTGTCGGCGATGGCGAATGCTTCAGATTGGTCATGCGTCACCAGAATTGCAGTGGTATGCTGCGCCTTCAGTATTTCACGAACTTCCAGACTCAAATGTTCGCGTAGACTGACATCCAGATTGGAAAACGGCTCATCCAGCAGCAGCAGCGCCGGATGCGGCGCCAGAGCGCGTGCAAGCGCCACACGCTGTTGTTGTCCGCCGGAGAGTTCGTGCGGATATTTTCCAGCGGCATTGTCGAGCCGGACGATACTCAGCCATTCGGCAATACGCTGCGCGCGTTCGTTGCGCGGTAAGCGATGCAGGCCGAAACCGATATTGGCGGCAACATCCAGATGCGGAAACAGCGCATAGTCCTGAAAAACCATGCCGATTTGTCTTTTTTCCGGCGGTACGGAAGATTTCGCGCTGCTCACACAGTGGCCGTTGATCAGAATTTCACCGTCGGAAATCGACTCAAATCCGGCTATACACCGCAACGCAGTTGTTTTACCACAGCCGCTGGGGCCGAGCAGGCAACCGATTTCACCTTTCTGCAAAGTGAGCGACAAGTCCTTGAGCACAGAATGTTTCCCGTAGTTCTGCCGGATGCGGTTGAGTTGCAGTAATGCCGTCGTCATGGTGTCATGGTTGGATAAGGTGATTTGGATGAGCGGTTGTATATTCAGGCGATTGAAAATGCAGGCGTCATGCCACGCACAAAGTTGCAGCAGTAGGTATGTTATCAGAATGCGGGATGGGCGGGGTAAGCGGGTGATTGATTGAACGCCGCTGCCGGAAGCGTTTGCCAGCAAAAACAATATAGTGTTTAATTCCGGGAAGTCTCATGTACCGTCTTGTTTTAGTGTCAGGTGTTTTTTTATATGCAGAACCACTGGATTTATTTGATCATCGCCATCGTGTCCGAAGTCATCGCGACTTCCGCGCTGAAGGCCGCGGAAGGATTCACCCGCTGGTGGCCTTCACTCATTGTCATTGCCGGGTACGCATTGGCGTTCTATCTGCTTTCATTGACGCTGCGCACCATCCCGCTTGGCGTCGCTTACGCGATCTGGTCCGGCGTCGGAATTGCACTGATTACGCTGATAGGCTGGATTGTCTACCAGCAGTCTCTTGATGCGGCGGGAATCATCGGTATCGGCCTGATTATTTGCGGCGTGGTTGTGCTCAATCTTTTTTCAAAAGCGGCGGCGCATTAAACTGGACCGTTCCAGTCCGGCTTTCCTGGCATTACAACGTGATTGTACCGGAGCGCGTTCATTTCACGATTCTGTTAATCAATAACCAACTGCACAGGTGGCGTAATCATGTCCGAAGAATATCCCGCGAAAACCAGTTTAACCACACGCATTCTTGCTGCGGTTGAGCGTACCGGTAACCGGTTGCCTGACCCGGCGGTGCTGTTTATCGTGCTGCTGTTCGTCGTCTGGGTGTTGTCGTGGCTGCTGTCCTATTTTTCGTTCGATGTCACCGACCCGCGCAGCGGTGAAGCGCTCGTTATCAACAGCCTGCTGTCCGGCGCGGCGATTACCGAATTCCTGTCGGTGATGGTAACCAACTTTTCGCATTTTCATCCGGTGGGTGTGGTGCTGGTTGCGATGCTGGGTATCGGCGTGGCCGAGCATACCGGTTTTATCAACGCGGCCCTGCGTGCATTACTCAACATCACGCCCGGACGATTATTGACGCCAATGGTGATTTGCGCCGGCATCGTCAGCCATTCGGCGGTTGATGCGGGGTATGTGCTGGTGATACCGCTGGGTGGGGTGATTTTTTATGCGGCGGGGCGACATCCGCTGGCCGGCATTGCCGCGGCATTCGCGGGGGTATCCGGCGGATTTTCGGCGAACTTCGTGCCGTCGTCGCTCGATCCGTTGTTGCAAGGCCTGTCGCAGGCAGGCGCTCGGATTCTTGATCCGGACATTGTGTTGAATCCCCTGAATAATTACTTTTTCACCACGGCATCATCGCTGTTGATCATTGGTCTGGGCTGGTACATTACCGAAAAGATTGTCGAACCGCGATTGAAAAACACGGCACTCGATGGCCAGCTTGACGATCTGCCCGTCATGAAAACACTGGAACCCCATGAATGCAGGGGATTGCGTGCGGCAGGCCTGGTTTTTCTGTTCGGCATGATCATCCTGATTGCCACAGCGTGGCCGGCCGATTCACCGTGGCGGGATGGAAACAGCGATCTCACCTCGGGCACCGCGCCGTTGATGCGCGCCATAGTCGCGCTGATTTTTCTGATGTTCTTTATACCCAGCTATGTGTACGGTGTTGCGGCAGGTACGGTGAAAAGCACGAAAGACCTGATTGACGGCATGACCCGAGCGATGCATCAGATGGCGTATTATCTGGTCATCATGTTTTTTATCGCGCAGTTCGTCTACGCATTCGGCCAGTCCAATCTCGGTATTCTGCTCGCGTTGCAAGGCGCGGCATGGCTCAAGGCGCTCGCGCTGCCATCAACCATTACCATCGTCGGTATCGTGCTGATCACGGCGTTCATCAACCTTTTCGTCGGTTCATCCAGCGCGAAGTGGGGACTGCTCGCATCGATTTTCGTGCCAATGCTGATGCAGCTCGGCATTTCACCCGATCTCACACAGGCGGCGTACCGCATCGGTGATTCGAGCACCAACATCATCACGCCGCTGATGCCATACTTCCCGCTCGTGGTGGTGTATTGCCAGCGCTATGTGAAGCACACCGGAATCGGTACACTGACGGCGATGATGCTGCCCTATTCGGTCACATTCCTTGTTGTCTGGACGCTGTTTCTGCTGCTTTACACGCTTGCGGGATTACCGCTGGGGATACAGTCGAGTTATACCTATTCCGCTCCGGGTTAACAACAAGATGCAGGATAACCGGTTTTGACAGCCAGTTTCTCTTTCATTACATTTCATAGGCCATGAACAAAGTATTCATCAGTTACAGCCATGATTCCGATGCCCATCGCGCGCATGTGCTTTCGTTTTCTGAAAGACTGCGTGATGACGGTATCGAAACCGTGCTGGATCAATATGAAAACGGTACGCCTGAAAAGGGCTGGCCGCGATGGATGCTTGATCAGCTTGATGTTGCGCAGACGGTACTGGTCATTTGCACGGAAACGTATTACCGGCGGTTTCGCGGTCACGAAGTACCCGGCAAGGGCAAAGGCGTGGACTGGGAAGGCGCATTGATAACGCAAGCGTTGTATGATGCGCACAGCGCTTCGAACAAATTCATTCCGGTGCTGTTCGATTCCGGGAACGAGCATTACATACCGGAACCGCTGCGGTCGCATACCTGTTATACGGTAATCACCGAGGATAGCTATCAATCGCTCTACTATGCGCTGCTGAAACGGAGCGGCGTGGAACCGGGCGCAATCGGCGTGCTAAAAACAAACCCCCGGGCGACTGGAATACCGCTGCGTTTTGACGCACAACCGGCTGAAATAACGGATTATCTACATGAACTGATTCATAACCAGTATTCCAGGCATGATCAGCGCTATGTCGCGCTGGAGGCGAAAGAGCGGCGTTCGTCATCGCTGGAGCGCGCGATGGATACAGGCATCGATACCGATGTCATCCTGCGGGATTTCAATCTGGAGGCGGAGACCACGCACGAACGGCCACAGGAAAAACATTATGACGATGCATTGGAAGCCTACCTTGCGTTGAAAAACAAGCCGGTGCGGCGTCTGGCGGTATTGGGCGAACCCGGCGGCGGCAAGTCCTTTTCGATGCAGCGTATTGCCGTGGAATATGCCCGGCAGGCTTTGCAAGACGCCGCTGCGCCGGTGCCGATGCTGGTGCTGCTGGGTTTCTGGACGCAGGAAGACGTGCCGTTACCCGCGTTTATCATCACGCAACTGGGGTCGCTTGGCCGCCATTTCACCACGCTGCGCGATCAGCGGCGTGCGGTGTTGATGCTCGACGGCCTCAACGAAATTCCGCCTGGCCAGCGCGCCGCCAAGATCGAACAAATCAAAACCCTGGCGCGCGACGAGCGCTTTGTCAGCGTCATCGTCAGTTGCCGCGAAAAAGATTTCACCTCGGATTGCCGCTTGCCGTTCGACACGCTGTTGCTGCAACCGCTGAAACCGTCGCAGATCATGACGTTTCTCGAACGCATGTATGCATTGAAAAACGACGGTGAGGACGCCGGATCGCAGGCGGCGGGGCGTTTCTGGCAATTGGCGGGTGGCGATGCCATCCGCGCGGTATGGGACGTGTGGCGCCAAGCCGGAGCGGATCTGGATTTGTTCTGGAGCGCCGGGGAAGTACCCGAAAAAAATCCGGCTGTGCAAGCGCTTACTTCATGGGAGCAGGATCGGTTGTGGCGTCAAGTGCGTTTCAATCCACGCAATTTGCTGCGCGTGGCGATGAATCCGTATCTGCTGTTCATCATCACCGCGCTGCCGCAGGTGCCGCGCAACCGTGCGCAATTGTTCCAGGGATTCTTGAAGACCCTGTACCGGCGTGAAAAGCAGGCGCGCGAGAAAAGGCATGATGCGGACATTCCTGTCAGAGAAGATTGGGAAGCCGCGTTGGCAGCGCTTGCCGCCGCGATGCAACGTGCGAACAGCTCGAACGACGGCGCGCAAACCGCGCTGCCGCGCAATCAGTGCCCGGCAAGCCTGACGCAGGTATTGCTCGATTTTTCCATCGACGCCAGCGTGCTGCAAATTAAAGACCACGACATTCGTTTTACCCATCAACTGTTGCAGGAATATCTGGCCAGCCGTGTGCTGCTCGATGCCAGCTGCGATGCAGCGCAATCCGTGCATGCGTTCTGGCCGGGAGACCATTGGTGGGCGCGCAGCGGCTGGGAAGTGGTGGCGGAAATTGCCGCCGAATCGTGCGGCGACGATCGCGCAGCGCAAACCCGCCTGATCGCATGGCTGGCGCAAGCCAATCCCGAGATCGCCTGCACAGTTTGGCGGCATCTTGGCCGCTTTGATTTACCACGGCCGGTGCTTGCCGGAATTGCTGAGCAATGGTTACCCCGCATGACCGATGCCGTGCGGGAGCCGGTTGCAAATGCACGCGCTGCCATCGGTAATGCAATGGGCTATTTCGGTCTGGATACGCGCAAAGGCATCGGCTTGCGCGCGGGCGGCCTGCCCGATATCGATTGGGTAAAAATTCCATCCGGCGAATTCATTGATCAGAATGGTCCACATCCGCCACTGCGGGTGTTTTATATTGCCCGCTATCCGGTGACCAATATTCAGTTTCAGGCTTTCATCGATGCCGGTGGTTATCAGAACGCAGCATGGTGGCAAGATTTAGCTGAACGTATCGAGGAACCGGAGATTCCTGAGCGGCATGAACCCAATGCACCGCGGGAAACGGTCAGTTGGTTCGAGGCAGTCGCATTCTGCCGCTGGTTGAGCGCGCAATTCGGGTTTGCGGTCACGTTGCCGACCGAACAGCAATGGGAGCGCGCCGCGCGCGGCACTCAAGGGTTGCAATATCCCTGGGGCAACGAATTCCGGCAGGACTTTACCAATTGTCATGGCTCGATTGGCAAAACTTCCGCAGCAGGTATCTATCCGCAAGCCGCTTCGCCGGAAGGCGTGATGGATCTGGCAGGCAATGTCTGGGAATGGTGTTTGAATGAATATTCGATTCCGGCAAATTGCCGGTTATCGGGCCATAAGGCCCGCGTGGTGCGCGGTGGTTCCTGGGGCGATGGTCCGGGCTTCGTGCGCTCGTCGGTGCGCGTCAACTCCCATCCAGGCTATCGTGACGTCAATATCGGTTTCCGGGTGTTATGTGAGTCAGCCATCGGCTAGCGGTACGCGGCCGGACTGAACGCTGAAGAGCTGGAATGCGGATCACTGTCGGCGCCCCGCGAAGCGGCGCGCGATTTTTTTTGCCGCAAATCACCCGGCTTGATGCGAAACGGCCGTAAAACATGCCGCCGTAATCCCCACGAATCGGCAAAACGCACATGATTGATCCAGCCTTGCACGCTGGCGTCAAATTCTGCAAAAGAAATTTCTACAGTAGGGTGCCATTAAGCGCAGCGCAATGCACCGTGCAGCGGCATCTGCGCTGATATATCGATGTATGCTCGAATAAGGCCATTCGCTGGCGCGACTGACGTGGCCAAGTTTGATCGGGTTGTAATGAATGTAATCGACATGCCACTTGAATCGGTTTTGCGTTCGCAGATTATTTTCTGATGTCACCGATGGCAATACCCAGCGCTTGGGCAACGCCTTCGCCATAAGCCGGATCGGCTTTCAGACAGTTAGCGATGTGGCGTAGCTGGATTGCTTCGGATACACCGTTCATCGCGCGGGCAGTGTTTTCGAAGAGGGTCTGTCGCTGTTCGGAATTCATCAGTCGGAACAGGTTGCCGGGCTGAGAATGGTAATCGTCGTCATCTTTACGGTGATTCCAGTGATCAGCCGCGCCGTCGAGCCCAAGCGAGGGCTCTTTGGCGCCCGGTTGTTCCTGCCATTCTCCGTAGCTATTGGGTTCGTAACCAATCGTTCCGGCATAGTTGCCGTCGATCCGCATCTGACCGTCACGATGGAATGCATGGTAGGGACACCGCGGATGATTAACCGGAATCTGATGATGGTTCACGCCGAGACGGTAGCGCTGCGCATCGCCATAGGAAAAAAGACGCCCCTGGAGCATCTTGTCCGGCGAGAAGCCAATCCCGGGAACGACATTTGCCGGATTAAATGCGGATTGCTCGACTTCGGCGAAATAATTTTCCGGATTACGATTCAGTTCCAGCGTACCTACATCCATGAGCGGATAGTCCTTGTGCGGCCATACTTTGGTCAGGTCGAATGGATTGAATGGCGCATGTTGGGCTTGTTCTTCGGTCATGATTTGAATTTTCATGTCCCATTTAGGGAAATCACCTTTCTCGATGTTGTCGAACAGATCCCGCTGATGGCTTTCGCGATCCTTACCAATGCGTTGCTCAGCTTCCAGATCAGTGAGGCAGCGGATGCCCTGCCGGGTCTTGAGATGAAATTTCACCCAGCTTCGTTTGCCCTCACCATTAATCAGGCTGAAGGTGTGGCTGCCGAAGCCATGCATGTGGCGATACGAAAATGGAATGCCTCGGTCACTCATGGTGATGGTGATCTGATGTAACGCTTCGGGCAGGAGTGTCCAGAAATCCCAGTTGCTTTGCGCGCTGCGAAGATTGGTCTTCGGGTCGCGTTTCACGGCGTGATTGAGATCAGGAAACTTGAGCGGGTCGCGCAGAAAAAAGACGGGCGTATTATTGCCGACAAGATCCCAGTTGCCTTCCTCGGTATAGAATTTGATAGCGAATCCGCGAATGTCGCGTTCCGCATCGGCAGCGCCACGTTCTCCGGCGACTGTTGAGAATCGCACAAAAACTTCGGCTTTTTTGCCGATCTGAGAGAACAGTTTCGCTCTGGTGTATTCTGTGATGTCATGCGTCACGGTGAACGTGCCATAAGCGCCGGAGCCTTTTGCGTGCATTCGGCGCTCCGGGATCACTTCGCGATCAAAGTGAGCAAGTTTTTCCAGAAACCAGATGTCCTGCAATAACTGAGGCCCGCGTGGTCCAGCAGTCATCACGTTTTGGTTATCCGCAACCGGTGCGCCAGCTGCGGTGGTCAGCTTTTTCTTTTCGTCATTCATCTTCATTCTCCTTGCATTCCGGGTTATAAATGCGTTGATTCAGATTACATCTTAGCAAACTTTATTGAATTTTAGCTGCGCCGGACTGAATATCCATAATGATGAATGGTTAGCGTTTGACATGAATTCAGTTACGTCAAATCAGGGGATATCAGGTATTCTACTGCAAATACTGTCTATAGCAGACGACGAACAGGAACAATAGCGGCTGGGTCGGCGCGGAAGCACTCACTATCAATCGCGAATGGCTTTCTTTTTTTATTCTGCTCCGCCAGTTATATATTTAACCGCTCGCGGTTTGTTCACTGACAAGTATTCGTAGTTGTAACGTGACGCCTGTTCACGCTGGTCGTCATGACAACTCGGTGGAAATTTTTGAGTCGCTGAAATTATCGGGCGGTGAGAAAGTGGATGCCATATTTTTCAAAAGTGATGCGATGGGTATCCAGGGTAATAATATTTGCAACCCGAAATATCGTCTTAATATATCGACGATTGACGAGTTAATTCGTGATTTCAAATCAATATTGCATTAAAAATGCTGCATTGCGGCATTTTCTAACCATAAATCTTTTTCAGAAAAGATGAATTATTTAAATTGTCAGCTACCGCTATTAATTGACAACCTGGTTCAATTTTAACTAAAGTTTCTATGCGGGCTTGTCGATACGGGATCTAATTAAAATAAATCATAAGGAAATTAAATTGAAAATTGATAATTCAATACACACAATACCGAATATTTCGGCGAACGATAACAAAAAATCTACCGAAGCGGCGATGCCAGCACAGGCAGCAAATGAAAATGCTGTGAGCAGCGCGGTTCACTTAAGTTCACGGGCGGCTAATCTGCAAACAATAAATACTAACGCAGAGGTCGACTCTGTTGTAGATATGGAGCGTGTGCAGCAAATTAAGCAAGCAATTAGCGATGGCGTTTTTAAAGTAAATCCTGAAGTGGTGACGGATCGGTTAATCGAAGCCGCTAAAGAATTAATATCAACAAAAGAAGGACGCAACTAATGTTTGAGAATCAAGATTTTGATGAATTTGCTTTAATTCTCGAAAATGAAAAGAAAACAACTATGTTGTTTCTAGAAATTCTGCACAAAGAGAGAGAAGTGCTAACTCGAGGGCAGATAAATGATCTTGATACGGTTGTCGCAGACAAGACTAAAATAATTAATGAATTGGAGACGATAAATGAACAACGTTCGCAGTATTTGTTGTCTCACGGCTACCAGAGAAGTTGGCGCGGTATGCTACATTGGCTGGATGAGCATCCTTTCAGCACCCGATTGCATGAATTGTGGGATCAGTTAATAATCCTGGCAAAGCAAGCAAAGCAAGAAAATCAAACTAACGGTAGAGCAATTTCACTGCAGATCCAATATAATCAACGTTTATATTTAGCGCTGCAAAGTGCGTCCGGTAGTATATCGCTCTATGGACCGAAAGGTCAGGTTATGATTTAAAGATTCACCATCTGAGTATACGGGTATTGTTCAGGTTGTTCTATTTGCTCAGGCCGTTAGTCATTGTGAATAACGGTCGATTGAGGTTTTTGGGTTCAATAATCTCCAGTGTGCTCTGCTGGCATACTGTGATCTTCAATCGGAATGGTATACTCAAGCCAGCCTGTGATTTGAGTATGATGATGTATAGTCCGTTCGTCGCTACTTAATAAAGCCGTGCAGTCAATTCACCAGTAAAAACCAAGTCTTTGTCATGTGATTTTTTCCACAACCAGACACGGCTCCGTTAGAATTAATTAAATTTTGCCAATACGGATTCTGTACAAGCACATTAAAAGGAAAAGCACTGAGCGCGAATTTATGTATAAGTGCTTATTTCTAATGGTGGCCAAGGGCGGAATCGAACCACCGACACAAGGATTTTCAGTCCTCACCAGATAGCATTTATTAGTGTTGATTAATGTTTATAAAAACACACTAAATACGCAAAAACAACGCACTAACAAAAATCATGTTATGATCCGTGTTGAAAAGAGTATATCAGAATTGATAAAAACTGGCTACACAGTGGCTACACGGAGACATGAGGATTATGAAAAGAATATCTTTCACAGCAAGTGTTATTGAAAAAACACAATGCGATCCGGAAAAAAAACAAACCATTTTTCACGATTCAAAAACGCCTGGGCTTGGCTTGCGTGTAACTGATACGGGTTCAAAAAGCTATGTTTTTGAATCAAAGCTGCACGGAAAAACCATGCGTATCACTATAGGAAGCCCGCAGGCATGGCCGCTTAAAAAAGCACAGACCGAAGCGGCACGGCTTAAGGTGATGATTGATCAAGGTATCGATCCGCGTCAACTGAAGGCCGAACAGGCAGCCGCCAAAGAAGCCGAGAACACAGCCAGAAAGGTGCAGGAAGCCCGCGAAGTTGTGACAGTGCGCATGGCATGGAATGATTACGTAGCAGCCCGTAAGCCGCTATGGTCAGAGCTGCATATACGTGACCATGAGAAAATCATGCAAGCTGGTGGAGATTCGAGAGCGCGAAGCAAAAAACTGACCGAGCCTGGATCATTGGCAACATTGGCGGAAATTCGATTGGTAGATTTAACGCCAGAATTAGTGACCGAATGGGCACGGGTTGAGGCTTTGGCCAGACCGACACGCGCACGGCTTGCCTTGCGATTATTGAGGGCGTTTCTGAATTGGTGCAGCAGGCATTCAGCTTATAAAGCAATTGTGACAAGCAACCCAGCGCAGAATAATGACGCGCGGGAGCTGTTAGGGCGGCCTAAAGTTAAGCATGACGTTTTACAGCGTGAACAATTATCCGCATGGTTTGGCGCAGTCAGGCAAATTCAGAACCCCGTCATATCCGCATACTTGCAAACACTGTTTTTAACTGGCGCACGCCGGGAGGAAATCGCTTCCTTACGCTGGGAGAATGTGGATTTTCAATGGAACAGCTTAACCATAAATGACAAGGTTGAAGATTTTAGAATCATCCCGTTAACGCCTTATGTATCCAGTTTATTAACTTCCTTGCCGCGTCGTAATCAATGGGTGTTTTCAAGTCCTGGCGCCGAAAGTGGGCATATAGCCGACCCATCCATTGCGCACCGCAAAGCCTGTGCAATTGCAGGGTTAGATTTAACGTTGCATGGATTAAGGCGATCATTTGCCAGTCTTTGTGAGTGGATAGAAATGCCTGCCGGTATCGCTGCGCAGATTCAGGGACACAAACCGCAAGGCGTGCGAGAACAAAACTACATACGAAGGCCGCTCGATCTTTTGAGAATGTGGCACGTTAAGATAGAAGCCTGGATATTGCAGGAAGCCGGAATTAATTTTACACCTTCACAATCACGGCTACGGAGCATCACTTAACAAGGCTTTTCCCGGTCATTTGTTTTTATTCGGTTATGTTGATAACCGTTAGTTAACACTATACAATGTGGTCATGATAAAAACTTTCCGCCATAAAGGACTTGAAGCTTTCTTTAGAACGGGAAGCAAGGCGGGAATACATGCAGGTCACTCCAAGAAGCTGCGCATTTTATTGACTGCTTTGGATAACGCAAAGTGCCCGGACGATATGAGCGCGCCAAACTGGAAGCTGCACCCATTGACGGGCAATCATTGCGGTCATTATTCAGTAAAGGTCAGTGGAAACTGGCGCATGACTTTTGCTTTTGAAGGTGAAGACGCAGTGTTAGTGAATTATCAGGATTACCACTAGGAGGAATGAAACATGGGCAGAATGCACAACCCGGCGCACCCTGGCGAAGTGCTGCGCGAATGGTTACCGGAAGACATGACAGTCACACAAGCCGCAAAGGAATTACAAGTTTCCCGCGTAACGCTTTCCAAGGTATTGAATGGCAAGGCAGGCGTAACGGCGGGTATGTCATTGCGCCTTGCTGCATGGCTGGGCACTACACCAGATGTATGGCTTGGTATACAGACACAATGGGATTTATGGCAGGCTGAGAAACTACCAAAGCCTGATATTAAGCCGCTTGAAAGATTGCCAGCCTGAACAGCCGAAGTGAGTTTAAAAGCAGTGCCTAATAATGGCAAAATCAAAGCTTAATTCAAAAGCCAAGCTGAAATATTTGCATGGTGTAGGCGGCTGGAGTTCGCCAATTGAATATTCAGACGAACAAAGGAAAATAGTTACTGGAATCTGTGATGATCATGGATTCCTTGACGCTGTGGCCGGAATTGTAGGTGATTACAATTGCAACAGGAAAATGTACGATGAAATTCCATCCGTAGCCGAAGACCTGGCCACTTTGGAAGATTTAAAAAAATCGGTTTTTGATCTTAAACAAAAATTGTCCAAGCTTTCAGCGGGAAAAGTAAAAGCGCGGCTTTACAAAGTGTCCGATGATATAAGAACCGCGCAAGAGAGCCTGCAAAAGATTTACATTGAAACTATTCTCGCACTTCAAAAACACCCGGAGCCGCGAGCCGGACGGCGTCCTGATTATGCAAGGATTGCGGCAGCACGGAGCTTTAACCCGAATATTGCACGAGCCTAAGACAGCCGGTTAATTTTCTTAAATTTTGAT
>CAZXBP010000016.1:0-28648 GCA_964639015.1 uncultured Nitrosomonas sp.
AGCCGTTATCCCATTGGCGCAGTAGATTAGCCTTATGTCCGACAGACTCCTAGGTTCAATTATGAGGTGGCAATTTCTAAGAAAAAAAGCGGAACCGGTTGGTTGGATATCCAAACGATGAAATCAAGAGAGGGTAAAAAAAGAATTGGGTTCAACCAGCTGTCCCCCAAGCATTACAGCACATGATATCTACTGGCAGTCAATCAAACTGAATCGAACAAGATAAAGAAATATAGCCGCTATTTAACGTTTTGTTATTAATATTTCTCAGCCGTTGCAGGCTTTTGTGAATGAATTTCTTCTGAGAAATCTGCGAGCAAGTGACTGGTAATATTATCTATTCCAGCATTCCGCGACATTACCTCCAGCACCCTGCAATCCTGTGTTTGTCAATGTCAGTGTACCGCATGTATCACCCGCCATTGATCCACCCGCATCCGGTACTGCCTGAAGCGTAAAAGTCGCATTTGCGACTGCTTGCAGCGTTATATTGTATTGAACAGCACCAGTTCTTGGTGACTGAGTCACTGGAATTGCAACAGCATTCCCACCCACATCCTGATCATATCGATTATTCTCAGTATAAAACTGCTCCATGAATTGTGCGTTCTCATACAGTATGGATTTCGCAACAGCGCGATTGGATTGCATGACGTAATTCTGGTAAGCAGGCATGGCGATTGCCGCGATAATTCCAACAATCGCAACAGCAATCATCAGCTCTATCAGAGTAAAACCAGATGCGTTACTGTTGCCAAGTCTAATAATTTTTCTCATCTTACCTTTCCTTTTTATCCGAAACTGTAATTATTGTCATGCAGAATTTTCGCCAGACAACACGTAATTGGTTGTCGTTTAGTTATTGTGCAAGTTCCCGCCATGTGATCCGCCCGCGAAGCCCTGCAGATCCTTTAGTCGCAGGAGTTTTGACAAGCGTGCCGTCCGCTCTTGAAGAAATCAGAACATCATCTTCCGCGCCTCGTATCCTTGTCACCCCGCCTACAGAGAATCCTATTTCCACCCCCGCAGACAAACCATCGTCATACCCAATCCGGTTATTTCTGTTAATATCAAACGCTGGAAAAGGCAACATTCCGCCCGTTAAAAAATCTACTGTATTGACAAACCCTCGACCACCAAAATCACATGGAGATGCTGATGGGCTGATGGTTGTAAAAGTAAACAATCCATCCTCAAGACCTGGAATTCCCGTTAATCGCTCGCCACTCACGGGCAAATTAAAATACCAGCCTTTGGTCGATGCGGAATAATCAACAGCATGTTGTGTCGCCGTCCTAACGGTGGAATCCGTAATTACCTGTTGAATTAATTGACCAGCCGGTATGGTCGCAGAAGTATTGTGATCCCATATTCCATACATAGTCTGAATGTCGGTATTTGTAGTATCCCCGGTTTCGAGATATTTTCCTGTTCCGAATATAATCAGTTGCCCACCATTTGGATGGAAACTGATAACAGGCGGCGCAATTACTGGCTTACTGGTTCCTGCTGCAAACAGCGGCAGACCACCGATGCCAACATTCCAGCTCGTCGACGAAGCTGAACTCACATCGAATCGCCACAGATTGCCTTTGATATCACCCGCATAAATGACATCCGCCAGACCGTTTCCATTCGAATCGAATGGAACTGGCGTTGACAAACCATTGCCAGGTCCCGCATCCGCAACCAGTTTGATATAATCAGTGCCCAGCGTCCAGCTACCGTCCTCGCCTCCAGTCAGAAATAAAATATAAAGCACAGCCTTGCCGTTATCACTGTTGTAACCATTCCCAACAACCACTGCCCATTGTCCGTTCTCCATTTTTACAATTTGCTTGGCTTGTCCGGTAAAAGGATTAACAGGAGGCTGGTTATAACTGTAGCCCATATCTGCATCATCGGCGTCCGAAAATTCCCAGAGCAAGAGGCTCGCAGCATTAGCCGCTGCAAATGTTGGTGCGGATTGTGACGCATCGGAAGGGTTGGTTACATCCAATGCATAAAATCCTTTCCCACCACCATTAAGGCTCCCGATAAGTACACTTTTCCAACTCGGCGTACTACCCATATAGGCATCCGCCATAAACGGCGATCCATCGACAAAATAACGGTGATTGTTATTGTAGTCCTTATCCGTTAGTCGACTTAAACTGGCATATACCATCGAAGGAATATATGTGATTATTTCCTTGCCTGCATCTGCCGCACTGCATCCGGGCGTAATATTCGGGATGCAGGCATTAAAGCCATGCAGGACACCATCATTTGCGCCAACGTAGACAACCGGCAAGCGAGTCTTATAGGCCGCACTGAATGCACCATAACCTGCATGATCCACATCAGAATAGCCTGCGCTGGGCCTGCCTACATAAAAAGGCCCGGAATTGACAATATCACCAAGCTTACTTGTGGTGCGAACGCGAAATTTATTCACCGTCGTGCCGCTTGAACAACTGAATGTGCCACTACCCCCTTCAAGCGTACTTCCTCCGCGCAGGAATGTGACTCTTTCCAGCCCGCAATTATCTACACCACCTGCTGCGTTTTTATCCAGCAATGCTTTTTGCTCAGCTGTCAGATTGGCATATTCAAAAGCCACACCATCCGTACTTCCTTTTGTAAGCACAATACGCGTTGAAGGGTTAACTGAAGCTGGCGCAAGCGAAACCGACCCTGCCTCCCACTCAGTAATACCCAGCGTACCCGTGGCATCAATCGGAATCGACAATAGCTGACCACTCCAGTCGCCACTGTTAAATTTCGCCTGATAGATTCGTCCGTTCGTCATGAGTGAATTGGAATTAGCCGCCACCGCAGAAGCCGAGCCTGTTCTTGCTACAATTGTTGATAATGTATCAGATAAAGCACTGGCAAAAACATTTGGGTCGGCCGCACTAAAAAATGCACCACGGCTGTTAACAGCGGCATGCCAGAGATCGTCGATCTTTGCAGGCGTTTCATCATTCCCGGTCGGATCAGGCCATGTCTCTGATCCGGATGGCAGATCAATCAGCGCGCCACTTACTCCCAAACCTACGGTAAAAGTTACCATGTGTTGCCAGAATGCTGGATCAGACAAATTTGCAGGTACTTTATTGGGTAAATCGGGACGTAAATCATTTTTCCAATAATGCATCGCAATATCGGCTAATGTATCGCTATAACTGTCCGCAAAGGGTAATTCAGGTACATAGGTATAAGTTGGCGGTATCGCCGGAGAAGAGTGGTTGGTAATCAGGGAACCTGCAGTGTTATCAACGTTCCCGACACCCGGAGATGGATCATCGGTATCGTGCCAGTAACCATCTGTCATTAGAATATTGTAATTCTGGCGACATTCATGCTCCACGCCACCACTGACTCCGGGTGTTTCGCTCCATGGTCCTTTATCATCGTCACGTTGAAAATATTTCCCTACCTGGTCTATCGAATGCCGGAGTGGCGTACCTGCGGCGGGAATGGGATATTCATAAAGATTTTCAAAGAAACTTGTCCTGTCCGCACCAATGAATTGCCTGACACCCTTGACAATCACTTTGGTCGAAACACCATCAATTGTCGCTGTACTCTTATTAAGCGTGGCAAATCCCACACGCATCGTATTGCCTTGTACAGCAAATGCCCTGCCTATACCAGCGCGTGCTAATAATATACGGGAACGATAATAAGTATACCAATTGGCAAAATTCTGAATCTCTTCAGCATATGTACAAACAGGAACCGCAGCGCAATCAAGACGATCCGGACCGCCATCATATGAAGGTGTTGAAGACTTAATTTCCACCTGCGTGAAACTACTAGCCGAGTTGACCGATCCACCGATATATTTGAAATATACAGCGGGATAGAACGTTTTTGACTGATTAGACGTACGGGTACCATTATCTCTCAGCCACTGTGCAGATTGTGTATTATCCACTGTCAAGTTGCGACAGCCTTTGCCCGTATCTATCGGATTATGGTGCGCGCAGGTTGGACTGGCATTACTCATCTGTGATCCGTCTGCATTACTCCAGGGTTGATAGCGCACTAATGGATCATAATAAATCTTATTCACATGACTTGACCGAAAAGATGCCGCATACTTGTTGGCCGGATCAAAATCAACAACATAATTAGAATAATCGCTTCCGCCATAAATACCGCTAGCACGCGGAAACATATAGCGCACAGACTGGATAATTAATTCTTGCGGCATGATTTCAAAATGCATCGACCCTGAATCATCCAAGGTAAACATTACATTCGGCGAGATATTTCCACCCAGAAATAAAGGGCCGTTCGATAACGGTGGTAAAGCATGCACTTGATTTACAACGGCAAGTTGTAAAATTACGAAGCAAATCAGTGCGTTTAAGCAAATCAGTTTTTTTTTCATGACTTCTGCCCCCACAATATATAACTTTATTTTCATATTTCTATGGACGGAATATTTCCTGCAATTGAACAACAGTCCCCTGCCGGAAACCTTGCGCACGCACGGTGATTCGGTAGTAATATCGAATACCGCTACCGGGCGGTGTTTTTTGTATTCCTTCGATAATATAAGTAGGCGCGGGTAGATTGTCAGGCAGGTCTGGCGCCGTATAACCCACGCCATCGACGTTAAATACTGTGCCTTCCACATAAGTAATTGGGCAGTCTGGAGTACAGTAGGTTATCCAGGCAGGATCGCCAGGGTTTTCCGGCGTTCCGCGCGCAGCGACACCTGCGCCGTAATAACATAATCCAGCAGTACAAATTGGATCGAAACCAACCAAACCGTCGATGGGCGTTGGTACATTTGTTGCCGGATCATTATCACGTACGTGCTGCTCTGCGTAGCGTAACGCCATTTCCGCTGCCTGCAGCGCAAGGCTCCGGTCGCGCAAGTTACCTGACATGCGTTCTTCCATACTTGCTGTTTTCACAGCCGAAATACCCAGCAGTGTCAGCACAACCAGAAAAATCAATCCGGTAACAAAGGCCGCGCCGGATTGATTTTTTACACAATAAGGATTACATCTCATGGCAGTATATTGACACGGTTACGTAAATTAAAGGTTGCCGAAAATGCACGTCTTAGCCTTGCATCTGCCGGTACAGCAACAGCTGCTCCATTACAATCGAGATAGCTGTTTCCTGCTGAAGCAACGTTTGTATTCTCAGAACGTATCAATACACAAACCCGGGCGGTAACAACCTGGTCCCAATCTGCCGGAATCTCTACGTATTGGTTTGCTGACTGATCACCCGTTGTGTCTATCCCGTAAAGAATCTGAAGGTCCTCCACATTTTCAACCAGAACTGCGCCTGTTGGTGGCGCACCTGGGGCAACCGGTGCAACGGCAATAGAACCCGCGCACCGCAACTGCGCATTCACGGTGTCAATATTAAAATGACTCTGAACGATGGCACCCGCCACTCCGACTGGATCCCCATCACAATCCCTGTCGCCGATAACACCGTCATATTGCAGCGTCAGTGTATCTGGAACACCAGCACCGCCATCCGTGCCAGTGATAGCATCGCCGGAAAAAGCAACCTTGAATCCTGTAAAAGGAATATCCGCAAGACCTGCCTGCTTAATGCCGCGGCCAAGAATTTCCAGTGCGAAACGCCCGCTTTCCTGAACACGCGCGTTATCCTCCTGCACACGAAAAGCCTGGCGACTGCTCACAAATACCGTCCCTATCATTAACAACAGTACCAGGCTGATAGTCGAGCCAATCATCAACTCAATCAGTGTGAAACCGTTTTGTTTTTTCGAATGATCCGCAAAATTATTTTTTAACATACCGCGACAACTGTTCAATTGATTTTATGGTGAAAATCTTGTCAAAAAACATCGTGTTCCTGCCGGAACCCCATTCGGACACCCAGGATCAACCGCTCCGTCCATTTCCTTTTCCGTCCACATCACTGTAATTAAGAATCCGTTCACTAGATTCCCTGCTACAGATCCGATGCCGTTCGGCAGCAAAACCGAGTTAGCTGTATTCCACTGGGCATGGTCAAAGATCGCCAGTTGTACGGCGTTACACTCCGCAGCAAAACAATCATTCCCTGCGGGGATATCCGTCGTAATTGCATCATACGATCCATCACGCACACCAGCCAGATTTGCGCGCATGCGATCAGCGATATCCTGGGCCTGATTGGTTGCAATCGAGCGATAGTGCGCTGTTATATTACCCTTCATGCCTGTTGTTACCAGTCCAGCCATACCCAGCAGTCCGAGCGAGAGAATTAACACGGTAACTAATATTTCCAGCATGCTTACACCACGCAGTTTTTTCGGGACACTACGTAGATTTATGGGAAATTGATAATTCGTTCTATGCTTTAAGGACATGTTCCCACTCCCGTTTCAGTTCTCACACGTCCTTGATTATTAATAACCAGTCTTTTCGAAGATGCAGCGCCTCGATTATCGCAAAGTGAAATTGTGTCGTTCATACCAAGTGAAAAGCCGTTGGCATCAAAAGTGATACGTGTTCGACCTCCAGACAATGTGTTCCCACCTGTCAATGCAGTACCAACCTGAATGACTTCCTCTCCGGCATCCACCACCCCATTACGATTTGGATCAGAAAAAACCAACCAGCCATTTGACCAAACACTAGCCCCTGTACAAGTCGTGCCGTTCATGCTTGGACAGACTGTCGTAGAACTGCTTCTTTTAAGCGCCTCACTTTTTGCCAGCATCATTGACGATGAGAAATTATTAATCTGTGTAGTCAGTCGGCTATCTTGAATAAATACACGAAACCCCGGCACGGCAACCGTTAATAAAATACTTGCGATACTCAAAGTAACCAACAACTCTATTAGAGTAACGCCATTAGATACGCCAGGACTTCTCACTTCTTTTATTCGCCTCTATTACAAAACAGCTTAAATTTTCGTAGGACACTGATTTGTACTTACGGCAATGATCAAGATCGCTTTAATTTGTTTTTCTTCAGTATCGATATGCAGATGAAAAATTGTCAGCCGTATATTTCTATACGCTAAATTGCTCGCAAAGCAGGAAGCCCGGTCATGATCGTCGCCATGTGACTTGTATTCAGCAAGATCAAACATTCTTGCTGTCATAAAATGACTAGGAGGCTGTCGGGTATAAGACTAATCTACTGCGCCAATGGAACAACGGCTCATATTTCCTCAATTTTTCGTTACATCGTCTTGCTATGCGCCTCAAAATTGAGAAAATCTACGCTCGTTCTTCCACTTGGATCGCTACGATTGCTTAAGTCCGACAGATTCCCAGAGGGGAGGTTATGTTGCAATAAATTTTTATTTAGAATCTTTATTTGCTACCAAACATCGATTGGCATTCTAACGCCGTTACTATCAAGCACGAGATCTCCGTCACCCGCTTGTAACCCGATAGGCGTAAAAGTGAGGGTATAAAAGGGAGTTGCACCACTTCCAAGCACTATTGCATAGCCGTACTTGTCGCTCACATCAGCCGGAAGCGTATAACCACTTGCTTCCAGGTTAGTTTTATCAACATATGCTCTATTGGTAAGCAGAAATTGTTGCTGTCGACTGGCAATCTCCATCATCTCCGACTGTGCTGCTGCTCGATTGGCCTTTACCGCATATTGCGTATAGGATGGATAAGCGATGCTTGCCAAGATACTCACCAGAGCAATTGAGATCATCAACTCAATCAATGTAAATCCGTTTTGTTTCAGAAATTTCATAACAAATTTATTTTCTTAAAGTCAATCGATCGTCATTCAGTTACTATCTGTCAACCTGTAGATGAATATGAATAGAACGCATCAGAAATTAATGATAGATACTCGCAGAAGGCTATTTATCTTGATATCTCTAAGAATCCATTGCTCGTTTCAATACTTCGCTGCTCAAAAAATATTTCATACATCCGATCCTATGCTGCATCAACATTGGTTGATCTCATTTTCCTTTACTCAAGATCCTGAATTTTTAGAAATATCCAAAACTTTTGTAATTAATTCGGTATTAAATATTCTGGTTATTACTTTTAACTTAAATGAAAGGAAGATCCCGACTGATCTTTGAATCATTAGAAGTTATGAATTGCCAAAATGAGATATATTGCTAGCATGACTAACAATTTGTTTTAGATGGTATATTTTTAATAGAGTTAGTAATGAGTTAACGCAATTAAACATCAGTACAAAACAATCATTCTGGGCATTACGGGCAATCTTCCCAAAACTTTAGTAAGCGGTATCAATAGCAATCAACCCAGGCGACAACTGCCCGGTTAGTTCAATACGTCACTTATTAGCGTGATAATCGGTACTCGACCGCAAGCGTTTGAAGCAAACTTGATGAATCCAGTGAAAAGGATATTTTATATACCAAATATAATCAGTAACTTAAAATTTTTTTCTTGAAAGAGATGCCCTTGAGAGGAAAGAGCTTGGAAAAAGTGAGATATTCACCGAAGGGTCGTGAACACTGTATGAGCACCCAAGGGATTGTGAATCCCAGTGCGAGGCGCTGGAATCAAAGCATCAAGGATAAGTCGCAGTGCCGAAACGCTGCGTAAATGGGCGCACCAGTCAGAAACAAATCAGGGTGCTCGAATCGATTTATCAATTCCGGAGCGCGAAAATCGGGCATTAAACCTAAAAACCTCGGTTGACCGTTATCCGAGATGACCGTGGCGTTTGTCGATCAACACAGGAAACACAATAGGGAGCCGACCGGTAGTCAAATTCAGATCGCGCTCCGTCAAGCTGCGAAAGCACAAGGCGCGGGGAACACGATCCTGACCGGCTATTCGATCGTATGAATCGGAATAAAGTGCTTGAATGAGATATACAGCCGGCATGGGAAAACAACTTCAAACTCTATGGCGCTAACACAGCATAGTAGCAACTGATCATTGTGGCCATTGGCGCAATAGTGATGAAGTGATGGAATTTACCACCCTGACAAGGGGTTGACTGGTTCAATAATTGCCGTTTGCTGGAGTCGATCGGAAACATTCCACCGACAGAATTTGAATTGGCATATTGTCGCCAACTGGAGAAATCAACTGACGCGGCTTGACTCAAACTAAAAAGTCTCAGGAAAAACCGGGGTCGATTCAACTTTCTGCCCGGCATAACGCTGCGCTCGATTCAGGGGCGGGGGGCGGAAACGGCTCCGCTCACAAACCCGCCCCCGGATATCAATTTTTGCCTGTTTTAACGCCAGCAATAAACCTGGTTGCCGTATAGACTCCAGATATATATACGGAATCCTTGCCAATTGTTGCTTGATAGCTTAAGAAAAATAACCGACATCACTACCGGTTAATCGGCTTGCCTTCTTAAAAAAGCGGGGATATCCATTGGATCAATGCCTGATTGACGCATGGCCGCCACGGTTGCATTGTTGCTCCTTCTCCCTGTGCGCATCACGGCAGGATCATCGGAAGAAACAAAGTCATCGCGATCATCTGTTCCGGTACGGCTATGAACAACCGAAAGCGGTTTTTTTCCTTGATTGAGAACGTTACCAAGACCTGTTGCAACCATAGTTACCCGCAAATCTTCGTTCATGCCCTCGTCGATAACCGTACCCACGATAATTGTGGCATCCTCCGCAGTCAACTCTTTAATAGCGCCCATAACTTCATGAACTTCACGCATTTTCAATGACTTGCTTGCAGTAATATTTACCAGAACACCTCTTGCGCCTGCAAGCGAAATATCTTCAAGCAGCGGACTGGCAACGGCATCTTCAGCAGCTATCCGTGCACGATCAATCCCGGAAGACACTGCTGAGCCCATCATCGCCATGCCCATTTCAGACATAACAGTTTTCACATCGGCAAAGTCGACATTCACCAACCCAGGACAATTAATAACCTCGGCAATGCCTGCAACCGCACCATATAACACATCATTTGCGGCCTTAAACGCATCCAGCATGCTGATGTCATTGCCCAGAACCATCATTAGCTTGTCATTTGGAATAACAATTAATGAGTCCACATGCTGCGACAGCTCTTCCATGCCATGTTGAGCAGCTTTAAGACGTTTACCTTCAAAGGCGAAAGGCTTGCTGACAACAGCGACGGTCAGAATTCCCATTTCCTTGGCAACTTGTGCAACCACCGGCGCAGCACCAGTTCCCGTACCACCACCCATGCCTGCTGTGATGAACAGCATATCAGAACCCTGGATCAGTTCCGCAATGCGGTCACGATCTTCCATTGCGGCTTCACGTCCAATTTCAGGATTGGCCCCAGCGCCTAATCCACGCGTAATCCCCGATCCAAGCTGCAGAATCGTACCTGCTCTGGTATTTTTTAATGCCTGCGCATCGGTATTCATGCTGATGAATTCCACGCCTTTCATTTCGTTGCTGATCATATGATCTACGGCGTTACATCCACAGCCCCCTACGCCAATCACTTTAATAATGGCTTCTTGTATTTCGTTACTCATAATTTCAAACATCGCACCTCTCCTTTCAAAGAAAAAGACTATCTCGCCAAAGTACACAAACAGAACAAAAAAAGACCGCTGCCTAAAAATTTTTCTGAAACCAGTTTTTCATTCGGGTAAAAATCTGTTTTGCAGACCCGCCCTGCAACCGCATATAATGATGATGCTTCAAATGCGCGATACCGGCCATGATCAAACCTACACCGGTAGAATAGCGTGGCGTATGAACCACTTCCTGCAAGTTTCCCTTGTAATTGCACACCCCCAACCGAACCGGCATATGAAAAATTTCCTCACCGAGCTCCACCATACCCCGTAGCGAAGCGCAGCCACCTGTAATCACGATGCCCGAAGAAAGCAGTTCCTCGTATCCACTGCGCCGTAATTCAGCCTGCACCATGGTATAAAGCTCTTCTGCGCGGGGTTCGATCACTTCCGCCAATGTCTGCACGGAAAGCTGCCGAGAACCGCGATTGCCGACATCCGGAACTTCGATCATTTCATTGGTATCAGCCAGACTGCGTAATGCGCAGCCGTAACGGCATTTAAGATCTTCCGCATTCTTGGTCGGCGTCCGCAATGCCATGGCAATATCATTGGTCACCTGATCCCCCGCTATCGGTATCACCGCAGTGTGCCGAATCGCGCCATTAGTAAATACCGCAATATCGGTTGTACCACCACCGATATCAACCAGACACACGCCAAGATCTTTTTCATCGTCGCTCAGCACCGCCATTGCGGAAGCCAATGGCTGTAGAATCAAATCACGAACTTCCAGACCACAACGGTGAACGCACTTGACGATATTCTGAGCGGATGAAACAGCGCCGGTTACGATATGCACCTTCACTTCGAGTCGAATTCCGCTCATGCCGACAGGTTCGCGCACATCTTCCTGACCATCGATAATAAATTCCTGATTGAGGATATGCAGAATTTGCTGATCGGCCGGGATATTGACCGCTTTTGCCGCCTCCATCACACGCTCCACATCTTCCTCGGTTACTTCTTTGTCCTTAATGGGCACCATACCATCCGAATTGATACCTTTGATATGGCTGCCGGCTATCCCGGTAAAAACTTCATTAATCTTGCAATCCGCCATTAACTCGGCCTCTTCCAGTGCGCGTTGAATAGCATTAACTGTCGTTTCTATATTGGCTACAACGCCTTTCTTCAGCCCACGGGATGGGTGCGTGCCGAGTCCGATGATTTCAAAACCGCCTTCGGGCAATATTTCCGCAACAATAGCCACTATTTTTGACGTGCCTATATCAAGTCCGACAATCAGATTTCTACTTTCCCTAGCTTTACTCATTCAGTCATATCTCCCTGATCCTAGGTTTCTTTTCTCGTTTCACGCTTACCCTTCGATGGTTTTTCAACATCCGACACATTCACTGCAAATCCATTTGAGTAGCGCAGGTCAATGTAGGCCAGCGGCGCTCCCTGATTCAAATGGGCAATACTGTGGTTATATACCGATACATAGCGTTTCAGCCGCTCTTCCATTTCCACCCGCCCCAATTCAAGAATGGTTCCAGATTCCAGTTGTATACGCCAGGCATGCCGGGAAGACAAATTGATTCTTGCGATCGATTGTTGCAACGGCGCCAGAATCTGACTGAACAGGTGATACTTCTCGATCACCGCTTTCGAATTCGCTTCCATAGGCCCTGTAAAAACAGGGAATTTCTCTTCCAGCACAGCACGAAAAACCTCTCCGTGTGTATTCACTAATGCATGACTACCCCAGTGCGCAATAGCCTGATGTTCTTCCAGTTTCACATTCAAGCCCAGTGGCCAGATTCTTTCGACTTTTGCGTCGCGCACCCAAGGCATTTTAATAAATGCATCACGTACAGCGATCAAATCAACCGACAAAAAATTGCCATTTACGTCATTTTTCACAACCCGCTCAATTTGTTCGCGGGTAATATACTTTAAATCCAATCGTTCCGCATACAAGCTTTGAACATGAATTTCCTTTATCTTAATAAATCTCGACAAATCAGTATATTGATAAAGTTTTTCAAAAACTGCCGCAACCACCAGGATAAGCAGCGTATTCGACACGAAATTCAGAAAACGATGATTATCCCACATGTGTCAGGCTCAAAATTTTCAGCACCAATTCATCAAATTCCATTCCGGCCGTTCTGGCAGCCATCGGAACCAGACTGTGATTTGTCATTCCCGGCGATGTATTGGCCTCCAGAAAATAAAAACCACCCGTACGGCTTAATATCAAATCAACTCTTGCCCAGCCCTCGCACCCCAGTGTTTGATAGGCCAGCAGCGCCTGCTCCTGAACAGCGCGCTCCTGTTCTTCAGGTAAACCACAAGGGCAGAAATAGCGGGTTTCATCCGAAAAGTACTTGGCCTGGTAATCGTAAAGATCGCCCGAGACCTCGATTCTCACCAGCGGCAGTGGTCTGTCGCCCACTATTGCGGCAGTCAACTCAATGCCCTCAATGAATTCTTCAGCCAACACCAGATCATCATAATTTGCCGCCTGCCGGTATGCCTGTTCAATATCCTGCGCTTGATAAATCTTACTCAAACCGATGGTTGACCCTTCACGCGCAGGCTTAACAATCAACGGCAAGCCGAGCGTTTGTGCAACCCGCTCAAAATCACTTTGCGCGGTAAGCAGCAAGCAGCGCGGCGAACTGACACCAACCGCCTGCCACAGTAATTTGGTTCGCCATTTATCCATGGCCAGCGCGCTGGCCATTACGCCACTGCCGGTATAAGGAATTCCCATGAGTTCGAGCGCACCCTGAATAGTGCCGTCTTCTCCGAAACGACCGTGCAGCGCAATATGCGCACGATCAAAGCGTTCATCCAGCAGAGCCGATAACGGTTTCTCAGCGGGATCAAACGGATGTGCATCGACGCCACTGCGCAGTAGCGCAGCCAAAACAGCCTGACCGCTTTGCAGTGAAATTTCACGTTCTGCGGAACGTCCACCCAACAATACTGCGACTTTTCCGAAGCGACGCTCGTTCATGTCAAGCCCCCGCTTTTCCTGGCTTCCCCTATAATGCGCACTTCCTGCTTCAGATTGATTCCTGTTTCACGAGCCACTCTTTCCTGCACCATCTTGATCAGTGCTTCTATATCCGATGCACTTGCATGACCGGTATTGATAATAAAATTGGCATGTTTCAGTGACACCATTGCACCGCCGATGACCGCGCCTTTAAGCCCGCAGGACTCGATCAGCCGCGCAGCATAATCTCCCGGTGGATTTCTGAACACCGATCCGGCATTCGGCATGTTCAACGGCTGGCTAGCAACACGCAGCGTCAAAAGCTGTTTGATCGTTCGTCTGGAAACCATTTCATCACCATTCTCAAGACGGAAGAAACCGCCGACGAACCACTCTTCCTTCTCTCTGACAGTAGATGCCACAGCGCACCGCACGCTGCGATACCCAACCTCATACGCAACAGGTTTGCGAAGTCTGATAACACCCGAATGATCAATCACCTTTACCTGCTCCACCAAATCCCAGGTTTCTGAACCGTAACAACCGGCGTTCATGGCCAATGCACCGCCAACCGTGCCTGGAATGCCTGCTAAAAACTCGGCCCCGGCCAGTTGATGCCTGGCTGCAAAACGCGCCACTTTGGCGCATGCGACACCTGCCCCTGCAAAAATCGCCCCGCCTGCCTGATCCCGGCGCATCAGTTTCAATTCATTCAGCCGTGCATGTAAAGCAATGACAGTACCGGATACGCCACCATCCCTGACCAGCAGGTTACTCCCCAGGCCTATTATATAAACCGGCTCATCAGCAGGCAGGTGCTGCAAAAAATCACTTAAATCCTCCAGATCCGCCGGTATGTAATACCGTCGCGCCGTACCGCCCGTACGCCACGATGTATGCTTATACATGGGTTCATTCAATCGCATTTCACCGCGCAACGCATCCATATCGCCTTTACCGGACAAACAACCCCTTAAATATTCAGAATTCCACGCATCTAATTTCAGCCCCACGACACGCCCCATGTTCTGCTCACAAATGGATTTCCAGACTGATTATTCATTGATAATCTTTAATTTTTTCTGCTTTTGAAAAATTTCCGGCGCGACTCTGGCTATCGAGCCCGCCCCCATGACCAGCACCACATCGCCATTGTCGATCACATCCAGAATCGCAGCGACCAAATCGTCTAGCGTCGGGGCGAAAATCGGCTCTACTTTTCCCTGCACGCGCACCGCTCTTGCCAGCGATTTGCTGTCGGCCGCCACAATCGCTTCTTCGCCCGCCGGATAAACTTCGGTCAACAGCAGCACATCCGCCTGCGAAAGGACTTTGACAAAGTCTTCAAACAAATCGCGGGTACGTGTGTAGCGATGCGGCTGAAAAGCCAGCACGACACGCCGCCCTGGAAAGGCGCCGTGCGCAGCATGGAGCGTTGCGGCCAGTTCAGCCGGATGATGGCCATAATCATCAACCAGTGTGAAGCGACGCTGATCAGCCACTTGAATCGTGCCATAGTGCTGAAAACGCCGCTCAACACCCTTGAATTCCGATAATGCCTTGATTATTGCCGTATCAGACGCGCCTATCTCGTTGGCGACAGCAATCGCCGCCAGCGCATTCTGCACATTGTGCATGCCCGGCAGATTCAAGACAACAGGAAATCTGCGGCTGGAACCGTTGACGCCGACTATTGCGGTAAAATGCATTTGACCATGACAATGACTGATATCCACTGCCCGCACCTGCGCCTCTGCTGAAAGCCCGTATGTCGTAATGGGTTTCGTTATTTCCGGTAACAACGCACATACATTGGCATCATCAATACACAGTACTGCCATGCCATAAAAAGGCAAATGCTGCACGAATTCGACAAATGTATGTTTCAACCGGTTAAAGTCATTACCATAGGTTTGCATGTGATCCGCATCGACATTGGTCACCACAGTCAGAACCGGCTGCAGGTAAAGGAACGATGCATCCGATTCGTCCGCTTCAACGACAATGAACTCACCACTGCCGAGCTTGGCATGACAACCTGCCGCTTCCAGCCGGCCGCCGATCACAAAAGTCGGGTCCATATCCGCTTCAGCCAGTATGCTGGCAATCAGACTAGTCGTCGTTGTCTTGCCATGCGTGCCGGCAATCGCAATTCCCCGGCGCAAACGCAGCAATTCGGCCAGCATTAAAGCGCGCGGCACGACCGGAATTTTTTTCTCATGCGCAGCAGTTACCTCAGGATTATCCGCTTTGACTGCCGTTGAAATCACCACCACATCGGCGCCGACAACCTGCTCACTGGCATGACCGGTATAAACCGTTATTCCAAGGTTTCTCAGGCGCCGTGCCACCGCATTATCGGATAAATCCGAGCCCGTGATTTTGTACCGCAGGTTGAACATTACCTCGGCAATACCACTCATACCGGAGCCACAAATTCCGACAAAATGGATATGCTTGACTTTATGTCTCATCGCCCTGCTCCTTCCGTATTGCCAGTCAACTGCTCACATATTTGCGCAACTGTCCGCGTCGCATCCGGCATCGCCAGTTTGCGCGCCGCATTCGCCATCGCCAGCAGTTTCTCGCGCGTCAAATTCTTCAGCAGCGCTGCCAGGCTGTCAGGATTCAATTCGGTTTGCGGCAGCAGAATCGCTGCCTGACGATCGCTCAGAAAGCGTGCATTACCGGTTTGATGATCGTCCACAGCATAAGGATAGGGTACCAGTATGCTTGCTACGCCGGCAGCCGCGAGCTCCGATACCGTCAACGCCCCCGCGCGACACAAGACCAGATCGCACACCGCATATTGACTGGCCATATCGTCAATAAATGGCATCAATTGGGCCTTCACGCCTGATTCCTGATAATTCCGGCGAATCACATCGAGATGCTTTTCGCCCCCCTGATGTACGACCTCGGGTCTGTACTCTTCCGGCATGCTTCGCAACGCCAGCGGCACCACCGTATTCAAAATCTGCGCCCCCAGACTTCCGCCCACGACCAATAACCGCAGTGGTCCGGTTCGTTCTGCAAAACGCTTCTCCGGCGTTTCAATCGCTGCTATTTCCTGTCGCACAGGATTTCCGGCGATTATCACTTTGCCTTCATCAGCTTTAATATCAGCGGGAAAACCGAGGATCACTTTGTCAGCCAGCCTTGCCAGAATTCTGTTGGTTAAACCCGGCACCGAATTCTGTTCATGAATCAATAAAGGTTTATTCAGCAGGACAGCCATCATTCCGCCAGGAAAAGCCGGATAACCGCCCATCCCCAACACTACATCAGGCCGCACGCGACGCAATACATTCAGACTTTGTTTAAACGCGATCAACAGCCGCAGCGGCAAAGTCAGCCACGTCAGCACGCGCTTACCTCGTAATCCTGAAAAACTGATCGTCTCCATTGAATATCCTTGCTGTGCCACCAGCCTGTTTTCCATACCTGTCTGCGTACCCAGCCACACCACTTTCCAACCGCGCGCCTTCAGCTTATCCGCCACTGCCAGTCCCGGGAAAACATGCCCGCCGGTTCCACCCGCCATAATCAGGATGGTGTGCGTCATGAATGTCTTTCCTTTACGGCACAGACCAGAACAGGATTTTTCATATGCCCTTACCTTGCAACCGCTGCCTGTTTTCCCAATCGATACGCAGCAAAACCGCCAATGCTAAACAGATCGCGGTAATGCTGCTGCCGCCAAAACTCATCAATGGCAACGTCAATCCTTTCGTGGGCAGCACACCCATATTGACACCGATATTGATGAGTGCCTGCATGCCAATCCAGAGGCCGATACCCTGAGCCACCAGCGCAGCAAAATGGCATTCCAGTTTCGCCGCCTGGCGCCCGATCGCCAAAGCACGAATGACGAGGGTCGCAAATAACACAATGACGGTAGTAACACCGACGAATCCGAGCTCTTCAGCAAGTACAGCCAACAAGAAATCCGTATGCGCTTCGGGTAAGTAAAATAACTTTTCGACACTCCCCCCCAATCCAACGCCCAGCCATTCTCCACGGCCAAATGCGATCAGCGCGTGACTGAGCTGATACCCTTTTCCAAGCGGATCTGCCCAGGGATCCATGAAACCGACAATTCGATCCAGACGATAGCCTGAAAACCTGATCAGTGCATAGCCCCCTGTAACCATCAAAACCAGGAGCACTGAAAATATTTTTATGCTGACGCCACCCAGAAACAGAATGGCAATGACCAAAGCGGCGATGACCGCTGCCGCGCCAAAATCCGGTTGCCGCAGCAGTAAAAATCCGACAAAACCGATGATAACTAAAATCGGTAAAAAGCCTTTAAAGAAACCGTTCAGATCAGTCGCCTTGCGTACCACATAATCAGCGGTATAGATGATCATAAAAAATTTCATGAATTCCGATGGCTGCAAGTTAACAAAGTAAAGTGATATCCAGCGTTGACTACCGTTTATTTCGCGGCCGATTCCGGGAACAAGCACCAGCATAAGCAGGATTATGCCCAGCAAAAACAGATAAAATGCCGACTTCTGCCAGATATGCAGCGGCACCTGAAAAACAAACAATCCGAACATGCCGCCTATAACCAGATAAGTCAAATGACGCATCAGATAATAATAGGATCGATCCGCACCAAACTGCGCTTCGGCTATCGCGATAGACGCCGAATAAACCATCACCAGCCCCAGGCTCAGCAACAACAGCGCGGACCATATCAGCGCCTGATCGAAATCCGGCATTCTAACGATTTTTACATTGTCGGTCGGATTAATCATCGGCTAATGCCTTTTCTCGCCAAGCGTTGAACATTTCAGCTCTATATCCCTGACCGCCGCCACAAATACTTCCGCGCGATGCACATAATTTCTGAACATATCAAAACTCGCACAGGCAGGTGATAGCAGCACCACATCACCAGGATGGGCAAACAGAAAACTTTTCTGCAATGCATCTTCCATCGTTTGCGCAAAATAAACCGGCACGCCGCAATCACTCAGCGCAGCGGCGATTTTTCCCGCATCACGGCCAATCAACACAACCGCGCGTGCACCCTCCGCAACAGCCTGTCGTAATAATGTGAAATCCTGCCCCTTGCCGTCACCCCCGGCGATAAGCACGACATTGCCCTTCAATCCATTCAACGCAGCAATCGTTGACCCGACATTGGTGCTTTTGGAATCATCAATAAATGTCACATCGCAAAACGCGGCAACCACTTCCATGCGGTGCGACAATCCTTTAAATTCGCGCAACGCCGATAACAAAGGCTCCACCGGCGTTTCTGCGGCTCGGCAAATCGCCAGCGCGGCCAAAGCATTGGCCGCATTGTGCAGGCCGTTTAATTTCAAGTCTGACGCCTTCATCAGTAACTTCCCGCCTTCCACCAGCCAGATAGCATGGTCCCAGTGAACAATACCGAAATCCGTTTCAGTATCGGGATCGTTCAAACCGAATGTCATCTGCTTTCTGTCCGTTTGCCGCATGGCTAAGGAAAACTTATCGTCCCGGTTCAATATCTGCACGCTTTCAGCCGGGTTTTCATGATTGAAAATTCTGGCCTTAGCCTGGATATATTCCTGCATGTCGCGGTAACGATCCATATGATCTTCACTTAAATTCAAAACTGCCGCTACGTCGGCATTAAGCCATTCAGTCAATTCCAGTTGGAAGCTGGACACTTCCAGCACCCACATTTGCGGCATTTTTCCGCTATCGAGACGCTGCATAAAAACATCAAGCACCGCCGGGCCGATATTTCCTGCTACTGCCACGTCCATTCCCGCTTTCATCAGCATCGCGCCGACCATCGCGGTAACCGTTGTTTTTCCATTCGTGCCGGTAATGGCCAGCACTTTCGCGTTCACAGTGTCATTCTGTGCAAGTGCCCATCTGAACAACGCTATATCGCCAACTACTGGAATACCGCTAGCGATGGCATGTTGCACATGCGGATCAGACAGCGGCACACCCGGGCTCATCACGATAATTTCTATCGCTTCAAAAGTCCTGCTTTCAAATGGACCGGTAAAAATATCTTTAGCTGGAATCATCGTCATCACGGCATCAAGATTAGGCGGCACTGTCCGGCTGTCAGCTATCCGCATGACGGCTTCCTGACGGACCAGCCATTTCACCATCGACATGCCTGTTTCACCCATCCCCAGTACCAGCACTTGTTTTCCTTTCAGGTTCATCTTAACTTCAACGTCGACAGGCCGATCAAAACCAGGATTATCGTGATAATCCAGAACCGCACAACCACCTGATTCTCCTTCCATCCTTTTAACTCAAAATGATGATGCAATGGCGCCATCCTGAACACGCGGCGCCCGGTTAATTTGTAGGACGCGACTTGCAACATAACTGAAAGCGCCTCTATTACAAAAACCCCGCCCATGATCACCAGCACGATTTCCTGCCGCACCACTACCGTGATCACACCAAGCGCAGCGCCCAGCGACAGTGCGCCCACATCGCCCATGAAGACTTCAGCCGGATAGGTGTTGAACCACAGAAAAGCCAGACCAGCCCCCGCCAATGCGCCGCAAAAGACAGACAATTCTCCAGCGTTCGGAATATAGGGTATGCCGAGATAGTTTGCAAAAACCACATGACCGGCAGCGTAGGCAAAGATTGCCAGCGCGCCGCCGACCATGACTGTTGGCATAATCGCAAGACCATCCAGTCCATCGGTCAGGTTGACCGCATTACTGGTACCCACAATCACTAAATAGGTCAAAATAACAAAACCGGTAACTCCCAGCGGGACTGCCACATCCTTGAAAAAAGGCACGATCATATCGGTCTGTGCCGGCAATTCAGCAGTCAGTGCCAGATAAAACGCTACCACCAGCGCGATTACGGACTGCCAGAAAAACTTACTTCCCGCCGACAGGCCTTTCGGATTACGGTGTACGACCTTACGATAATCATCGACCCATCCAATCAGCCCAAAACCCAAAGTCGTCAACAACACCACCCATATGTAACGATTACTGAGATCAGCCCACAACAGCGTCGTCAGCACGATTGCCACGAGAATTAACGCGCCGCCCATGGTCGGCGTGCCTGCTTTAGCAAGATGCGTTTGCGGGCCGTCATCACGCACTGACTGCCCGATTTTATAGTAGGTTAATTTACGAATCATCAGCGGACCGATCAGAAACGATATCGCCAGCGCCGTCAAAGCTGCCAGCATGGCGCGCAAGGTAATATAACTGAACACATTGAATGCACGTATCTCTTGCGCCAGCCACTGCGACAACTCTAGTAACATGATGCTTCTCTTAGCCGTATCAGCCCAGCGATCACTTTCCGCACTTTATTTTCGCCCTTCTTCGCAATTGATCAAAATCATCCTTCCAGCCGATTAATAATGCGCTCCATTTGCATAAAACGCGATCCCTTGACCAATACGGTCACATCAGCGTCCAGCCAGTTTTCCAGGTTATCAAGCAGCGTTTCCATATCGCTGAAATGCTGCGCTCCCTGACCATAGGCATCACTTGCACAGCGACTTAACTCACCTAAAGTCAACAGTCGGTCCAGTTTGAGCAATCGCGCTTCTTCGCCGATTGTTCTGTGCAAATCGCAGGCGGCTTTACCCAGCTCTCCCATATCGCCGAGCACCAGAATTTTTTTACCCGCCGCAGCCGCCAGAACTGCTAACGCCGCCTTTACGGATTCGGGGTTTGCGTTATAGCTGTCATCGATCAGAACCGACTTATTTCTGCCTTGTTTAATTTGCAGCCGCCCTTTCACGCCCTTAAAGTGCTCCAATCCTGTTGCTATTGTTCTGCCATTCACGCCAAGCGCCACGGCAGCAGCAGCAGCCGCCAGACTATTCCGAATATTATGAATGCCGGGCACCTTTAAATTGACATCCTGAATGCCATCCGGCAGTTTTAATTGAACCCGACTGCCATACGCTTCGCTCGTGAACTCGGCAGTCACCTGCGCGCTTACATTAAAGCCAAATTCGATGGCTCTCCTGTTTCCGATCAACGTCCGCCACAACGGCGCATATTCATCATTCGCATTGATCACGGCGGTACCCTGCTGACTCAATCCGGCAAAAATCTCGCCCTTTGCCCGCGCGACCGCTTCGATCGACCCCAATCCTTCTATATGTGCGGCGCCGGCATTGGTTATCACGGCCACATCCGGTCGCGCCAACCCGGTCAGGTAAGCAATTTCTCCAGCATGATTCATCCCCATCTCGATCACCGCATACTGATGATTCTCGCGCAGACGGAGCAGCATCAATGGCACGCCTATCTCGTTGTTAAGATTACCCACCGTTGCCAGCACCCGTGATGACTGGTTTGCCGGTGACGCCGCGCCCTCTCCTGTAGCCTGACTTAAAATCGACGCAAGCATCTCTTTCACAGTTGTTTTACCGTTGCTGCCGGTTATCGCGGCAAGCGGCATGGAGAACCGCTGCCGCCAGTGCGCCGCCAGTTGCCCCAGACTTGAACGGGTATTTTTTACACAAACCAGGGGGAAATCTGTTGATACCGCCGCATCATCCAGATCATGTTCCACCATGGCCGCCACGGCCCCCTGTTCCCGCGCAGCACGCACAAAGCGATGTCCATCAAATTTTTCTCCGCTTAATGCGATAAAAAGCTCGCCCGGATGTACAGTACGGCTATCTGTGCTCACACCGGCAAACATTACATCATCACCCTGCCGGCGGGCACTCAGCACTTCAGCCGCTTCCTGCAGCCGCATCACACCTGTTGCTCCCCGCGTTTATCCGACAAATCGCTCAGTACCTGCTGAACAATCAGCGCATCACTGAATGGGATTTTTTGTCCGCTGATTTCCTGATACGTCTCATGTCCTTTACCGGCAATTAATACAATATCGCCCGCGAGCGCGCTGCTGATCGCCTGATAAATAGCCAGTTCCCGGTTAATTTCAATCTGCAGGTTTTCGTTACGCTGCGTCCCGATCATGTCCTCGACAATCTTGTGCGGATCTTCGCTGCGTGGATTGTCACTGGTAAATATCACTTCATCCGCAAAACGCATCGCCACTTCCCCAATCAGCTGACGCTTGCCGCGATCACGCTCTCCGCCGCACCCAATCACACAAAATAAACGCCCTGTTTTCCGAGCATGCTCCTGATGTACTCTGGCCTGCATGTGCAGCATGTCGAGCAGGGTGGACAATACCTTCTCCAGCGCATCCGGTGTATGCGCATAATCGACTATCACAGTGGGGTATTCTCCGCCGCCGAATTTTTCCATGCGTCCCGGGATCGGTTTAACAAGGCGCAAGGCATTCACCGCATCGGCAAAGGGTATATCGCAGGCAAGCAATGCCGCCGTCACCGCCAGCAAATTTACCGCATTAAATTTACCGACCAGATCGACACTCAGTGCGATCCGCTCTCCCTGATATTCGATTTCAAGCGACATCCCATGCAAATCGGCCTTGAGATTACTGCCATATAAAATACTGCATCGCCCGGAGCAGCCTTTCACCGCATCCCTTCTAAAGCTATAACCGATAATTTGCACAGATTTCGGCGTGAGTTGCTGAAACAATTCCACGCCCAGCACATCATCCAGATTGAGTACCGCGCTCTTCAGTCCCGGCCAGAAAAACAACCGCGCCTTCGACTCGGCATAGGCATCCATGCTTTTGTGATAATCCAGATGATCGCGTGACAGATTCGTTAATACCGCAACCGAAAGTGTCGTGCCATTCAACCGCCCCTGCTCAATACCGTGAGAAGACACTTCCATTGCCACATGCGTAGCGCCATTTTGCAGAAACTGCGCCAGATTTTTTTGCAGCGTCACAGGATCCGGCGTTGTGTTGGTTGACGCTTCCAGTTCACCGGCAAAACCACTCCCCAATGTCCCTATCACTGCTGTTTTCCTGTGCAGCACATTCATTGCCTGCGAAAACCAGTGACTGCACGATGTTTTACCATTAGTGCCGGTAAATCCGGTAACGCACAGCCTTTCGGATGGATGACCATACACACAGTCCGCAATATATCCGGCTTTTCCGCGCAACCCGGGAATTCCCAGCGACGGCACTTGCCATGACGGGTTCCATGAAAAATTGCTCGACTCCCATATCACTGCATTTGCGCCAGCCAATATAGCCTGCGGTATCAGTTTGCGCGCATCTGTTCTCGATCCTGAAATTGCCAGAAACGTGTCTCCAGGCAGCACTTGACGACTGTCTATAACAAGTCGTTCAATCGACACGCCAAGCCTGTCGAGTTGATGACAATCAAACACTTTTCCTGATCTCTCAGTCATAATCTGATTCATCCGTCACCGCCAGCAGAAAAGCGTGCCGGAGAAGCAGCAGCCACATCACCAGAATGCGCATCATGCGGCACATTCAGCAATCGCAACGCTGTCGTCACCACCTGACTGAACACCGGCGCGGCAACCGCACCGCCGAAATATTTTCCGGCCGAAGGCTCATCCAGCACCACCGCCACAATCAGACGCGGATTAGACACTGGAGCAAAACCGACAAATGAGGAAACATAACGATTCCTGGCATATTTTCCGTCGATCAGCTTATGCGCCGTACCTGTCTTGCCAGCCACGCGATACCCTGCCACCCGGGCAAGCGGTGCTGTACCGCCTGACTGTGTTGCCATCTCCAGCATCTGACTGACCGCAAGCGCCGTTTTTCTGGAAATGACACGTTGACCCATCACCGGAAAGTCCTGCTTTAACACCGAGATCGGCTTTAATTCACCGCCCGTAGTAAAAATCGTATAGGCACGCGCCACCTGCAGCAAACTCACCGACAATCCATGGCCGAATGACATGGTTGCCTGCTCGATCGGACGCCATTTATTGTAAGGCCGCAACACGCCACTGGCTTCTCCGGGAAAACCGGTACTGATCAGTTGGCCAAACCCCACATTGTTATACATTTCCCATAATGTCTGCGCAGGCATCGACAATGCTATTTTAACTGTTCCGACATTGCTGGACACCTGCAAGACCTCAGCAACCGTCAGCAATCCTTTATTGCTTACATCGCGAATGGTCGAACGACCAACCCTGAATGTACCCGGCGCAGTCTGCACAACCGTTTCAGGGTTAACCAGCCCGGTCTCTATCGCCACAGCAATCGGAAACGGCTTGAGTGTTGATCCCGGCTCATAGGTATCCACCACCGCGCGGTTTACCAGGATACGATTGTCAATCATTTCCTGGGTTATGGCCGAATTTGGGTTATAAACGGGAAAATTGGACAGCGCCAGCACTTCTCCGCTTTGCGCATCGAGCACAACAATACTGCCGGCTATCGCCTGATGCATGATAGCCGCACGCTTCAGCTCCTGATGCGCGATGTGCTGAATTCTTCTATCCAGCGACAACGCAAGATCCTGACCTTGTCTGGCAGCGCGAATTTTCTCCACATCCTCGATAATACGGCCCTTATTATCCTTAATCACGCGCCGACTGCCTATTTCCCCGGTCAGTACCGCATTCCATCCATGTTCGACACCCTCCTGCCCGCGGTCTTCAATATCGGTAAAACCAACGATATGCGCCGCCACTTCTCCCTCAGGATAGTAACGTTTGAACTCTGTTTCAAATGCAATACCTTTAATTTTGAGATCCGCAATACGCTCCGCAACCTCAGGAACAATCCAGCGCTTAAGGTACACAAACCGTCCTTTCTTACGGTATATGCGACGCTCTATCTCGGATTTTTCCATGTGCAATAAACGCGCCAGCTGTTCAAGCTGATCCGGCGTTATCTCTATCAATTTAGGGTCCGCATAAACCGATGCAACCGGGGCGCTGATCGCCAGTATTTCGCCATTGCGGTCTTTAATCATGCCGCGGTCAGCGCTCATCTCGACAACTTTGCTATACCGCGCAGCGCCTTCTTTCTGCAGAAAGTCATTGTTCACACCCTGCAAGAAAACGGCTCTTGCAATCAAGCCGATCAATCCCAGAATCAAAAAACCGAACAGCATCATTGCACGCCAGGGCTTCAATTTCAGTTGCGGCGTCAGCTGGTCGATCTTATTCAGCATATTGCACCTTCGCTATCTGTGGATCGTTTATTCTTGCTGAAGAAATAATCTGCACATGATTGGGTGACGGCAAGTCCATATCCAGAAACCGTCTGGCCTCATTTTCAATTTTTCGGCGCGCAATCAGCGTGCTTTGTTCAAGTTGCAATTTTTTCCATTCGAGGTTTAACTTGCGCGTTATTTTTCGCTCGTTTTCCAGCGCCATATTGAGTTTGCGTGCTTCATTCTGCGCATAAACCACGCTCAGTGCGCAAATCACCAGGGCCAACACCAGAAATAGATTAAATTTAAACATCTGCAACTCACACCACCGTTTTAAAATCAATCCGCTCAGCTACTCGCATAACAGCACTTCGTGATCGTTTATTCTCCGCAATCTCCTGCTCACCCGGACGCACCGCCCTGCCTATGACTTTCAGTTGCGGCTGTGCAAATCGCAGCCTCTCAACCTCACGTAGCGGGATACCACGCGGCACGGAATCGGTCTTCGCAGCCGCCCGCATAAACCGCTTAACCATTCTGTCTTCCAGCGAATGAAAGCTGATCACAACAAGCCTCCCCCCCGGATTCAACAGATCCACGCTCTGCCGTAAAACTAACGACAGCTCCTCAAGCTCCTGATTGATAAAGATGCGTATCGCCTGAAAAGTGCGCGTCGCCGGATTCTGCTTGCTTTCGCGCTTGCGCTGACGTGCGCGGACGACCGCTGCAACAATCTCGGCAAGTTGCAGTGTGGTAACAATAGACTGCCGCGTTCTTGCCACAACAATCGCTCTTGCAATCGACCCAGCATACCGTTCTTCGCCATATTCCCTGATCACCCTTTCTAAATCCGTTTCCGGAACTGTTGCCAACCACTGCGCCGCTGTCTGTCCCCGGCTTGTATCCATGCGCATATCCAGCGGGCCGTCGGCACGAAAACTAAACCCTCTTTCCGCTTCCAGCTGCGGCGAGGAAATCCCCAGATCCAGCACGATGCCGTCTATTTTGTGCACGCCAATCTTCAGCAACTCCTGTTGCAGCTGAGAAAAATGGCTGTGCAGAATACTGAAATTCGGATTACCCGGCGCCAGATCAATTTTTCCCGCCTCTACCGCAGCAAGATCCCTGTCAAACGCAATCAGGCAACCCTTATCACCCAGGCGGGACAGTATCAACCGGCTATGCCCGCCTCTCCCGAATGTTCCATCAACATAGATTCCATCCGGCTTGATCGACAACGCATCCACAGCCTCATCAAGCAGCACGGTAACGTGATCCGACAAACCATCACCACCCAATTAAAGTGAAAATCCTTCCAACTCCTGCGGCATATCATCTTCATTAAAAGACAATGCATCTTCAATCTCAAGATTCCACTTCTGTTCATCCCACAACTCAAACTTCTCACCCTGCCCCACCAGCACGACATCCTTAGACAAGCCCGCAAAACTTCGCAAGGGCGGCGCAACCAGAATACGACCGGCACCATCCATCTCCACATCGTTCGCGCTACCGATCAACAAACGCTGCAATTTGCGCGTTTTGGAATTAAAGCTCGGAAGGGCGCTCAACTTCCGCTCGATGGGCTCCCAGGCAGGTTGAGGATAAACCAGCAAACACCGCGAAGGATCAGCTGTCACAACCAGACGCCCGGAACACTGCGCAACCAGCTCGCCACGATACTTGGCCGGTATCGCGATCCTGCCTTTTACGTCTAAGCTAAGCTGCGTTATGCCACGGAACATGTCATTGGCTCATAGTTACATAAAAATCAATTTATCCCACTTTTTTCCACTAATCACTACTTTTTTACACCTACAACCCACTTTAATAAAAAAAAAGCGAATCGTCAAGAAAAAGAACGATAAATTTATTTATATGACAAAGACTTAAAGACCGCCCGCCAGAAGCAAATTTCAAACAAAAATTGCAAATAAATAAGGCAGATAGTCAATGATCTGGAAGTTTTGCAAGAAGATTCTGAAACCCACCTGACTGCGAAAAAAACCTGAAAATCTATCGCAACGCCAGAACAAGATCGTCAGACGTGAACGGAAGCAATAATCTTCAGCGCATTGATTGATTACACAGGAGACGTAATCAGTCGATGCTGTTTTTTTGCCCCCAGGGGGACAGCGAACACCAACGTCTGGAGACTGTCCGAGAATAGACCGATCTACTGCAGACGAACCGGCGAGCAAGAATATACAAATCATTCGGGCTTTGCTCGCCAAAGGCAGAATATTTCACCCTAAAAATCTCAGTTGAATGGAGTTTAAAGTACGTTGATCTTTATTTCCGGCAAGACACAATGAGGCGTAATAACGCGTTATTACAACGAATTACAACGCCTCCGGAATTAAAAAGCGGCGCGTTATAAATACCATCGTTTGGCTCACCATCCGGATGAACCGGCATTGCTAGAATTGCTTCATGTATTCATATCGTTAGCCACCCCGGATAACGGTCAAACGAGGTTTTCAGGCTCACCCCCGAACATCGAAAAACGACCCACACACACCGACTTTTTTCTTTTCTTTACCCGCGAAAAAGAAATACATTGCCGCGCCGGGATATCATCGGTATAGTGCGCACACCCGCACCCAACCAATCGGTGCGCGGCTTTTTACCCCCCGATCTCACGATCCCCTATTCGTCTGCCTCGATTGGTGTTGCCACAAGCGCAACAGGCCGTCGCAGGAAACTACTACATGACTGTTGAAAAAAACTTTGCCAGCCTCGCGCTGGCCGAACCAATTTTGCGTGCCATCGCCGAAACCGGCTACACCACGCCAACCCCCATCCAGGCGCAGGCAATACCGCAGGTGCTGGCGGGCGGCGACCTGCTCGCCGCCGCGCAGACCGGCACCGGCAAGACCGCCGGCTTTACCCTGCCGATTCTGCATCACCTGTCGACGCGCGCCGCGCAGGCACCGAAGCCCGGTCGGCCGCGCTGCCTGATTCTGGTGCCGACGCGCGAACTCGCCGCGCAGGTCGAAGAATCGGTCAAAACCTACGGCAAATACCTGCCGCTCGTCTCGATGGTGATGTTCGGCGGCGTCAACATCAACCCGCAATTCAAGGCGCTCAAATCACGCGTGGATATCCTCGTCGCCACGCCGGGTCGACTGCTCGACCACCTGAATCAAAAGACAGCCGACTTGTCCGGTGTTGAAATTCTGGTGCTCGACGAAGCCGATCGCATGCTCGACATGG